>CAZABE010000128.1:0-39712 GCA_964483425.1 uncultured Isosphaeraceae bacterium | reverse complement strand
CCATTATGTGATGGCGCCCAAGCGGAGAAACCACCGTAGAGAGCTTTCACCTGTGATTGGTCTTTTGTGAGCATCGCTTCCGCTTTTGCTCGTCCAAGTGCTGGCATAAGAATACTCAGCAAGAGAGCAATAATTGACATTACAACTAGTAATTCAATCAGCGTAAAGCCTCTTTTTTCTTTTGTATCGTATTTCATATAAATTAAATCCATTTAAGTGTTTTAAACGTTTATTTTCAGAATAGTGCTTATTGAGTACTATCCCATACAGGTGTGACATCGTACTCAGTCGCTTCGACATTGAGCACCATCCAAGTATCACCAGATGGACCACCATTGTTCACAATGGTTTCGTCATCAGGTACGTAATTAAGGAAGTCCCAAAACTCTGCGTCGAAGGCATTGTCAAGAACTGGAACGAGGTCATCTTTTGGACGATACACGACACCATCAAACCATAGGGTCTGCGCATAGTGCGATGATCCGTCAGCTGCGGAATAGATTCCTTCCCACTGTTCTGGTGGACCGTACAAGAGTAGCGTTGGCGAATCAGTGTATTCGACGTCGTCATTGATTCCCATTTCAGGTCCACGGCTTGAAAGCACGACGATGCTGCTGTCACCGTTAGTCCAAGTTTTCTTTGCACGTTGACCACAGATTGCAAGGTTTGCATAGGAAGTATGGCAAACATCTCGCTTTCCAACAACACCATCTTGTGCGTTTGGTCCAGCCCCGCCATCGCCAGTGATATCTGCTGAAAATAGTGGGTCCCAATATACGTCTTCTGCTGGTTTTACAGCGTCATAGTCATAGGGAACTTCTTCTGGGTTTGCACCAAGGTCGCCCTTTGCAGCGACGAGTGCATTTTGTTCGTTTGCGCTTATAAGAATGTTTGGTTCATAAAAGTTTTGACCAATCATTGACGAGTGTAACCAGCCGCTTAAGTTTGCTTCAAAGTCCTCAGGACCCTTGCCTTGAATTTGAAGGTTGGCTCCTTGTGGACCGTGGTAACTATTGCCAAAGTGCCCACTTGAAATTTCAGTTGCGGCACGATCGATAATACCTGGTTTTGGGAACATTTCACTCTTGTCTGATTCAGCGAAAATTGAATATGTATTCGTGATACCTTTAAGTTGCCCTTGGTCTTTTCGGACTCTAGCATTGCCAAGCGCTTTTGCAAGAGCCGGTAACAATAGGCCCATCAATAGCGCAATAATTGCGATAACGACGAGTAGTTCGATGAGGGTAAAACCTCGATTGTTGCGTTTCATAATTGAGTAATCTCCATTGATAAAAAACATAAATGAGAACGTTTGTGATGACTATTATTAGTACAACGTGTTTGGTTGTGTTGCGTTTCCCTGACACGAATGGCAACACAAGAAAAACCATTGCACCGACTAACAGCCGATGAAAACTGTCGGGCATCTACCGTCTCATTGCAGCATCAACCCGTGGCGGCTTTCATCTTTTTATATAAAAGGTTATTTACCGCCGCACATGCCAACCACACCAACAAGGTGTTTCGGCGTCGAAATGTCGACCAGTGCGGCGGATAATGCGCTCTTTCGAGCAATAAGTGCGGTCAACTGAATCGCGATAATAAAGTTGCCACTCCGGTCAGAATCCCACAGAATACAGATATATACATTCTTGTGAGGGTTGAGGATGCGGTCAAGTATAAAAAAAAGAAAAAATTACTTCGTCCGATAATATGTTGAATAATTAGGTAGTTGAAAAAACGACCTCTACCTCTACCGTGGCGCCAAGAGGTAGTCCAATTGAGCCCATTGCTACCCTTGTATGCTTGCCTGAGTCGCCAAAAACAGCCACCATTAGGTCGCTTACGCCGTTGGCTATAGCCGAATGACCTTCAAAGCCCGATTCAGAAGCCACAAAAACACGGACAGAGAGAACACCATCAATTTTATTTACGCTACCCAGGCAAGAACCAGCAGCCGCAATCGCGTTTAAACCACATAGTTTTGCAGCTTCGGTTGCTGATTCAACGCTTTGTTGAGTAGGAACAGAACCTTTAAATTCAAGAGTTCCGTTTTTCATCGGGATTTGTCCACTCGTTCGCACTTCATTGCCAACATGGATTGCAGGGATGTAATTTGCAACTGGCTTTGGAACTTCTGGGAGCGTGAGACCGAGTTCTTCAATTCGTTGTTGGATAGTCATTGCATCATCATACTTTGGGAGTCCCAAATGCACCAATTGCTCGGGTATGATTCCCACCATGGAACTCTACATAGATACAGCAAATATTGATGATATTAAAGAGGCAGCAGCTCTTGGAGTGCTCGATGGCGTAACAACAAACCCAAGTTTGATCGCAAAGGAGGGTGTTGATTTCCATAGCAGAATGTCGGAGATTTGCGATGTTGTAAATGGTCCCGTAAGCGGTGAAGTAGTTGCACTAGAACACGATGGAATGATTGAAGAAGCAAACACTCTTCTTGAAATTGCTGACAATTTGGTTATCAAATTACCATGCACCGTAGATGGATTGAAGGCGTGCAAGACACTCTCTGATAGAGGTGTCAGGGTAAATATGACACTATGTTTCCAACCACTCCAAGCAATGATGGCCGCAAAAGCGGGAGCGTTTTTGGTGAGCCCGTTCCTTGGTCGCATTGATGATGTTGGTGGTGATGGTATGGAATTAATTCAGCAGATTAGAACTATCTATGACAACTATGGTTTTAACACAAAAATTCTTGCAGCATCAATTCGCCATCCACTTCACCTTGTTCAGTGCGCACTTATTGGTGCCGATGTTGCAACGGTACCCTTCAAAGTCATAAAGCAAATGATGAACCACCCGTTAACAGACAAAGGGCTTGAGAACTTTCTTGCTGATTGGAGCGCAAGAAAACAAGAGAAGTGTTGTTCATAAATTCACTTAAGAAATATTAAAAGAAGTATAAGTAAAAGATTTATGAAGGCGCTTCCAACAAGTAACGGAATCAAAATAGGCGAAGTCATGTTTGTCTCTTGATTCGTAGGTTCGTTCGCAGGAACTTCTTGTGCTACTTGAGCCAGTTTTGCAAAATCCAGCGTTGGCTTTGCAAATTGAGGGGGTTCTCCTCTTGAAACAGCATCAAGATCTTCAATCAAGTCGGAAGCGTTTTGATATCTTTGCGCAACATCTTTTGCCATCATCATTTCGATAATTTGAGAAAAGCCCGGAGATAAAGATGGGTTAAGGTGGTCTGGTGGAACAAGTTCTTGCTTCAAATGACGGTGCATTACATCAGAGGGGCTTTTACCTGAGAAAGGAACTTTGCCAGTCACCATGTGATAAAGCGTAGCTCCAAGACCGTAAATATCTGCCGAGGCGGTTATGTCTTTTTTCCCTCGAATCTGTTCTGGACTTATGTAATAGGGTGTTCCATAAGCTCGACCTGCCTCTGCTTCCGCGGCTTCTAAATCATCAAGCGCTCTAGCGAGACCTAGGTCTGCAAGTTTTACATCTCCTGTACTTGAAATCATGATATTTTTTGGTTTGATATCACGGTGAATAAAACCAACCTCATGAGCATGTTTTAAGGCACGTGCCACTTGACGAATAATCTGGATAGCTTCTACCTCGGATAACTTCTTTTTCTTGACTATACGATCGTACACAGTGTCACCATCAACGAATTCCATTACAAAATAGTGATACTCTCCAGATTGCCCAACATCGTACGCTTGTACGATATTTGCATCGTTTAGTTGTGCAGCAGCTCTTCCTTCTTTGTAGAAACGTTCAAGAAATTCCTTGTTATCAGAGAATTTCTTTGGAAGAACTTTGATTGCAACAGGACGGTCTAAACTTTCTTGTTGTGCAAGAAAAACAGTCGCCATAGCACCAGAGCCAAGTTTGCGAATGATTCTATATCCCTGAATCCTTTGTGTCGATTTTCGTGTATCAAAATCAACCTGAAGTCGGTCGAGTTGTCTTTGTGTAACAAATTTGTGGTTAACAAGGATATCGCCCAAAGTATGTCCAGTAGCAACTCCCTCAGAGTCCTGAAGCAATGATTGGCACTCGCTCAGTTCCTCAGGGGTAACTAGCCCGTTTTCTATTACCAACTTGCCAAGGATTGTCTCAAATCCAAACGTTGATGCGCCCGGCGAACCGCTTCTTTCAGAAGTAGTAGTCGTTTCGGTTTCTGTCTTATTGTTTGGTTGGTCAGTCATGAAGATGTGCTACATAAAGAACTATTGATTGTAAAACGCATTCTGTCAAGTCAATGTTCATTAGAATCGCGATATTGAACCACAACTTTGCACGAAACGATACGGCAAATTGTGATAAAAAGCCGAAAACAGAACGTGAGCAAGTGGAAGCAGCCAATCGTATTAGCAAGTTCATCACCAAGAAGATCGCGACTGCTATCTGAAAACGGTATAGACGTAGTTATATCTCCTCCTAATATCGACGATGGTGGTTTGACTTGTTGCACTATACCAGTTGATCTTTGGGTGCAGTCGCTAGCTGTTATGAAGTCAGAAAACGTTAGGCAGTTGCAAGAAAGATGTGATGGCACGGTGTTGGCTGCGGATACAGTTTGTATTGTAAATAAAGAAATAATTGGACAACCAAATGATTCAGATGAGGCGTTTTCCATGATTCTATCTATGACGAATAGAGAACATGAAGTGTGCACTGGTTGGTGTTTACAATCGTTAAATGGAGATAGAATCCAAGTTGGTTTTGAAGTTGCCACAATCACGTTGGGACATATTTCGGAAGATGATATATTTAATTATGTTGCAACGGGTGCGTGGAAGGGAAAAGCGGGAGGGTACAATTTGTCAGAAAGGATAGTTGCTGGTTGGCCAATTGATTGCGAAGGGGATCCAACTTCTGTGATGGGATTACCAATGATTCAATTACTAAAAGAACTTGCTAGCGATTAATAAAGATGCACACACCTCTTCCGAGTTACCTTGATGTCATTGCAATTCCAGCGTCGTGGATTTATGGAAAGATAGTTGGTGTTCGGAACAGGCACTATGACAAAGATAAAAATATAAAGGAAGTACCCTTGCCAGTCATAGCAGTTGGGAACTTGACGGTAGGTGGAACCGGTAAAACCCCACTGGTTACTTGGATAGTTCGCCTACTTCGAGAACACGGTTACAACCCAGCAATTGTTATGCGCGGGTATGCAGCAATCGATCCAGAGTTTGCAGATGAGGCGGTTGAATATAGAGAAAAAATAAAAAATATTGACGTCATTATCGGGGGTGACCGTTTTGCTCAAATTGATGCATACATAAAAGACGGGGGTAAGGCGGACTGCTTAGTTATGGACGATGGATTCCAACACCGAAAACTTCATCGGGATTTAGACATCGTTGTTTTAGATTTTTTGCGTAATGTTTTTGACCAAAGAATGTTACCTGCGGGTTGGCTAAGAGAACCAATTAATGGGCTTAAGCGAGCGGACGCAATCGTTGTAAGTCATGCTCAAAGGTCTGACCCAACTTTTGCAGATGCGGTGAAACAAGTAACGGGCTCTGAGCCAATTGCTTGGACTGCTCACCACTGGGAATTGTTTCATGTAATAGATAGAGATGGCCAGCGAGAGGAACCGCTTGGGTGGTTGACCGGTAAGTCAGTTGCAGTTCGTCTTGGAATTGGATCTCCACAGCCAGTTATAGAAGCACTGGTTCGGCTTGGAGCCAAAGTAGCAACCCAACTTCCAGCGGGAGATCACCAACCGTTTTCAAACACGGAATTGTCGATGTTATCCGAGACGTCCTCAAATGTAGACGCTGTTGTAATGACTCATAAGGATTGGGTAAAGGCAAAAGATGTTGTTGACTTAGAAAAGATACAGTGCCCTGTAGTAATTCCAAAACTTGTTTTAGATGTTATTGAGGGTGGTAAAAAATTGGACTCTCTTCTACTTTCGGTTTTCGATATATGATGGAGCAATGATTAGCAAGAAGGAATATGCTTCAAGAAGGGGGAAAGTGATAAAAGCACTAAATGGAGCGGCTGGGCTTGTTTTTTCTGGCGAAGCCGATACTCACCTTGACTCAAAATGGCGCCCTCATCCTCACTTTGAATATTTAACTGGAATTACAAATGAATCAGGAGCCGTCTTACTTCTTGACCCTTCAAACAAAGTTACTACGCGTTGTGAAATACTGTTTTTGGCTTCAAGAGACCCTGAGAAAGAGCAGTGGGATGGCTTGAGGGAGTCAATTGGAAGTACCCTTCGGAATGAGCTTGGTATTAATTCCATAATGAGATTGCCGTCGTTGCCGATGGTGTTACAAGATGTGGTTTCTAGAACAAAGCGGTTAGCGACTCTGATGCCGCCATCGCTAGTTGGGCAACAAGTTTCAAATGACTTAAATATGTGGAACGATGTTGCCGCTAGAACGGCTGGATGTGAAATTGTTGACTGCACTGGTGTTATTCCTTCTTTGAGGAGTGTGAAATCAACAGCCGAGATAAAATTGATACAAGAAGCAGTGGATATAACCGCCGCTGGTTTTGATAATGCATTCAAGTTCGTCAAAAGTGGAGTAAACGAATATAAAGTACAAGCAACACTTGAGCATGGGTATGCGATGGCAGGTGGTCGAGGGAGCGCCTTCCCACCGATTGTTGGCAGCGGTTTAAATAGTACTGTCTTGCATTACAAAGAGAACGACCAGGACTTAATGGATGGAGATTTGGTTTGCATTGATTCGGGTGCTTTTCACTCTGGCTATGGAGCTGACATTTCAAGAACTATTCCTGTATCTGGAAGATTTACGAAACGTCAAAAAGAGATTTACGAAGTTGTTTTGACCGCACACGAGTCAGCAATACGTGCAGTAAAACCAGGAGTAACACTTTCTGAATTAGATTCGATTGCACGAAAAATAATTACAAAAGCCGGATACGGTGACTTTTTTATCCATAGTATTGGACATCATCTTGGCTTAGAAACACACGACAGTTGCGGTCCAATTAAACCGTTAAAAAAGGGAGCAGTGATTACGATTGAGCCAGGCATTTATTTGCCAGATGAGGCAATTGGTATTCGGATTGAAGATGATATTGTTGTAACAGCCAAAGGTCACAAAAATCTTTCCGCGAAAATCCCTAAAAAGGTCTCTGCAATCGAAAAAGCAATGAGTTCTAGATAATGGAGCCATTCGATGAACAACAAATATCTGACGTTGCATGGGCATTTCTTCGTAGCAACACAACCGCTACTCTAAAGTTTGGAGAACATTCTCAAAATGTTTCATATGTGATTTGTCCAATGGGTGAATTAGTTATTCCTGCTATGGTTGCTATGTTGCAACCTTGCGATACTATTATGTTTGTTCCGGAGTATTGTGAAAATTGTATGGAAATGCACGTTTCTCTTAGACAGTTCAATGAAGAAGGAGAAGATGGGATGATGGCTGATAGATGGAATGTTTATCACGGCCAGTCCCCCGATGTCCAGTGGGCGATTGTTGATATCGATGCGGCTCGTTTTCATGAAATGTTTATAGATGGCGACGCCTTGTGCCGCGAGAACTTATTAGCAGATATCGAATATTCACTTTGTAAAGAAATTAATAACAACTTCAGAGAGAATATTCGAAGAGTTTGTTTAGAGAGAACTAATGTTGAAGTAATAGATCCTGTTGTGGTAGGCATCGACCCAATCGGCGTTGACGTTCGGGCACCATTTGGAATTGTGCACATTCCGTCTGGTAAACCCTTTACATCCCAAGAGGATGTTTTGCATCTATTTTCAAAGTGATTTCGACCTGACTGTTATTAGAAATTAGCAGGATTGTTTTTGAAGGCACTTTGAAAGCGGAACCGCAGCGCGGTTTATGTTTTGGTCCAGATAAGTTGTTGTGCTGCTGCTTGCAAACGAAACATTTCATTGCCCGTCACTACTGTGCATCCAACTGTTCTTGCTCGTTGTATCAGCGGAGTCTCTACTGGTTTATAAACAGTGTCTATAACAGTAATTGATGTTGTTAAGGAAACCGATGGTGCTAATTGTGTAAGCGGGTCGCCAAATTCGTCGTTTCCACCCTCCATTCCTACTGGAGTGCAATTAATAATAGTATCAATCTCGCTAAGTTCTTTTGGAGCAATGGAGCAAGCTAATTCTTGTTCAAGTTGTACTTGTTGCTCAGTTCTTCTCGTAACTACAAAAACAGTTGCCCCATTTGAAGCCATTGCAGTTATCGCAGCTCTTGCAGCACCACCCCCACCGAGTATCAAGACACGTTTTGCGCTAGGCGCAATTTTTGCAAGCGCCTCTACGTCGGTGTTATAACCGAATATATGACCATCCTTAAAATTTGCTGTGTTTGTAGCACCTGTTTCTTTGCAGTTGTCGTCTGGAACATCTACAAGTTGCATCATATTTTCTTTATGAGGAATTGTTACACTTGCTCCTTCAAAATTCATCGCAGAATCATTGCAGAGAGCGAAAATACTTGCCTTAAGGTGCTCCCAACCAGAAGGAATTGAAAGAGGTATGTAAACAGCATTTTTGCCTGCTGCTTCAAATGCTGCGTTGTGAAATGCTGGGCTACTTGAGTGTGCTACATTGTTACCAATAACCCCGTATACTTTTGTGTCATTATTTATTGCGTCGAAATGGTAAAGTGAACGTAGTTGTTTTACTTCTACTTGCCCTTGTGCAGTTTTTTCCATTCCATCGACTGAAGCAAAGACAGCGAACCCACCAAACTTAGGTGCTAAGACCCTGCTCATTAAACCAAATTCCCCCATGCACATTGCAATCATTGGTTGTTGTCTTGATTGCAATAGAGAGAATGCTTCAAGATTGTCACGAATCGAACGTGCGCGCCAGACCATTTTTACAATACTTACTCCAGCCACATCCTGCATGGCTGCAGCTCGTTGAATTAAATCATTTGGTCTTCCGGTTGGGTCATGCCACGAAAGGATGATGTCAGTTGTTTCACATGCAAGAGCATCAAGCATAAGAGGATGTCGGGTTAGAACCTCATGTTCTACGTCTATGTATCTTGGTGGGTTGTCGCAAGCAAGCGCAGCGCGGTACATCTTTACGCGATTTTCTTCATCACCATCAAACATACCACCCTCGCATTTGCTTCTGCAAGTTATGATTGCTGGAATTTCACAAGAGTCAAGGAACTCAGGCAATCTTACAATTGCCTCATCGACATCCATTCCATCAATACGAATTTCAAGAAGGTCTGCACCCTGTAAGTTTTCTGGAACTTCGCCGTGTACTGAGGCGACAATCAAACTCATGACGGTGTTATCTTTCGAGATGCATCAGCAAACGCGTCATGAGCCGCGCGAACCAATTCCATTGTCGATCCACCAAAGGAGTCAAGGAATGCCGAAGCAATTTCAAAACCAATTGCGTTTTCCATAACGACACTTGCTGCGGGAAGTGCACAGATGTCTGACCGTTCGTAATCGCTCTTTGCCGACTCACCAGTTTTCAAATCGACGCTGTCCATCCCTTGGAGTAACGTTGAGATTGGCTTCATTGTTCCGCGAACTACAATCGGCATACCATTACTCATGCCGCCCTCAATTCCGCCAGCATGATTTGTTGGACGAGTGAAGCCAAAGTGACATTCGTTTCGTTTTTCTTTATCAAACACAATTGGATCGTGTACTTTGGAACCATGAAGTTGCGAACATTTTGAACCAAGACCAATTTCAACGGACTTAAATGCTTGGATACCCATAACAGCACCCGCCAGTTTAGAGTCCAATTTTTCGTACCATTGCGTACAAGATCCAAGTCCGGGAGGACACCCAAATACGTGAGTTTCGCACAATCCCCCGACTGTATCTTTGTTCTCTTTTGCATTTCGTATATGAGCAATTATTGATTTACATGAAGCATCATCAGGGCAGTATGTATCCGAATCGTCACGGGCATCTCTTATTTCCTGCCAGTTTTCACGAGTAATTTCTGTTGGTGCGACCACGTTTAGCATACCTCTAACAAATCCGAAGACCTCAATTTCAAACTCTTTTAGTAAACATCTTGCAATGGCACCTGCTGCTGTTCTTGCTGCTGTCTCTCTTGCGCTTGCGCGCTCAAGTGTATTGCGACAGTCATTAGTTAACCACTTTATCGATCCAGCAAGGTCTGCATGTCCGGGTCTTGGCTTGTGAACAGGCGGCGTCGCACTAAGGTCATTTAGACGATTATCTTTATTTGCGATTTGCACCACAATTGGAGCGCCAGTTGTAACTTCGCAACGAACTCCCGATAGAAAAACAACTTCGTCTTGTTCAATTGTTTGGCGACCGCCTCGACCATAGCCTCCTTGTCTTCGTTTTAACTCTGCGTTAATAAAATTTGTATCGAGTGAAAGTCCTGCCGGCATCCCCTCTATGAATGCAATGCCACACGGACCATGGGATTCTCCTGCTGTCTTGCAAGTTAAAGTCATAGGAGTGATTGTACGGCTACTTTGGTTTCACCGCATTTTATAATTTTAGACAGTCCAAAAAAAGAGCAAAAAACGACCCGCGGAGCAAAAAACGACCCGCGGGATTGTTTTTGGGAAGAAGAATTGCCACTGAGACGCGGAGGAATACATTTTCGGTTTAGGAACTAACAACCCAATCTTATCTCCGCGCCTTCGCGTCTCCGCGGCAAAGCAAAAAACGACCCGCGGGATTGTTATTGGGTCCCCCCTTTAGAAGAAAGCGATTATGCTTTTGCAAAAGTTAGTTCACCACCCGCTTCGTCCACTTGAATCGTATCTCCAGAAACAAATTCACCGCTAAGAATGCTTGTTGCAATTGGATTTTCAATGCGGTGTTGAATGACGTAACTTGCTAGGAATAGGAAGGACGCATCCAATTTGGGTTTACGGTACGATTTCCAATTGATGTCCAAACGAAAACTCCACCTTGTTTCCATCGCTTTTGTGTTACTTTCAACTACTTTTACAGTGTGGATTATTGTTCCGATGGTGTTTGGAGGTCCTGTTTCTGGGGATTTGAGACACAGTTTTGGGGTTGTCCCAATAGAGAGACCATCTTCGTTATTATCTCACACCTTCTCGCTTACAAACGAATCAGGTCACGACTTAAAACTTGTAAACGTTGTCCCATCTTGTGGGTGCACTACCTCGGATTGGTCAAGTGAAATCGTGACACCAGGAAGCGTTCTTTTCGTTACAGTGAATTTAAAATTAACAAAAAGCCAGTTACGTTCATCAAAAATCAGATTAGAATTTGCTTCTGGAGAGAAGGTAATTCTTTATGTCGATGGTATTGGTAGATTTATCCAGCCCATGAGTTTGTCACCTCAGCGCCCAGTTTTTTATCATGGGTCAGCTATGGGAACTAGGGGGATATTAAAATTAGAATGGGATAAAGAAGAGAAGCCAAAACAACCAACAATAACTACACAAAGTGGTATAAGGTTAAAGTTTGACTCTTGGACTCTTACCAAAGATGCGGATGCAAACAATGGTACTCCAGAAATCTGGACAATTCGAATGAAAATGTTTATGGTGTCAAAGGATGTAGAAGGTGGAGAAATCAATATAGCACTTGAAGGAGTTCCTTCACTAATTGTTCCTTTTTCAGTTGAAGAAGATGAACCAATTGGAGTACGCCTTGATTGACACCCATTGCCATTTGACGAGCAGTCAGTTTACTGGTTGTGTTCCGGACATCATCGAAAGTGCACAAGCAGCGGGAGTTCATCGAATGATTACGGTTGCCACCGATGGTGATGATGCTATTGCAGCTAGAGAGTTAGCAAACATAGACGACCGAGTATTCTTCTCGTCAGGGATTCATCCCCTGCACGCGGATGGAGATTGGAATTGGGACTATGTTTGCGCCGCAGCACAAGATAAGAGGTGCGTGGCATGGGGGGAACTTGGCCTTGATTGCCATTATGACAAACCAGATTATGAGTTGCAAAGCAAACTACTTGAAGAGCATATCTCCATAATTGAGGAATCAGAAGGGGACGAGCGTCCGATAATCGTGCACTGTCGGCGGGCTGTTACCGATTTGCTACCCATATTTGAAGATAGTTCCATAGAAGGGAATCGCTTTGTATTTCACTGTTTTACAGAGACACCAGAGGAAGCAAAGCTGATTCTAGATTTTGGGTCTATGATTAGTTTTACGGGGGTAGTAACGTACAAAAACGCAGTAGAAGTTGTTGCAGCGGCAGAAATTGTGCCAATGGACAGAATAATGGTTGAAACCGATGCCCCGTACCTATCACCAGAGCCGGTAAGAAAAATGCGACCAAACGAACCCAAAAATGTTGTCCACACAGCAGCATTTTTAGCCGCCCTCAAGGGTCAATCGTTGGTTGAATTTGAGCAACAACTTGATATGAACGCTAACAATTTTTTCCGTCTCCCTCCGCTCTAAACAAGACAAAAAGGTCATTTTCGGATAGATATGTTTGTGAATTGAGACGCAATCTCACTTGATGATACGGCCAGTCCCACTATCATATCCCGCTTCATTGTTTCTTCTAGTGCCCGATTGTTGGGGTCTAGTTTTTTTCACCAAAAGTACTCCGTTCTGAACGGGATTTGGCCACTTAACTACGAGGTCTGAGACAACTTTATGACACCATACCGATACACATTTCCTCGCTGGACGAACTTAGCGTTGCCAGCGATTTTTGTGGCAGGTTTAACGGCACCGTTGTATTTTGCAATCGTAGTTGCATACGGATTTAGTCCACATGCAACGGACATTGGTTATATGCCAGAACAACCGATTCCTTTTAGTCACAGATTACATGCTGGCGAACTTGGACTTGATTGTCGCTATTGCCACAACACCGTTGAAGAAACACAACACGCTGCTATACCTCCAACACAAACGTGTATGAATTGCCATGCACAGATTCATCCCGAAAGTGATGAATTGCAACCGCTATTTGAAAGTTATGAGACGGGCATGCCAATAGAGTGGGTACGTGTTCATGATCTTCCTCAATATTCTTACTTCAATCACGGAGCACACGTAACTCGCGGTGTTAGTTGTGTAGAGTGCCATGGTCGTGTTGACACAATGGACGTTGTCTACCAACATCAACCTTTGAGCATGAGCTGGTGTCTCGATTGCCACCGAAACCCTGACCCACACGTTCGTAATCCAGATCTTGTTACACAATTAGAGTGGGGCATTGATATGTCAGATGCAGAAAAGATTGCAAACAGTATCAATTGGCGAGAACTAAACAACTTGAACCCATCACAGGACTGCTCCACATGTCATCGTTGAATGAATCGAACAAAAACGGTAGGACTTGGTGGCGATCTCTTGATGAGGTCGTTGCTAGTGAGGACTTTCAAACAAAAATGAAGGGCGAATTTCCAGAAGGGGCTAGCGAACTTCTAGCATCAGGAGATGATCGCCGTCATTTCTTAAAAATAATGGGTGCTTCTATGGCACTCGCTGGTTTAGGAGTCGCTGGGTGTCGAAGGTGGCCTAAGGAAAACATTGTTCCATACGCACACCGACCAGAAAACACGATGCCCGGAATCCCAGAGCAATACGCAAGTTGTTTTGACTTTGGTGGTATTTCACAAGGTGTTCTTGTTACAAGTAACGATGGACGACCAACTAAAATCGAAGGTAACCCCGAACATCCGGATAGCAAAGGTGCAACGGATGCGTTCACGCAAGCATCTATTCTTGAACTCTACGAGCCAGATAGAAGTCGCAAGCCAACTTACGAAGGTAAGGACTCTTCAATCACTGCATTCAAAGATTGGATTGGTGCATACCTTCCAAATGAAGGCAAGGGCATTGCAGTTGTAACCGAACCGTCAAGTTCTCCTACATTTGAAAGAATGCGCCGAGCGTTTATGGAGAAGAATCCACAATCAATGTGGGTTGAATATTCTCCACTTTCAAACACAAACGAGCGAAACGGTTTAGCAAGCGCATTCGGAGGAAACTGGATCCCAGTTCATGATATTTCTAAAGCAACTGTTATTGTTTCACTTGACGATGATTTCCTAGGCGCAGGTCCATCTCAAGTTCCAAACACAAGGGGCTGGGCACAAGGACGCGCCGTGAATCACGGAAAGATGAACAGGGTCTGGATAGCTGAGCCATCACTTTCCGTCACAGGTGCAAGAGCAGACGAAAGAATGCCAATGAATCCCGCCGCCGTTTCATCGGTTGCGACGTACTTAGCAAAAGTAATTGCTCAAGTAGACATGTCTATCGATGGTGCTCCTTCATTAACCCAAGAACAATTTGAATGGGCTGATGGTTTGGTATCGGACTTGCAGCATGCAGGCAAACATGGTCTTGTTCTTGCTGGTGCGAGTCAACCCTCTTCAGTGCATTACCTAGCAGCACTCATAAATGAAAAACTAGGCGCGCTTGGGAATACGGTTTCATATCGATCTGGTAGTTTTGGTTTTAATGCATCAATTAAAGATCTTGCAGAAGGGATTCAAAACAAATCTATAGAAGGCGTCATAATTCTTGGTGGAAATCCTGCGTTTGACGCACCTTCTGACTTAAACATGGCTGCAGCCATAAAGGGATTACCCTTTTCAATTCATCTCTCACATACTGAAGATGAGACATCAAAAGTTTGCAAGTGGCACGTGAATTCTGCACACTGGCTTGAGTCGTGGGGAGATGGGCTAGCAAAAGACGGAACTGTTTGCATTGGTCAACCACTTATTCAACCACTATTTAATGGACTTAGTGCAATCGAATTCCTTGCAATCCTTGCAGGTGAAAACAATACGGATGGCCAATCACTTGTTAGGGAAACGAACTTTGGAAAAACCGCAGACAACTGGGACCCAAGATGGCGAACCGCTGTACACGATGGTGTTGTTAGCAAAACGGCAAGATCTGAAAACCCACCAGTAAATCGAAGAGCACCAAGTGGTGGTGCGGTCGTTGGTGGTGTTGGGTATACGGCTTGCTTTGTTCCGTCTAATTCAACTTGGGATGGACGACACGCAAATAATGGTTGGATGCAAGAATTGCCAGATACTATCACCAAACTTACTTGGGATAATGCGGCACTCATTTCTCCAAAAACAGCTGATGACTTTGGCGTTAAGCAGGGCGACTTACTAAAAGTTACAGTTGGAAACAAAAGCATAACAATCGCTGCGTTGCCAGTTCCCGGAACTGCTGACGATGTGGTTATTCTTCCGCTTGGATATGGACGAACATTTGGCGGTCGTGTTTGCACAGGGGCTGGAGTTGATGTTTACCCGCTTCGAACTACAGAGAACGCTTGGGCTAATTCTGCAAAACTCTCTGCAACAGGACAGACGTATCCACTTGCAACTACACAAATGCACTTTGGAGTTGATACTACTCCCGGAAAAGGTGCACAAGATCGTTTACCTCTCTTGTTTAGAGAAGCAACACTAGATCAGTACAAAGCGGATCCAGCATTCCCAAAACATGTTGGGCACACAGTTCACTCCCTCTCAATTTACGAAGAAAAACAATTTGCAGGAGCGCAATACAAATGGGGCATGACATTGGATCTCTCAACTTGCACAGGTTGCAATGCATGCGTTGCAGCATGCCACGCCGAGAACAATATTCCTATCGTCGGTAAGGACCAAGTCCTTATGGGTCGCGAAATGCATTGGCTTCGAATCGACCGCTATTTTGCGTTTGGATCAAACGGTCATGGTGGGTATGATGAAAACAACCTTGCGGGGGTTGCGATTCAACCGGTTACATGCACGCATTGTGAAAATGCACCATGTGAAGAGGTTTGCCCAGTTGCCGCAACAGTACACGACACAGACGGTTTAAACACGATGGTCTACAACCGTTGTATTGGAACTCGATATTGTTCCAACAACTGTCCATTTAAAGTTCGTCGTTTTAATTACTTCGATTACTTCCGCCGCGATCCTCTTCGTTCAACTGGTTTGTTGCAAGTTCAACCGGATTATTACGTAAAGGCGCAGTCCGGAGGTAAGACCTTACGAGCAATGCAATTTAATCCAGACGTTACAGTCAGAATGCGCGGTGTGATGGAGAAATGCACCTATTGCACACAGCGAATTCAACGAGTAAAAATTGCGACGAAAAACGCTTGGGTTAAGAAAACTGAGGAACAAAAGAAAGCCGATCAGCGTGTTGCTGTTCTTGATGGCTCAATCGTGACTGCATGCGAGCAAGCATGTCCAGCAGACGCAATTGTTTTTGGCGACTTGATGGACAAAAACAGTCGCGTGTCAAAACTTCATAACGAGAAACGGTCTTACGAGATGCTCGAAGAACTGAACATTAAGTCCCGCACAAAATACCTTGCGAGAGTGACTAATCCTGTTGATGGTGCAGTAGCAACAGAAGGGGGTCACCACTAATGACAACCGTTCCTGTTGATAATCTAGACAACACAGGAGAAGATCCTAGGCAAAGACCACAACTGGTCTTAAACCACAGTGAGTTTGGTTCGGTCACGGACGAGATTCTTAAAGCGAACGAGACTCCAAGAGCACCAAAGTCATGGTACTTCGCATTAGCAGTTTCGTTTTGCATGATGTCTCTGCTTGGAGTGATGATCGGTTACCTATTCTTCACTGGAGTTGGTGTTTGGGGTAATAATAACCCAGCTGCTTGGGGTTACCCAATCGTGAACTTTGTTTTTTGGGTTGGTATTGGTCACGCTGGTACGTTAATTTCAGCGATTCTTTTCCTCTTTAGGCAAAAATGGCGGACTGCAATTAACCGATTTGCTGAGGCGATGACAATTTTTGCAGTTATCTGTGCTGGAACATTTCCCGGTATACATGTTGGTCGAGTTTGGCTTGCCTACTGGCTCTTCCCGATTCCAAATCAAATGGATATGTGGCCACAATTTAGAAGCCCACTCCTTTGGGATGTCTTTGCAGTTGGCACATATTTCACGGTCTCGTTGTTGTTCTGGTATTTAGGAATGATTCCTGATCTTGCGACTATTCGAGATAGAGCAACAACAAAAGCAAGACAAATTGCTTATGGTATTTTATCTCTTGGCTGGCGTGGCAGCATGCGCCACTGGCACAGATACGAGCGTGCATACTTGTTGTTAGCAGCACTCGCCACTCCACTTGTTCTCTCTGTGCACAGTGTTGTTTCGTTTGACTTTGCTGTATCACAATTACCTGGTTGGCATACAACGATTTTCCCACCCTACTTTGTTGCGGGAGCAATTTTCTCTGGGTTTGCGATGGTGATGACGCTTGCTATTCCTGCCCGTCAATTGTGGGGTTTGGAAAACTTTATTACAAAACGCCACCTTGAGAACATGTGTAAGATTATCTTGCTAACGGGATCGATGGTTGGCTACGCTTATTCCATGGAATTTTTCATTGCATGGTATAGCGGAGAAATTTACGAGTCGTTCGCGTTTGTTAACCGCGCGTTCGGCCCTTATGCATGGGCTTACTGGATTATGGTGAGTTGCAACGTTATTACGCCGCAAATTTTCTGGTTCAAGAAAGCACGTAATAGCATTGCAATAATGTTTACTGCTTCGCTTCTTGTAAACGTCGGTATGTGGTTTGAACGATTTGTGATTGTTGTTACTTCCCTCGCTAACGACTTCTTACCTAGTAGTTGGGGCGTTTATGAACCAACTTGGGTTGATGTCTTAACCTTCTTTGGTTCGTTTGGTTTATTCATGACGTTTTTCCTTCTCTTTATTCGCTACTTGCCAATCCTTGCAATCGCTGAAGTGAAGGCAATCATGCCAGTTGCTGATCCGCACGGGCACGGTCACAGTTACTACGAAATGGAAGGCGAGACGGCAGAGACAGCAAAAGCATTGGAGGAAGACGGATGAGCGATGTAACACCAAACAACGTTGCCCGCGAGAATCTTTATGGTCTTGCTGCAGAGTTTTCAGATACTCCAAGTATTTACCATGCTGCTGAAAAAGTGAAAGATGCTGGATATAAATGGTTCGACTGTAACGTTCCATTCCCAGTTCACGGGTTAGATAGAGTTATGGGAGTGAGGATGACAATTCTCCCAATCCTTGTCTTCTTTGGAGGACTTACAGGTTTAATTGCAGCGTGTTTCTTACAAATTTTTACTAACTCACTTGAAATAGACATCTGGGCATTGTTACCAGTTGTTGGGTATCAATTTGACGTTTCTGGCAAACCATTACTTGGTCCTGCTGCTTTTGTACCAGTTGCGTTTGAGATGACAGTGCTCTTCTCTGCTTTGACTGCTGTCTTTGGAACATTCTTCTTAAATAAGTTACCGATGTTCTACCACCCAACACTCAAACACCCCGCGTTAGCTCGCGCTACAGATGACAGGTTCTACCTCATTATCGAAGCGCGTGATCCTAAATTTAACCGTGACGATGTTGAAGCGCTCTTCAAATCCTTCGACCCAGATACTGTGATTGCGTTGGAAAAATAATGGGCAATTTAATAAAACAAATTATTGACGACATTATGAAACCGCTTTGTACGGATATTAAGCAGACCCCCGTATGGATCAAATGGATGGTCATAGTTATTACCTGTGTTGCAACGATTCCGCTTGCTTTAATTTTTAGAGCAAGGACTGCGTACAGCGACAAACCGCGAATTCATATTATTCAGAATATGGACAATCAGCCAAAGTACGTTTCACAAGAAGTGAATGCTCTCTTCCTAGATGGTCGCGCAATGAGACCAAGAGTCGAGGGAACGATTGCAAGAAGTGGTATGGCTGGCGATACACACCTCTTTATGGGTGTTACTGATGGGGCTTGGTCTACCGAATATCCAAGTTCACTTACTGTTGATCATGAATTCCTAATGCGTGGGCAAGAACGGTTTAATATTTTCTGCTCTCCGTGTCATGGTGCTGTTGGTAAGGGTGAGGGTTTAATTCACATTCGAGCAAATCAACTTGTAGAAACTGGCATAAATGGCACGACTTGGGTTGTACCTAAAAATTTGCACGACGAAGCGGTAAAAGAACAACCTGTTGGACAATTGTTTAACTCAATTACAAATGGCGTTCGCACGATGGCAGCTTATGGTTCTCAAATATCAACAAAGGATAGGTGGGCAATTGTTGCATACATAAAGGCATTGCAATTGTCGCAAGACGCAGATCCATCAACGGTTTCAAACGCACAAACACTTCCCCGAACAAAGGCAAGCGAAGGGAGCAACGAGTGAAAGTTGCAGAAGTAAAAAACGACAATATTCGCCTAACCGGCTTTGCTGCAAGCATGGGTCCGATACTCGCAATCATTGGCGTTGTTCTCCTTGGCTTAAGCGCAGCACTTGGAAGTGGAGAGGGCTGGACGACGTTTTGGAAGTCCTACCTTGTTGGATGGATGGTCGGGCTTGGATTGTGTTTAGGTGCTTTATTCTTTGTTCTCTTGCAGCACCTTACACGCTCGGGCTGGAGTATTACTATTAGGCGGATTGCGGAAGGCATGGCAAAGAACCTAACTTGGATTTGGATGCTTTTCGTTCCAATTCTCGTTTTAGTACTCAAAGGTGATGGATCGATTTTGTATCAATGGGGAGATACAAATTTGATGGAACACGATCACATGCTCCACGCAAAGGCGGGATATTTATCACCAACTTTCTGGTCAATTAGGGCAATCTTCTTTCTTGCTGTCTGGGCATTTATTGGAACTATGTATTTTAAGTGGTCAACCGCCCAAGATAAAGATGGAGATGTTAAGTGGACGCACAAGATGCAAAAGTGGGCACCCCTTTGCATGATTCTATTTGCACTAACTCAAAGTTACGCTGCAATAGATTGGGTTATGACTTTGCAACCAAAGTGGTTTAGTACTATGTTTGCTGTCTACTTTTGGGCATCTTGTATGTGCGGGTTCTTTGCACTTATGATTTTGCTTGCGCGTCTATTACAACAGACAGGTCATTTACAAAAATCAATAACAGTTGAACACTACCACGATTTGGGCAAGTGGTTATTTGGTATTGGTGTTGTGTTTTGGGCTTATATTGCATTTAGTCAATACATGTTAATTTGGTATGCAAACTTACCCGTTGAAACAAATTGGTATATGGCAAGGCAAATTGGCGGTTGGCAGGGAATATCGCTTCTACTACTCTTCGGACACTTTGTACTTCCGTTTTTGTTCTTGATTACACGATGGACAAAACGTTGGCTTTGGCCACTTAGAGTAATCTCAGCGTGGTTATTGTTGATGTTTTTTGTTGACATTTATTGGCTTGTTATGCCAGTTGTTCCTGAAACAGCAATTGAACAAGCAACTTCGTATAACGAACTTGCAAACAATATTACTTCAGCTGAAATTGGATATGGTTTTAGCATCTTGAACTTTACATGTTTACTTGGAGTGTACTTCCTTGTTTTAGGAGGGACATTTTTAAACTTACGTAAATGTAACTTGGTTGCAACAGCAGACCCACGACTAGACGAAGCATTGCACTTTGAAAACACATAAGAGGAATTTATGAGTCACGAACAACCACACATTGAAAATGAACACGAAGATCCAGACGGATGGGCAACATGGGCAATCGGTATTGGTGGTTCTTTTCTTATGATTACGACCGTTGCAATTGCTTGTGGTATCTACTACTCGGCTGCAACAACAGAGGCATTCGATAAGAATGTCAACATCCGTTATGAAGAGCGTGACATGGTTCGTGAAGCGCAACGTGCAGTTCTTGTTGAGTCCGCGCATTGGGTTTCAGAACAACATCCTGAAACAGGTGAGACAGTAGAACGACTTGTGCTTCCTATCAATGACGCGATGAATATTATTGCAGGGAATTCTAATTAAAAGATGGTTCTTTCCCGAACAACTTGTTTTGCATTTGTTGCCACATCGATTGGCACTTTATCTGCATCGGTTGTTGCTGGACCAACATTCGCTGATGAAAAAATCCCAGAACTAGAAGGCGTAGGCATTACTGAACACCTTGACGAAACGATTCCACTTGATCTCGCATTTGTTGATGCAAATGGTAGTAACGTTGTTCTTGAGGATTATTTTGATGGCGAGAAACCAATCATCTTCACGTTGAATTATTACAAGTGCCCGATGCTTTGCAGTTTGACCCTTAACGGACTAACCGCAGGTTTAGAAGAGATGGATTGGTTACTTGGGGATGAGTTTGAGGTTGTTACCGTAAGCATTAATCCTGACGAAAAACCACCACTTGCATTAAAAAATAAAAACGGGTATCTCGAACACTATAATCGAGATGGTTCTGAAGATGGATGGCACTTTTTAACTGGGGAACAAGAAAACATCACGAAACTTTCCGATGCACTTGGATTTGGTTACGTATTTGACAAGAAAACAGGTGAGTTTCATCACACAGCGTCAATTATGTTTCTTACTCCCGATGGTCGTATCTCTAAATATATGAACGACGTTCAATTTGCAGGGCAAGACATAAAATTCGCACTGATTGAAGCCAGCGAAGGAAGAATCGGTAGCACGATTGAAAAATTATTGCTTTTCAATTGTTTTCAATACGATCCCGAACGAAACAGTTACACGCCAAGCGCATGGAAATTAATGCGAACTGCTGCGATCCTAATGATCTTGGTGCTAATTGGCGGTTTGGCTGTGCTTGGCTGGGCAGGTCCAAAACGGCTTGGTTTGGAATCAACTAATACTCAGGATACGGATGGAAAAACTTCATGATGGCATATTTATCATCATTATTACTGTCTACTGCATCGACAGGTAAGCCAGAGAACTTCTGGTTACCAGAACAAGCATCGACGGTTGCAGAAAGTGTTGACCTAACATTTTTTGTCATCACTTGGATTTGCTACTTCTTCTTCGCTTTAATAGTTGTGTTGCTTGTTGTTTTTGCAATTAAATACCGCCGAACATCTAACGATGTTTCTGTACAGGGCTCAACTCACAATACAGCACTGGAAGTAACGTGGACTGTAATTCCACTCCTCTTGGTCGTAGTTATTTTTACAGTAGGCATGAAGGGGTATTTAAACCTTCGAGAAGCGCCCGAAGGTTGTTATGAGGTTTCAGTTACTGGGCAAAAATGGACTTGGACATTTGATCATACTGAATATGGTGCGACGCAAGTTGGCGAACTAACAGTTCCGGTTGGTAAGCCGGTTCGTTTACTCATGACATCCAATGACGTGATTCACAGTATTTGGATTCCTGAATTTAGGGTCAAGATGGACGTTATACCCGGTCGCTACACCTCACTTTGGTTTGAAGCAACTAAAGTCGGCGATTACTTGCTGAACTGTACGGAATACTGTGGCAAGGATCATTCAAAAATGCAAGCATGGGTACACGTGGTTCCTGCTGATGAGTTTGATGGCGATATGAAAAAACTTGCGAGTGAATACGTAGATATGAGTGCTGCCGAACTTCCTGCTTACGCGATTAATCGCTTATACAACAGATGCCAATCGTGTCACACACTCGATGGGAGTGACAGCACGGGTCCTACATTTAAGGGCTTGTGGGATAGAGTAAACAGTGGAAATGTTTCGTTTACATCTGGAGAAAAACTTTCGTCGATGCTTGGTGAAACAACCCTTTACGAACAACCAGAAAACTATATTCGCTCTTCAATCGTTGATCCGCAGAAACATATTGTGCAAGGGTATCTTGGTTCGATGCCATCGTTTCAAGGGCAATTAAAAGATAAACAAATTACCGCCATCATCGAGATGTTTAAACATCTCTCAGAAGTAACCGACGCAGAAGGCAACATTACGGTCAATAAAGATGGAACACCAAGGCAATAACGATGACAACACTTAACTTGAACAATAGTTCAGACAACTATCTAAACCACACCAAGGGAATCTTCTCGTGGTTGTTTACTCTTGATCACAAACGACTCGGCATCATGTATTTGGTGTGCGTATTAATCGCTTTCTTTTTAGGTGGAGTTTTTTCGATGTTACTTCGCTTCCACCTGCTCACGCCAGAGGGAACGATGATGACGCAAGACCAGTACAACCAAGCATTCACTGTGCATGGTGCAATTATGGTCTTTTTGGTAATTATTCCAGCAGTTCCTGCAGCCCTTGGTAACTTTGTATTACCTATTATGCTTGGCGCGAAAGATGTTGCTTTTCCACGTCTTAATCTATTTAGTTGGTGGCTTTGGGTATTTGGGCTTGTCTTCTTTTTAATTGCTCTTGGAAGCGGAGGAATTGATACTGGTTGGACGTTCTATACCCCGTACAGTATTGACAAGGCATCTTCGATGGGCGGAGTTATTCCAGCGTTGATTGGTGCTTTTATTCTTGGTTTCAGTTCAATTTTTACTGGGTTGAACTTTATCGTAACGATTCATCGCATGCGTCCAAAGGGCATGACTTGGTTCAAAATGCCACTATTTCTTTGGGGAACGTACGCGACGGCGATTATCCAAGTCCTTGCTACGCCAGTTGTTGGAATTACGCTTCTACTTCTGATTGTTGAAAGAGCATACGGGATAGGCATTTTTGATCCGGCAATGGGCGGCGACCCTGTTTTGTACCAGCATTTCTTCTGGTTCTATTCACATCCTGCTGTCTATATTATGATTTTGCCAGCAATGGGAATTGTTAGTGAATTGATTTCGGTTCATTCTCACAAACACATTTTTGGATACAAATTTATTGCATACAGTTCGATTGCAATTGCAATTTTTGGTTTCCTTGTCTGGGGCCACCACTTGTTTACCGCAGGGCAATCTCAATTGATGAACACTATCTTTTCACTCATTACATTTAGTGTTTCGATTCCTTCTGCAGTAAAGGTATTCAACTGGCTAGCAACAATGTACAAGGGTTCGATTAGTTGGAATGCCCCGATGCTCTATGGCATGTCGTTTATCTTTATTTTTGGTATAGGTGGCCTAACAGGTTTGTACTGTGCAACACTCGCAACTGACGTGCATCTTCATGAGTCCTATTTTGTTGTTGCACACTTCCACTACACCATGATGGGTTCCGCTTTGATTGGGTTTATTGGGGGTATGCACCATTGGTGGCCAAAGATGACCGGAAGAATGTATAGTTTGCTCTGGAGTCGTATTGCTTGGGCGCTCGTCTTTGTTGGATTTAATATGTGCTTCTTCTCCCAGTTTATGATGGGTTCCAAGGGAATGCCTCGTAGGTATGCAACTTACGTCGAGATGCCACAATTCCAGATTTATCATATCTGGTCTACGGTTGGCTCGGTCATAATGGCAATTGGTTTTGTTGTGACGCTTCTTTATTTGTTGCATTCAATTTTTGGCGGCAAAAAAGCTCCAGCGAATCCTTGGGGTGGCCGAAGTTTGGAATGGCAGTGTGCATCGCCACCACCTTGGGACAACTTCGCTGTGCAACCAGAAGTAGGTGATTGTTATGATTACAGCGTTCTAGAATGGAACGAAGAAGAACAGGGTTATGATTGGAAAAAGGATGCGGTGCATCCAGGTGAATAACGAGAATACTTATGTCAAACAATGATTCAACACATCACGAAGATCAAATTGGACACGTTGTTCCAATCAAATTCTTGGTCTTTGTTTGCTGCCTTTTACTTTTCCTAACAGCAGTAACTGTCTGGATATCTAGATTTGATTTCACTGAAATCAATATTGCTGAGCTAGGAATAATCTTGGCACTGTTAGTTGCTACAGTTAAATCAACTATAGTTGGTCTGTACTTCATGCACCTTCGATGGGATAGACCGTTCATCGGATTTATATTTGTTGGTTCTCTTTTATTTGTTGCATTGTTTATTGGTCTTGCTATGACCGATACTTTGGAATATCAGTCAGAAATCATTCCGGGTGATACACCAAAAGTCACCGAAGCGATGGAGTCCCTCAAACACTAATAAACAATCCCGCGGGTCGTTTTCTTCTTTGCTGCGAAGGCGCGAAGGCGCGTAGATAAGAATTGGGCCGTAAACAATCCGCTGGGTCGTTTACCCGATGTCGTTTTCCGGTGTCGTTTATCGCTGCTTAGTAATTGTTGAATCTGGGTGATTAGCAAACCAAGCAAACCAAAGAGCACGCTGAGATTGCATGGGGTTACCTTGGCTATCATTTACAGTAGCCCAGAGCGGGTTATTACCGACAGTGATGGTTGCTTTGGAGCCGTCGATTATGGTCTGTATCTCATTGTTTTCATCCGCTAGGGAATCAAGTTCGGCGATGTTGTGAAGGTTGTATCCATCTTGAGTTTGAATTACTAGGACTGGTGTTTTCGGATTTGTGTCATCTTTGGGCATTGGTGAAGCAGGGAAGTAAATCGTATCCACCTTAAAATAAGCAGCAGGGTTTGCTTTTCGATACCGTTTCTTCATCTGTTCATTTGGCATGATTGAAGTAGTGTCAAGGTGTAACTTTGACCATCGATTCCAAGTAACTACTTCATGAGCAACAGGTCTTAGAGTTGCTTGTTTTCCAGAAACAGCAAATCCAAGTAAAGGTGAAAATAACTGTTCGTTACCAGTTTGTTCCTTTACGTTATACATTAACAACCCACCGTTTCCAGCAAGACCACTGTTTGCAAAAGATAATTCCTCGCCATCTACCATTCGTTCATAAACACTTGCGTGTCCACTTGGCCAGTGCCATGTTATAACGATTGGAACACCGCCTAGTGTGTCGTTAACAATTTCGTGTACATCGAGTATGTGCATAGGGTAAGCACGGTGTTCTCCATTTATAGATACACCAATTACTAGGTCATTACTCACGAGGAATGGGTCTCTGTCTGCTTCAATTTTTTGTTTTAGAAGATCTGACGGCATTGCAATTGGGTTGTGCAATACCGGAGACATGTTGCGATGTTGCATTGCCGGAATAATTGTTTCTTTGTTAAGGCGTAAATTGGATAAGTCAAACTCGTAGGATTCGACGGTCTCACCATCACCTGGTCCCTGATTTCCCATTCGCAAAATTGCAGGAGCAAGTGCCCACGAAAGCATAGCGAGTAAAACAAAACCGAGCAAAATCAAAACCCATCCACCACCTCGAATTGTTAAGCGAATATTTGTATCATCCATTTGTAATTCCAAAGGCAACCCATTGCAAGGTTTCACGGTCGATCAACATCATTGCAAGCAAAATTGGCAAATAAGCAATGGTTGCAAAGAAAAGTTTTCTAGCTGATTCATCGTCTCTCTTTTTCCAGAAGATGTACGATTTTGCAGTAAGCCATAGACCTAGAAGTGATCCAGTTACCGCAAATAAAACCCCAGTAAAACCAGTTAACGTTAAGAGCAACGAGAGCGGAATTAACAATAAACAAGTCATCATGCTTGCTCTTGATGTAATACCACCCGTCTCATCGATAGCGGGGAGCATTTTAAGTCCTCCCCGAGCGTAGTCATCTCTGAACATCCACGCGAGTGATAAAAAGTGTGGTAGTTGCCAAACGAAAAGTATGCCAGCAATTATTAATCCACCCGTTTCGATTGTTCCATACGAAGCAACTGAACCAATTAAAGGGGGGAGTGCACCAACAACCGCTCCGACGATGGTGTTGAGTGAAGTCCTTGCCTTTAATGGTGTGTATATAAGAACGTACAAAAGGATGGTTATTAGAGCGATTCCTGCTGCTGCAATATTTGCTCCAAAACTCAAAATAGCCACACCTACGTACGATAAGACAACTCCGATTACAAAGGCATGTGCAATGCTAAGATTTCCGCTTGGGATTGGGCGCAACTGAGTTCGGTGCATCTTTGAATCGCGTGTTCGTTCGATGACTTGGTTCAAGGCAGCGGCAGCGCCAGCACAAAACGTTGTACCAAGTACAGTCCAAAGGAGTGTAATCCAATCAATTGAGGTGGGGCTAACCATAATAAAACCAACTGCGGTTGTTACAACAACAAGTGCGCTTAAACGAATTTTGGTGAGTTCACAGTAAAGCCCTGGCAACTTTTTTGTTGTTCCAGAAAAGGCGACATTCTTTGTTGAGGATACATTTTCCATGTCTAAGACCGTTAGTATACCTCATCACAAATGAAACAAGAAACCAAACTATCTTTTGCAAGGTCGCTTACATTAGCCCTTGGAGCGACCACGGGGATGTGGGTATTTGCGTACATTGCACTCCTCTTTTCTGGGCAAGCCGGTGGTGAAATCCTTTTTGTTTTAAGCGCGTTGTGCATTCCGTTATCTACAAGGTACGCTGTCTCAAAAAGGGAAGGTGCACTTGTTGGCGGCATTTCTGCGTTCATAAATTTGTTGCTTGTTGGAAGCATAATCGGAGGGAAAACTCCAAACGAAATGGTGATGCTCGGATTAGTTTGGTCACTCTGCTTGTTTGTGGTTTCTGTCGTTCTTGGAGTCATAGGTGCTTCTATTCGTTGCAACTCAGAGATTAGCGAAACAAAAATAGATTGGCATTATTCTTTTTTTGTGGTTTCAAGTGCGCTCGTTTTCTTGATGTTGGTCACTGGCGGTTTAGTAACTGGGATGGAAGCAGGTCTTGCTGTTCCTGACTGGCCAAACAGTTACGGTCACAACATGTTGCTGTACCCATTAACCGAAATGGTCTCGCCTGAAAACGACGGTGTTTTCTTTGAACACGCGCACCGTTTGACTGGGATGTTTGTCGGGCTTACGTCGCTACTAATGCTTGTTTGTTCTTTTCGATGGAGTACATCAAAAGCAATTCGATGGTTAGCCGTAATCGTTTTTCTTTTGGTTTGTCTACAAGGTTTACTTGGAGGGTTGCGAGTGACAGGACATTTAACTCTTTCGCAAGACCGCAGCGTTCTTACTCCCAACCTATGGATTGGTGTAACGCACGGTGTTGTTGGACAATTAATTTTTGCTGGATTTGTCTGGCTTTCTGTTCGCATGTCCCCTAGATGGAAGATAGTCGTAAACGTATGTACAAAACGTGA
This sequence comes from uncultured Isosphaeraceae bacterium, assembly GCA_964483425.1. Taxonomy (GTDB): domain Bacteria; phylum Planctomycetota; class Phycisphaerae; order Phycisphaerales; family SM1A02. The sequence continues at coordinate 11,895 of CAZABE010000128.1, read as the reverse complement.
TGTGTGTTTTGCAGGGGCACTCGTTTTGGTAATGGTTTTACAACTTATACTTGGTGCTCTTTATAGGCACATGATTAGCGATGTGGATCTTACACCCAATGCAACTCATGTTTTGTACACACATATTGCCTTCGCTGTTTTGGTTCTTGTATTAGCAAGCGTAGTTGGGTTGCGTCTAATTGGAAGGGAAAATACAACTCTAAAAAGTTGCGGGATGTCTGTTTTAATTCTTGTTGGGTTGCAACTGTTACTTGGAGGCGGGGCACTAATAGCGATTTTATTGCGTGGTGGTGCCGAGATTCCAGTTATTGAAGTACTCGTAACAACCGCACATCAAGCAAATGGGGCGCTTCTACTTGGCGCATGTTTTGCAACATATGCTTGGGTTCAGCGTATGATGTCTACATGATTGAAGCAATCCTAACACTATGTTTAAACCTTCAGGAACCGGTTGTTGCAATTCCAGAGAAAAAACCACTTCAATTTTCGGTTACACATAATGGTGCAGTGGAATCCTCTTTGGATGGTCGCTTGTATGTAATGCTCACTAAAGGCACATTGCCATTAATAGGCGGTCCAAACTGGTTTAATGTAGAGCCATTTTTTGCGATTGATGTAAAGAACTGGGAAGCAAATTCACCACTCATGATTGATGAAAGTGCTGACGCCATGGTACCAATTACAGAAATCGAAGATGCAACATGGAAAGCAGTCGCTGTTTTTCGTAAGAACAATGATCAGTCGCGCTTGGCAGTACATGGTGGATTGTATGGTGAGCCGGTATCGTTTGATGGAAGCGGGGAGGATGCAGCTACTGTTGAATTGACTGTAAATACTCCGGTTCCAAAACGTGATTGGAAATTGCACAAAAACCTTCGACTAGATGAAACACCAAGCGAGTTACTGAGTGATTTTTACGGGCGAGAAGTTTTGCATGGTTCTTGTGTCATCGTACCTGACAACTATGACCCAACTAGAGAGAAGCCCTATCCAGTTATGTATTGGATTGGCGGATTTGGTAGCGACCATTATGGTGGTCGTTATATGAAGATGCTTTTTACCGGCTCTGATTACGACGATCAAATATGCCGTGTGGTTCTAAATGCGCAAGCACATACGGGACATCACACTTTTACCGACTCTGAAAACAACGGCCCAAGAATGACTGCGTTAATGACTGAGTACATCCCATACATCGAAGAAAAATATAATCTTGGTGGGGAAGCAGATAGGCGTTACCTTGCTGGACACTCATCTGGTGGTTGGACTGCGATGTGGTTGCAAATCAATAACCCTGATTTTTTTGGTGGCGCATGGCCGCTTGCTCCAGACCCGATTGATTTTCATTATTTCCAAACTGTTGACTTGTACGAAGAAAATGCAAATATGTATTACGATGACAAAGGAAACAAGCGACCTCTCGCAAGAAGCGGCGCCAAACCAATCTTGTTTGCTAAAGAGTTTATCGCAATGGATGATGTTCTCAAAGATGGAGGACAAATTGGTTCATTTGAAGCTGTTTTTAGCCCAAAAGGGGTTGACGGTCGTCCTGTGAAATTGTTTGATCGTGAGAGCGGCGAGGTTATTCCTGAAGTTCTTGAAAACTGGAAGCAATATGACATTCGTTTATTCCTTGAGAAAAACTGGGAGACATTAGCACCAAAGTTGTCAGGTAAAATAAACATAATTGCTGGTGGACTTGATACGTTTTACCTTGAAGGCGCAGTAATTGCGTTGCAGGAATTTTTTGAAGAAAAAGAATTCGATGCTATGATTAGAATTGTTGAAAATGGTGACCACGGTTCCGTATTTCGTGGAACAGTTATTCGCGAAATGGACGAATATATTGCACAAAAACTGGGCTTGCCAAATATTCAAAACAAAGCAGAAAAACCAACCAATGACTGAACGTTTGATTCAATCATCGTGTGAAGATTCTCGGCTTGATGCTATTTCGCAAGCACTATTGCAACAAGCAACACAGTGCGTGACGACCAAGGGTGTTTTTAATTTGCTGTTAAGTGATTCTGAAGAACTCGATGCGGTTTATGCTCGGCTTATGTATGATCCAGATCTTCGAGCAATACCGTGGGCTGAAACCCAACTATGGTTTTTACGAGGTACAGAAGAATCAGTTGTTACCCACTCTGGGATTCTTGAAGAACATGTACACACCGAAGATCCAGAAGAACAAATTGACTGTTGTGTCCTCACTCTTACAGATATCGAAAGCCTTAAAAGCGATATTGCTAACAATTGCGTGTCGTTTCTTGTATACGCAAGTAGCATGGAGCCCACTGACTGGCAGCATTCCGGCGTTGCGCACTGGTTCTGCTAAAAGAGTGGGGACAGGCTTAGGTGGACTGTCCACATAAAAAGTCGGAGAGGATTTCAGCGGCTGCGAGGGCATCGCGCATTTTTTTCTTTTGTTTATGTGTCTTGCCTGAGCCGGAAAGTTTTTCTTCTGCAGCTGAACTTGTGAGCCGCTCATCTTGAAAATGAATCTGCATGTTAGTAGAAACTTTTAAATTCTTTGCAAAGGTCTTTGTGGTTTCTGCTCTACTTCCAAGAGAACCATCCATATTTAGAGGAAGACCAATAACGATTTCATCTGCTGCTTGTTCTGAAATAATTTTGATAATGCCCTCAATGAGTTGATCTCCAATTGGGATGTCGAGTACACAAACTGGTTGTGCCATTTTAAGTTCATCATCTCCAACGGCTATACCTGTTCGTTTGTCGCCGAGATCGACAGCTAAATACCTCATTTTAATTCTGTGGGAAGGAGTCCATGCATTTCCTTGACTCGTTGTGCCTCTGAAGCGGGGAACACCAAAGTAGCGTCATCAGTATGCAAAATAACTAGATCATTACAGCCAATCGTTGTAATGGTGTGCGACTTGTTGTTTGAAACACAAAGTACATTTTTTGAGTCAATATGTAATGCACTTGTGTCAGAACGATTTCCACAATCGTCAACTTCAAGGGTCTCTCCGTAACTAGTCCATGAGCCAACGTCGAGCCACTCTACAGCCATTGGTACAGTGCATATAGAAATTGCATCGTCAGAAGATGCTGGTTCCATCACCCCATAATCCACGCTGATTTTAGGAAGTTCTGGATATACATCACTTAGAACTTTTTGTTGCGAATCAGTTCCCCAAGCATCTTTGATTTTTTCAATACCCGTGAAAGTTTCTGGTTGCATTCGTTTCAGCGCTTCAAGGAATATTCCAGCATGGAACACAAACATTCCGCTGTTCCAAGCAAAGTTGCCTGAAGCAATATATTCCTCAGCAGTTTTAGCGTTTGGTTTTTCAACAAAACGTTTGCAAAGACGTGCACCATCTCTTATTTCTTCTCCAAGTTCGACGTAACCATATCCTGTTGCTGGGTAAGTTGGCGTGATGCCGAACGTAACGAATCGAGAACTCTCTTCTTCTACGAGCGAAAATCCAATGCTTAGACACCTAGCAAACTCTTCTTGTGGACGAATGATGTGGTCTGCTGTTAAGACAGCAAAGACGGCATTCGTATCTTGTTTGTGTAAGACAGCAGCGGTAAAAGCAACGGCGTTTAAAGTATCGCGCGGTTCTGGTTCGCCTAGAAGTTGTGTTGATGGCAAGTTAAGTTTTTCGCAAACTATTTTTGCGTGTTTTTGGTTTGTGCAAATCCAAAGTTGTTCACTTGCAACTATGCCCTCTAGACGCTCTGCGGCTATCTCTAGAAGAGACCTGCCGTCGAATAACCCAATGAGTTGCTTTGGTGTCTCACCCCTGCTTAATGGCCAAAGACGAGTGCCACTTCCGCCAGCCATAATCATTGCGTGTCTCATGAAGTTCCTTTGAGTTGAAACGATGTTTGTACTAGTTGGTCTGCACTATGGATATTTGGGTTTGCATCAAATGCTAGTTGTACAAGTCGCTTTGCATCTCGCTTTGTCTCTCCAAGTTGCATCAACATGGAAATGGCATCGTCGCTAAATGCAGGCATCGTTACTTCAATTGTTGATGCGACTTCACCTATAAAAACATCAACTTTTCCATGTAGTTCTGCGATGATTGTTTCCGCGGAACGTTTTCCTATTTCCGGCATGTTAGTTAGGGCTGTTGCATCACGTTTTGCAATTGCTGTTGCAGTTTCCGAGAAGGGTCGAACAAGAGCACGGAGCGCTTTTCGATTTCCAATTCCTTTTACGGTTGTGAACAACTCAAAAAATGCTCGATCGCGTTCAGAAGAAAATCCAATTAGACGCGGTAGAAAAGTACTTCCTTGAGATTGCCCCTCAAAATAATGGAGTGTAAAAAACTCTATTTGATGACCAATTCTTCCCAGCAAATCAGGCATGTTTGCAGCCGGAACAAGCAATTCGTAAGTGAGCGCATCAACATGCACGAGAGCGGAGTGCTCTGTGAGTTCAACAAGTTCTCCTCGTATCCGTGTAATCACGAGTTCATTCTACCAACGGCCAGCCAGTTGCCTTAGACATTCTCTTGCGAAGTTCATCTGTAATTTCATTTTTTGTTGCCTCTTTTGGGAATTTTATCAATTCAAGAAAACGAACAGTTGAGTGCGAACGTTCAAACAAAGCACCATCCATCTCATCGTTTTGTGGCGTGCCATCAACTGTTGCAAGGAGTACTGGCGCTTTAGTGCGAGCAATCATCGCCCCTACTCCATCTGCAAATGGATGAATTGCCTCTCTTGGTTGTTTAATTCCACCTTCTGGGAAAATGCCAATAATACCGTCATCTTTAAGGTGCCTAAGAGCAACTCGAAGCCCTGAAGAATCTTTTCCATCTCTTGAGACAGGAATTATTTGAGCGAGATTCCAAACAAAATCGAGCGCAGGAACCATATATTCTTGCGCCATGAGCCAGCGTATTTTGAATTTACACTGAGATTGAACAAGCAAAGGATCAACTGGGCTCTGGTGTTTACATACAACAATTAGCTTGCCAGGAAAAACGACCCGCGGGATTGTTTCTGTTCCGAGTGCTTGGATGTGGTGAAAAAAACGAACGTATAATTTGTTCAACATCCAAAGTAGCGCTGTTGGAGCATCGCCCATTGCGTACCGAGCCAATAAAGGCAGCAAAAATTGCTGAAATATGGCAATTACAATGAGTGAAATAACAGTTGAAACAGCAAAGATTAACATTTAATTCTCTGTATGCTAGCCGAGAGCGACAATCATCGGTATCCTGCCACAAGTTTGCACTTGCAGACAGCGAAACGATATGCCTCGAAGAGATGATATCCATTCGATTCTGATTCTCGGCTCTGGACCTATTGTGATTGGTCAAGGGTGCGAGTTCGATTATTCAGGTACCCAAGCGTGTAAAGCCCTCAAAGAAGAGGGCTTTCGTGTTGTATTGGTCAACTCTAATCCAGCGACGATTATGACCGATCCTGAATTCTCTGATCGAACGTATATAGAGCCAATAACGCCCGAGGCGGTACGGCGGGTCTTGCAAAAGGAACGGGACATGGGTTTCCCTGTTGATGCTCTGCTTCCGACTATAGGAGGGCAGACAGCATTGAACTGTTCCTGTGAACTCGACGAACTTGGAACGTTAGATGAGTTTGGTGTCGAGATGATTGGTGCGACACGTGAAATAATTTTTCGAGCAGAGGACAGAGAAGAATTTCGCCAAGTTGTAAAACGTTCTGGATTGGAACAAGCAAGAAGCGCAACAGTTTCAACGATGGACGAGGCATACGACTTCCTCGATGAAGTTGGCTTGCCTGCGATTATTCGACCGGCTTTTACTCTTGGTGGAAGTGGCGGCGGCATTGCGTACAACCGAGATGAATTCGAAGATATTGTTCTGCGTGGAATTGAGGCATCAAGAATTAACCAAGTTCTTATTGACGAGTCGATGCTTGGCTGGAAAGAGTATGAACTTGAAGTAGTTCGTGACAAAAATGACAACTGCGTTGTTGTGTGCGGAATTGAAAACATTGACGCGATGGGCGTTCACACCGGCGACTCAATTACAGTTGCTCCAATCATGACGCTAACGGATAAAGAGTATCAACGCATGCGAGATGGTGCGTTTGCGATTATGCGAGAAGTGGGCGTGAATACGGGTGGATCGAATGTCCAGTTTGCAGTGAACCCCGAGGACGGGCGCTTGATTGTTATTGAAATGAATCCTCGTGTATCAAGAAGTTCCGCGCTTGCCTCTAAAGCAACTGGTTTCCCAATTGCGCGCATTGCTGCGAAACTTGCTGTTGGATATACACTTGATGAACTACGCAACGATATTACTCAGACAACGTCTGCGTGTTTTGAACCCTCAATCGATTACGTAGTCACCAAAATGCCTCGCTGGACTTTTGAAAAGTTCCCAGAGGCAGATGAAACGTTAACAACCCAAATGAAATCGGTTGGCGAGGCAATGTCAATTGGTCGTACGTTCAAAGAAAGTTTTCAAAAAGCTATCCGTTCAATGGAAGTGAAGCGTTTTGGGTACGGACTTGATAAAAATGATGAGTGGTTGCGCGCGAGTCGTGGTGACCTCGATGCAACGTGGCCAATTGACGAAGACACTATGGTCAGAAAACTTTCGGTGCCGAGTCAAGGGCGCATGTATTACATTCGCTATGCAATGAAACTTGGCTGGTCCCCAGAACGGATTCATAATCTTACAAAGATCGATCCGTGGTTCCTTGATCAGTTTGCGCAACTAGTTGAGTTTGAAGAGGAGTTAAACAAATACAATACAATCGAAGAAGTACCACGGGAAATCTTCCGGCTTGCGAAGGAATATGGTTATTCAGATCCACAACTCGCTTATATGTATGAAGGAGTTGTATCTACGGTAACCATTTTGAAGGTTCGCAAGTACCGCAAACAACTTGGTATTGAGCCGGTGTATAAACTTGTCGACACGTGCGCAGCTGAGTTTGAAGCGATAACGCCCTACTATTATTCCACATACGAACGACCAGTTTTTCAACTTGGCGAAGGCGAATATTTTGATGATGAAATTCGTATAACAGACAGGCCCAAAGTGGTCATTCTAGGTGGTGGTCCAAACAGAATCGGTCAAGGAATAGAGTTTGATTATTGTTGTTGCCAGGCCTCATTTGCAGCTGGCGAAATGGGATTTGAGTCCGTAATGGTGAACTCTAATCCAGAGACGGTAAGTACCGACTTTGACACAAGTGATTTTTTGTTTTTTGAACCATTGACGTTGGAAGATACTCTTAACATTTTAGAACGATTAAATGGCGGTGGAAGTGAAGTTAAGGATAGAGAAGGAAATGTTTCAGGAGTCATCGTGCAATTCGGGGGTCAGACCCCTTTGAATTTGGCACACGGACTTGCAGCAGCAGGTGTACCAATCATCGGCACGGGACTCGAAGCAATCGACTTAGCCGAAGATAGAGACCGCTTTAAGGAGATGCTCGATGTACTTGGTTTACGGCAACCAGAAAATGGTATTGCCTACTCTCTTGAAGAAGCAGTTTCTACAGCGAGTTCTATTGGGTATCCTGTCTTGGTTCGACCAAGTTACGTTCTTGGTGGTCGCGGCATGGAAATTTGTAGCGACGAAAGTGCGCTTAGGTATTACATGCAAACAGCAGTGGATGTTTCGGAATTAGAAAATGCACCAGTCCTAATTGATAGATTTCTTTCGGAAGCGATTGAAATTGATGTGGATGTTGTTGCGGATTTTGAACCACACAAGGCGACTGCCTCACAGCAAGTTGAGTTACCAGCCGATCAACCTCAAGCAGTTGTTTGTGGTGTAATGGAACATATTGAACAGGCGGGTATTCACAGTGGTGATAGTAGTTGTGTATTACCTCCGTATTCGCTGCCAAAATCAATAGTAAATGAACTTCGAATGCAAGCTTGCTCTATGGCTGAGCATTTGCATGTTCGAGGATTGATGAACGTGCAGTTTGCTGTTAAAGATGAGACCGTTTTTGTAATCGAAGTCAACCCAAGGGCTTCGCGCACCGTTCCTTTTGTTGCAAAAGCAAAGGGTTATCCTTGGTCGCGGGTTGCAGCAAAAGTCATGATGGGAGCTTCGCTATGTGAACTTGGTACGAAAGAAATACCAGAAACTGGTTTCTTCGCAGTTAAAGAGCCATGTTTCCCATTTGAAAAGTTTCCTGGTGTTGACGTTGTGCTTGGACCAGAAATGCGTTCGACTGGTGAAGTTATGGGTATGGATAGAGCTTTGCCTGTGGCACTCGCAAAAGCAAAGATGTCTGTAAGTAGAGCATTACCTATTTCTGGACAGGTCTTTCTTTCCATCCGAGAAATTGATAAGGTCCAAGCTGTTGAGGTTGCGCGTTCTCTTGTGTCAATGGGTTTTACTGTCTTTACAACGAGTGGAACAAGAGATTTTCTTTTGTCTCATAGTGTTGACACAGAGTTAATCAGAAAAATTTCTGAAGGCGCTCGCCCAAACATTCTAGATAAAATTGCAAATAACGAAATTGATCTAATTATCAATACACCAACAAGAACAGGGGCAAAAACCGACGAAGGACAAATTCGTGCCATGGCAGTTGGAGCAAGAGTTCCGATGATTACAACAATTACTGGTGCTCGTGCTGTTGTTGCTGCAATCGAAGCACTTCGTGGAGGAACTTGGAATGTTTCTGCTTTGCAAGATTACTTCAAGAGTTCAATTGAATCTGAGCAACTGAAATGCGGAGACATCAAGTAGAAATTATCGCTAGCGATAATTTCTTGGGTGTCCCCTTTGCGAGCGCTAGAGTATAATTCGCATCCAATGCCTGACTGGGTTCCAACTTGGATTACTCCACAACTTTTAACTTCCGTTGTCGTAATTCTTGTCATCCTTCACCTGTCTCTTGGCGCTGCTGCGTACTTTATCTTGCTTGAACGTAAGGTTTGCGCATGGGTACAAGATAGGATTGGGCCAGACAGGGTCGGCAAGTTTGGATTGTTGCAACCGATCGCAGATGGTCTGAAACTTTTTGTTAAAGAGGACTTTATGCCTAAGGGAGTTGATAAAGGTCTTTTTGCAATGGCTCCCGCCTTGACTGTTATACCCGCAATGATTGGATTTTTAGTGATACCTTGGGCTGGTGGTCTTGAACTATCAGGTGGGGAGACGGTATCTGTAATGGGTGCGAATATCAATATTGGGGTGATTTACCTTGTAGCAACCGCATCTCTTGGTGTTTACGGAGTTGGACTTGGCGGGTGGGCTTCAAATAATAAGTATTCATTTTTGGGTGGGCTGCGAGCAAGTGCTCAAATAATAAGTTACGAAATTCCAATGGGTCTTGCCTTGCTTTGTATTGTTATTTATTCGGGCACATTGCTACCAGAAACAATTGTTGCACAGCAACTAAGTGGGCAGTGGAACATTGTTCAGCAACCATTGGTTGCGATTTTGTTTTTTGTTTGCTTACTTGCTGAGGCAAACCGTGCGCCATTTGATTTGTCTGAAGCGGAGCAGGAACTTGTAGGTGGATGGCATACGGAATACTCCTCGATGCGCTGGGCACTCTTTTTTATGGGTGAATACATTCACCTTTTTGTTGGTGCCGCCTTTTTTACTACGTTGTTCCTTGGTGGTTGGTCACTGAATCCGATTACTGGTTGGGATCTTCCCGCAACAGGTGGCTTGTTGATGATTTTGCTTCAGTTTGGAATTGTCCTTACCAAGGTCTTTTTACTTGTTTTCTTAGCGATGCTTGTACGTTGGACGTTACCACGATTTAGATTTGATCAACTCATGCGACTTGCGTGGGAGGGCATGATTCCTACCTCTTTGCTCCTAGTACTAATCGTATCTATATATATGTATCTCGGATGGGCTTCGTATTTGTGGACTGGAACGATTCTGGCGTTGGTCATTATGGCGGTTGCAAGACCAATGCTCCCCACTAGCAGGGCGAACAGGAGAGTCCCGTTGCTTGGAAGTAGATTTTGTGCTCCTTCTTCGATTCCTGGAAGTGGGCAAGGTACCTGAATATGGATAAACCCTGCGACATGCTTGGTGGCTTGTGGGTTTCCTTCAAGTTGCTGCTTCGTTGCAAATTTAAAACTGGTAAGGGAAGTTATCTTGCTTGGCGTAGAGAAACTGCCTTTGGGAAAAAAGGTGAATTTTCTACATTGACCACCAAACAACGTAGGACCGAAATAAGAAGGTGGTCTGTTTGGGCTTGGCGCTCCCACGAATAATAACTGGTTGCGTTTTTTCTGAAAGAAGAAAAACCGCTGCATGACATGGGGTCGTCAGAAAGCAGGTGTATGATTCTTGGGTTATGGCGAAAACGAAAAAAACGTATCGGTGTGCATCGTGCAATGCGATGTCTCCAACGTGGATGGGCAAGTGTTCTGTATGCGGTGAGTGGGACTCTCTAGAATTGCAATCAATCAAAGAACCAAGAACTTCTCCAAATGCAGCATCTGAATTTGCAGCGACTATTGAACAATTTGGTGGTGAAACGGAAGCGGTCAAACTTCTTGATATAAAAACACCGCACTTAGGGCGTATGTCCACCGGTCTACTTGAACTTGATCGAGTACTCGGAGGGGGGCTCGTAATCGGAAGTGTTGTTCTTGTTGGCGGTGATCCTGGAATTGGGAAGTCAACTCTAATGATGCAAACAGCGATTGGAACGGCAAGAGTGGGAAGTCGAGTTTTATACGCAACAAGCGAAGAGTCCGCCTATCAATGTAAATTGCGTGCAGAACGGTTACTTGAATCAGAAGAAGTTAGTGAAAACGGCTTGGATGGACTGTTGATTCTTTCAGACACAGATCTTGGTCGTGTTACTGAACAGGTGCTCAAACATAAACCAAAATTACTCATAGTCGACTCGATACAAATGGTTTACCGAAACGATTTGGACTCGGCTCCAGGTAGCGTCTCTCAAATTCGAAGGTGTTGCTTGGAACTTGTCTATCTTGCAAGGCAGTTACAAATGTCAGTGATAATTGTTGGTCATGTAACAAAAGATGGGCAACTTGCCGGTCCGCGTGTACTTGAACATCTTGTAGATGTCGTTCTTAATTTTGAGGGTGATAGGCATTACGCACTTAGAGGGCTTAGAGGAACTAAAAATCGTTTCGGTACGACGCTTGAATTGGGCTTATTTGAAATGGGACAACACGGTTTAAAAGAAGTTGTTGATGCTGCAGCATTTTTAGACCCAGATGCACCGCCTAAAGCAGGAGCCGTCGTTTGTTCCGCTCTTCACGGTTCGCGTTGTTTGTTAATTGAGGTGCAGGCTTTGGTGACTCAGGGGACGATAGGGCAGGCGCGCAGACGGGCAACTGGTTTAGAAGGTAACAGGTTCACGATGTTAACAGCAGTGCTAGAACAACATGCGTACCTTAGATTAGCGGATCAAGACATCTATGTAAGTAATGTTGGAGGTTTAAAACTAACTGAGCCAGCAGTCGATCTCGCCCTTTGTTTAGCAATTACTGGCGCATACAATAATTCAGTTCTTCGAAAAGGTGTTTGTGCAATTGGTGAAGTTGGGCTTGGTGGGGAACTAAGAAGTGTGCCGCAAATAGAGCAACGGGTTGCCCAAGCAAGGCGAAGAGGTTATTCAGAGATTTTAGTTCCGATAACACAAGTGGAGGTTGCTGGAGAAAATGCGGTTGGAATAGCTTCAATCGCTGATTCGGAGCAATTCTTTGAAAAAAATGCGTATTCAAATACGTCCCAAACAAGGTTATCGGACGACAAAAAAAAGGAGTTTATGAATTGCCGTTAAGTGCCTTGTTTTAATGCACTTACGGATACATTTTACTAAATAGTGTTGTTTTTTTAAAGGTTTTATTCAGGCGGTGTAGCCAAATCCACACAACTGGTTATCATTCCGCCTTCAACTATTCGGTCGACGTTGACCGATAGGGAACAATCGTCCGTTCCAGCCGTG
>CAZABE010000127.1:0-4200 GCA_964483425.1 uncultured Isosphaeraceae bacterium | reverse complement strand
CTTCTTAGTTTTGAAGTAGTCGCCTTTGAACTTGTTTTGGAACTTCTCAACGCGACCTGCAGCATCAACAAAAGCTGCCTTGCCTGTATAGAACGGGTGAGAGCCAGACCAGATATCAACGTGCATTTCGGGAACAGTTGCGCCAACTGTCATGACGTGTTCACCACGAAAGAAAACTTTGCAATCGTTGTGGTATTCAGGGTGTGTATCGTTCTTCATAGTAGGGCTCCAAATGCTCCCAACTTGCATGGGAGCCCCGTATTGTAGGTTTTTTATAGCTATCCTTCAACCCCTTATTTTCTAGAGGGAAACCCCATGACATGCTAGATTTTTTTTCTAACTCCCCCAATTGGACTCGCCGCCTAATGAAAGCGGAAGCTTTCTTTAGCCGCCGAGTCAATTATGGATGATTTTGGTGACGACTTGAGTCGAAGTTCGTTTCGAACGAATGGAGCCCCAAAATCATCGGTGGCGTAGCGACGCTACGCCACAGAGTTAAATGAAAAGACCCAGACGTAGGTCTGGGCTTAAACATTTAACTCCCCCAATTGGACTCGAACCAATGACCTAGCGGTTAACAGCCGCTCGCTCTACCAACTGAGCTATAGGGGATCAGGAATGCGGAATTATAGCAAAACCCCATCCAGATGTTCAATGAACAATAAACTCTCCCGCGGGATTGTTTTAGGTGTAGCAGGCGTCAAATAGATGGAGCCAAGAATTTTATTGTAAGGCGATTTTTCCGAGTCCTACTTCGCCTTTTAGTGTTCGTACCTCAACCCATAACGCTGTGTTACTATCGACTTTACTCAGCACCATTAAGTGAGCGTGGTAATGATCGCCGTGCTCATCTGCTTTGGTCTTCATTGAGCCAACGTCAGATTTCTCGCCTATCCAAAGACGAACTGTTGCTCCGAGCGTTCCTGAACTTAACACCATCTCAAGATAGTATTCGGAGTTTGGTTGAAGAGATCCTTGCGCATCGATATCAAGAGTAACTCCTGCAAGCGAAAGCGACATAGAAATTGTTTGTTGAACATCACCGTCTTTATAATAAGATTGTTGTTAAACGTTGAGACATTCGCTACTTAATATAGGCGAATTTAATAGCAATGTCCAAGTAATCCTTACTTTTGTAGTTGCATAATTTAGGTTTGATTTCACACATTGTGTCCGATAATTAAACTACCAGATACATTTTTTATATATTTCTGTTCTGAGAAATTCGCCTAAGAATCAAATTGTCCTCGGATGTTTTTGGTTTCTTGAGGTGATATCGTTGAGAATATACATTTCCTAAGTAAAAACACTCTTTTGTACTTTTTTTATGACTTTTTTTATGACTTTTTTAATGCAGCGATTTAGCAAGAAGCCCGTATATTTGAACGATAAACGGAGTGAAGGACTCCTTGATTTGGAGAAGATGCAATGCTAAAGCAATTTACAACATTTATTACTATTTGTTCAGTTGCTGCTGTTTGCTACGCAAATCCTGGAATGTTAAATCACGGGAAAGTTCTAACAAAGCAAGGTGTTCACAACCCACACGCTAAGACGGTACAGCAGGGTACAAGTACCGATCCAAAAGTAACGATTACGTCTCCTCATGGAAAGGTACGAGTGGATACAAAAGATGGTCCAATATTCATCGGGCAAATTGGACCTAACAATGGCAGGGGCGAGGATGGAAGAGGTGATCCATATCCAAGATGTTTGCTTTGCCACGATGGTATTGAAAATGTAACTAAGAATATGGCTGGTATGAACTTATTCTGTGACTTCTGTCACGGTGGTGACCCGTTTGGCGAAACAATTGAAACGGCGCATGTGTTTTCGGATGGGACAGTTGACTATAACGAAACAATTCCACCACTTGATCAGGATTTGGAATATCAAAAGTGGTTGAACCCATCTAATTTACGAGTTGTTGACTCGACTTGCGGCATGTGTCACCCAGACCACGTTGTTAGGGTTAAGAAAAGTCTGATGGCAACTACCGCAGGTCATTACTCTGGCGGTTTTTATCAAAACAATGTTGTAGACACAAAAACTCCTATCTATGGGACCTTTGCGATTGAAGATACAGACGGGGATGTACCCGTTGAAGAAGGTGCGGTTGAATCACTTCTCGATTTAATTATTTATAATGGTGGTGATCAAACGGATTTCGCAACACATTTCAGAGCAGTACCTTCGCAGGCCTGTGCTCGTTGTCATCTTTGGTCACGTGGTCGTGGGTATCGTGGTGCTGGAGAATTTGGAAATGTTGACGGAACTTATCGTGCAGATGGATGTGCTGCCTGCCATATGCTTTATTCAAACTCAGGATTGTCTGAAAGCGCTGACATTTCTATAAATCACACTGAAGGTGGACACCCTAGATCTCATGTGATTACCAAGGAAATCCCTAGCGAACAATGTATTCATTGCCACCACCGCGGTGCAAGAATCGGGTTGCAGTTTACTGGCAGGGCACAAATGCCTCCGCGGTTACCAAGTGGTCCCGGAGTTCCTGGAACAACTGACGAACTATTCAATAAAAACTATCACTACACTGTTGAGGATACAAACCCACAAGACGTACACGCGCAAGCGGGGATGCACTGCATTGATTGTCACACAGATAATGGAATTCATGGTGACGGGAATATTTGGGGTCACATGGACCAAGCAACAAAGATTGAATGTCGAACTTGCCACGGCATGCCAAATGAAGCACCATCGCTGTTTGACAATGATGGCATAAGTTTGACTAATGTTGTGCTTGAACCAAATGGAGATTATGTTCTTACCTCTAAAGTTACTGGTAACCAACATATAATTCCCATAGCAAGAGATATCGTTAAGAATAATCCTGCAGCATCTTGCGCAATGGACGACAACCACCTTAAGCCAGAAGGTGGGCTGGAGTGTTACTCCTGTCATACATCTTGGATTCCAAATTGCTTTGGTTGCCACTTTGAACGTGACGAGACACAGATGGGCTTGAACTATGTAACGGGAGAATTTGAAGTTGGCAAGGTTTCAACTAACAATAAAATATTTGAAGCTCTTAGACACTTCTCATTAGGTGAAAATAGTGAAGGAAAAATAGCGCCTTACATTGTTGCATGCCATCCAATTGCTGACGTAACGGCTCCTGATGGAAGCAAAAAAATGGATTTCGTAATGCCAGTTACGAGCAATGGTCTCTCCGGACTAGCACATAATCCAATTCAACCTCACACTGTTAGAGGGGTTGGGGAAGTACGGACATGTACAGAATGCCACAGGTCGCCAGCATCCCTCGGGTTTGGTTCTGGTCTCTTCACAGTTGCTCGTGATACGATTTACACTGTAGGCGCTGGAGGAATTGGATTATTTGATCGTCACGCTGATCCTGACTTACCAGTTCCCGATGGCAGTGTGCCTGTATCTGGTTCTCCATTAGCGGTAACCTCTAAACCAAGCGTTGTTGAAGGTACGGTCGATTACTTATACGTTGCTCAAGGGCTGGATGGGGTCGAGATTTTTGACCGTACGTCTGAAAGCCCAGATGAAGTTGTACATACAGTCGAAGGTGTTGATGCAATAGATGTAGCGCGTGTATCAAGGTACCTTTACGTTGTAGATGCTGGGGTTGGTGTGAGAATATACGACAACAATAACCCAGAAAGTACAACTCTTGTTGCAACAGTTTCAATTCCAAACGCAACAAGAGTAATTCCATGGGGTATCTACTTATTTGTCCCTGCACAGAATGATGGGCTAGCGATTGTTAATATCGCTGATCACAATTCACCTTTTGTCACAGCCAATGTAAGTAACATCGTTGCAAAAGATGTATTTGTTTTCAGCCATTACCAAATTGGGAACGATTTTGCAGTTAGAGCGTATGTTGCTGATTCATCAGCAGGCGTTCACGTAATTGATTTGCTTCCTGATATTGAGTATCCTCAGATTGTTGAGACAATTAACTCTGGTGATGCTTTTGCAGTAGATGTATACACGCGCTGGGTAGTTGCAACCGATACAGAACCATCAAGAGAACATGATTATCTTTACATTGCTGGTGGTTCAGCTGGTATGGACATTTACGACATAACAAACCCAGATGGCATTTACTTTGTTGCAAATGTAGACCTTGGCGGCATGGTTGTTGATGTTGAAGTTGTAAGCCAACTTGCACCTCCTGGAGTGGATGATTACGCAGTAATTGCT
>CAZABE010000126.1:0-22088 GCA_964483425.1 uncultured Isosphaeraceae bacterium | reverse complement strand
AACAGTTGCGTCATTCTTTTCCAAGGTAGGTACCCGAGAATTCATTTCAGAGAGGCGTTGCCCAATTCCTAACCGTTGCATAATTGATTGGGTCATTAGAGGTCTTGCAGTTGCAGCGTCAAGAATTGTTGGGACACCAGTATCAACAAGCATTACTGGTTGCGGTGGATTTACTGTTGCGCCGTATTTTATAGAGGTAGCAAGCATGCCATCATTGCGAGCGAGTTCTTCGATTAGGTCGGCTTCAAGTTGAAGTGTTTTCCAACGAGCGATACGACCAAGATCATAAACTACATCTTCACGCACTTCATCTAAATTGTGTGGAGCTCTTGAAGGGTCTGTATCAGTAATTCTGAATATAGCAAGGTCGCCATTTGCTGTTTCCAGAATTGGACTTGAAACACCCTCTTGAATTCTGAATGATCCATTGGGATCGAATTCTTTTGCAGAGGAAACCAGCGTCTTAAAGTCGGTAGCCGAGCTGCCAAGGTTTGATGCAAGGATTGAACCAATTACAGGTAAGTTGTTTGCATCACTTGTTGTGGTCCATGATGCTTGGCTTCCATATTCAGGTAGTGGAAGTGAAAACTCCTCTTGCAATTCAGAGTTAAGTGTTTCAAATGACAATGCGTCTGCATCCCAGTTTTCAGGTAGTACGTAGAAACCGCTACTTTCCTCAATGCCTCTGCGCGGTTCACGAAGTTTGTCGGTCGCACTTCTTGCAATCTTGCTTCGTGTTTTGCCTGTTAACTCCCCAAGGTAAGCATTCGAGACCACTTCTGGAATTGTGCCATCTTCGCCAATCGCAGGAAAGCGAGGGTCTGTTTCATTTCTTCGCCAAAATTTTCTTTGCTCTCGGTTGGAGAACTCCTCGCTTGCTTTTGTTGCCTGAGCAATTGAGTTTGCTGGAATATACAACCATTCGACCTTGAAGCGATTAGGAAGTTTATACCCAAACCCGTGGTCGCCTTCACCTTTTGGGGTATCTGCCCACGCATCGAGTTGTGCTTGCATCTCTTCCTCAGAAAACGAACCGTTGTCTTCAGGTACCGCTGGAATCACAATGGTCTCCGCGGCAACGCTTGAAAGTAAATCGGATGCTGCTTTGTTAAGGCGACGGTCTGAAAAACGACCTGTCATCTGGTAAGTTTGTACAAGGCGCTGAATTCCTTGAAGGTGCGCAATGGTTTCTAGAACAAGTTGTGGACGTGAACCAGTATTTCCAGCAATGTTCAAAAGAGTTTGTTCATCAATGGCTACGGCTTGCATCGCAGGTGTGAGCCCAGCGAGGTCGGCTTCTCTTGATAGAAGGTACCAGTGTTCTGGCGATTCGAGTTTACCAACTCCGGGAATCGAAGTTCCAAGGCGATCAATGATTTGGGATTCTGCAACCACTTTTTGCCATTCGTCGAAGCCAACCGTTTCGCCATCCCCGACAGTTGCTTGGGTTGTGCCGGCATATCCAGCACGCTGGGCGAGTTGTTGGATGACGTTCGGTGCAAGGAATGCGATGAGCAGCAGGGTGCCGCCAAATCCGATAATCCAGACGCTGTATTTGCGGAGGAACTTAAACATGTGGAAGTGATCCCTTGCCCATAGATGGCACGCGACCACCGCATGGGTAGTTAGTGATTAACGGTAAAATTCAACGATTAGGTTGGTGTTCACATCAAATGGAATTTGATCTGCTGTTGGTTGTGTTACAACTGTGCAGGTTAATTCGGCTGGGTTCATGTTGAGCCAGTCAGAAACGATGTGGCCTGCAAGTGTTTCCATATTTGTACGAGCGAGATCGTGTACCTTTGGCTTTAGCGTGATGACATCTCCTGATGAAACAGCGAAACTTGGTCTGTCAACTTTTTTGCCATTAACAAGCACGTGTCCGTGAACAACCATTTGGCGAGCAGCCCAAATAGTGCGAACGAAACCAGCACGCCTCATTACATTATCAAGTCGTTGTTCAAGAAGTTGAAGTAGAACTTCACCAGTATTACCACGAAGGCGACTTGCTTGAGCCACGTATCTTCTGAATTGCTTTTCAAGAATGTTGTAGTGGTATCGGAGTTTTTGTTTTTCAACAAGCCGAACGCCATAGTCCTTTAGACGACGTCCACGGAATCCGTGAGGTCCCGGAGGGGTTAGTTGTCTTTTGGCGGTGTGCTTTGGGATGTCAGCAATTGGAACACCGACGCGACGAGAGAGTTTGACTTTTGGTCCAAGATAACGAGCCATACAAAAATACCGATTCTGAAAAACATCGCCCAGAGCAGCAATCGACCATCGGTTGCAAACCCTAAAAAGGGGCGCGGAACGGCGAATTAGACCAGAAAAACGTGGATTTTGCAAGCCATTTGCTTAATCTGCAATGTAATAAAATGAGAACGTCCGATAATCATAGCGCGAAAAACATATACGGATTTAAATTTTCCATTTCGCTTTTTACATATTTGTTACATGTAGAGAGTGACTCTATGAGCAGGAAACGAAATAGCTTGAAATGCATGCGATTAAATCTGTTTTTGCTTCTTGTGCTTCTTCTATCGTGTGCGAGTTATGGTGTGGCATGAGAACGCGAGAAAGCTGGAGCAAAAAGCCAAAGAAACTCAACTATCCCTGAATTCCTACTGCAATAGTGACGGTCACTTTAAAAGCGGAAACGCGGGTTTGGGGTTATGGGACGTTTGTTAGTAAATTGCTTTGAAATGTGCGTTTTCGATTGGAACAAATCGCTCAAGTCAAGCGTTTGATAGATATGGGTCGATAGGGATGGGCGGTATAACGAAGAAAAGGATTTATATATATGCTAGAGACAAAAGTTGATTATTGGACATGTATTGATTTAGCCCAAGCACTAGAGCAAACGATGCGAAATGACCTCTGGTCAACTGCAGAACGAATTGCTGAAACCGCCTCTAGGATTGCAAACAAGCCGGACGAACTCGTCGTTGCATTAAAAAAATTCTCTGTTCATCAAGCAGCAAATAATGCTGCAGTCGAAATTACAGTTTTGAATTCGTTAAACGAACCAAACCATCTATCTAAAGCTGGTTGATGCTATTATTTGCGTATGGCACGCAAAAAAAAGAGTTGGCAGGAAAAATTAGCTGACTCGAAAGAACTACCAAAAATAATCAAACCAAAGGGGAAGGGCGCATTGCACTTAGGTGATCGAATGCTTGTTCCTGCGCCACTTCAGGTTGATACGCAGATGAAAAAAGTTCGCATGGGCAAGGTGATGACCATTGCACAAATGCGAGAAAAACTTACAAAAGAAAATAACGCAACAAGTACGTGTCCACTTTGTAGCGGCATTTTTGCTTGGGTTTCTTCTCATGCTGCACAAGAACAAGAAGACGAAGGAAGAAAACGAATTACTCCTTGGTGGAGAACAGTGAAAGCGAAAGGGGAACTCAACCCAAAATATCCGGGCGGGATGGAAGAGCAAGCAAAGCGCCTTCGAAAAGAAGGTCACAAGATAATTAAGCGCGGTAAACGGTGGTTTGTTGAGGGTGTAAATTGAAACAGGTGAGAATAATGCTAGATGACAGTCACACTAATACGCACGTTTTGCGTCGTCACCAGCGAACCAGTTTAGATAGGCACGATTGACAACAGCATTTCCGCCTGATGTTGGGTAATTGCCAGTGAAGTACCAATCGCCAGTGTACGCGGGCATAGAAGCCCGAAGCCCTTCAACATCTTGGTAAACCACATCAAGTTTTCCGTTCCAGTCCAGATTTGTAGGTCGAACTAGTTCGGCGATTTTGCAGGATATTTCTTTGAGCGAAAACTGTTCGTACAATTGCTTTACTTGGTTCTGCATTTGGGCAACGGGGAGTGCTTCCTGCTCTTTACAATTGTTTGCAATCGCGTCAAGAATTGTTTCGTTGCCTGCATCTTTTGTTAATGCAATTGCTGCTTCAAATGCAATAAATTTGCCAATCTGGCTCATGTCAATGCCGTAACAATCTGGATACATGATTGGTGGTGCCGAACTGACAATCACGATTCGCTTTGGATGAAGTTGGGACAAACTTGTAATGATTGATTCTCTTAATGTTGTTCCTCGTACAATCGAATCGTCCACTACAACGAGAGTGTCGTCTTTTTCAATAAGACCGCGGGTAATATCGTAAATGTGGGTCACCAAATCTCGGCGCGCAGCGTCGTGAGTGATAAAAGTACGCAATCGTTGGTCTTTGTGCGCAATTAATTCTGCATTTACTCGGGTGTGGTTAAGTTTTGTAAGATCAGTACGAGTAACCGACCCATCTTGAATTTTTTGCCAAATTAAATCGGCTTCAATGCAACGAAGTGCGCCACCAACTGCTTCAAGAAGTCCCAAGAAACAGGTCTCTGCAGTATTTGGAATGTAACTAAAGAAAGACCTTTTAATATCATCCCCAAGGACTTTCATAATTCTTGGAGCGAGATTTGCTCCAAGTCGTTTACGTTGGTTGTAGATTAGTGGATCATTTCCGCGACTAAAATAAATACGCTCAAAAGAGCATTGCCTTATTTCAAGTTGTTTAGTGAATGCCACATCTTCAATAGTTCCGTCGCGCTTAATAACAACAACGTGTCCGGGTTCAACTTGTTGTATTTCATCTGGAGAAACATTAAAAACGTTTGCTAGTGCACCACGTTCAGAAGCGCATGCAACGACTTCGTCGTTTATATAGATAAATGCTGGTCGAATGCCAGCAGGATCGCGGCATATAAACGTATCTCCGTTACCTATTAAGGAAGCAAAAACGTATCCGCCATCCCAGTATTGCGCTGCTTTTGTAAGAAACTTACCGACATCAAGCTCTTTGGAAATTGTCTTGGCAAGGTCGCGGCCATCAAGATTCTTATGTTTCTCAATAAGCCGCTCGTGTTCATCATTTAGAAAGTGACTAATTTTTTCAAGAATAACTTGAGTGTCGTTATCACCAACTGGGTCAAGACCGTACTCAACGAGTTGACTAAACAATTCGCTTGAATTCGTCATGTTGAAATTTCCAGCGAGGGCTATGTTTCGGCTTGCTACGTTGCTTTTTCGAATAAAAGGATGACAGTTTGCCATCGAATTACCAGAGTGCGTTCCGTATCGAAGATGACCAAGGTACGCTTCTCCAAGAAATCTGCAACGTCGCTTTGCATCCATTTCTGTCTCTGGAGTTATTGCTTCGCACAGTTCCTCGGTGTCTTCCGTTATGACATCAAATATGCGTTCAATTGCATTGTGTTTATCTGAACGGACGCGAAGCAAAAAGTTATCGCCTGCTTGCATATCGAATTTGACTACTCCAAGCCCAGCGCCGTCTTGCCCACGGTTGTACTGTTTTTGCATGAGTAAATACGTTTTTCGCAGTCCCCACGCGGCATCTCCATACTGCTCTTGGTAGTAGTGCAGGGGCTTTCGAAGCCGTACAAAGGCAAGGCCGCATTCGTGGGTGAGTCGGTCGCTCATCAGAAGCGCGAATCATACACAGAAACTCTCCCGCGGGATAGTTTAATATCGGTAATGGTCGGCTTTGTACGGTCCCTCGACAGGAACGTCGATATACTCAGCTTGCTCGGGAGTGAGTTCAGTCAATTGCACACCGAGTTGGTCAAGGTGAAGGCGAGCGACCATTTCATCGAGTTTCTTAGAAAGCGTGTAGACCTTGCGCTCGTAGTTGCCGTGGTTTTGGTGCAATTCCATCTGAGCAAGAACTTGGTTTGTAAAGGAATTACTCATCACGAAACTTGGGTGACCAGTAGCACAACCAAGATTTAGAAGACGACCTTCAGCAAGCACGATAATCGAATGACCATCTGCGAATTTCCACTCATCTACTTGCGGCTTAATGTTAATTTTTACAATGCCATCGAGTTTCTCAAGTCCAGCCATGTCAATTTCATTATCGAAGTGACCGATGTTTCCAACGATTGCGTTATGCTTCATCTTGGACATGTGGGTTGCAGTAATCACATTGAAGTTTCCAGTTGTCGTAACAAAAACATCGACACTGCTAACAACATCATCAAGGCGAACCACATCGTAACCTTCCATTGCTGCTTGTAATGCACAGATTGGGTCGATTTCGCTCACCATGACACGGCAACCTTGACCGCGAAGTGCTTGGCAACATCCCTTGCCTACATCGCCATATCCAGCAACGAGTGCAACCTTGCCAGCAAGCATCACATCAGTTGCACGCATAATGCCATCTACGCAAGAATGGCGGCAGCCATACAAGTTGTCGAACTTACTTTTGGTCACCGAATCGTTCACGTTAATGACAGGGAATAACAGCGTATTATTGTTTGCCATTTGGTACATGCGGTGAATGCCAGTTGTGGTTTCTTCGCTTACACCATTGACTTCAACTGCGTATTGTTCCCAGAATTTATTGTTCCATTCCTGAACGTCAGTAAGCATGTCAAGAATGATGCGTTCGTCTTCACTGGTTGCCGTATCGCTGTTTGGGACTGTTCCGGATTTGTTGTACTCAACTCCCTTGTGCACAACTAATGTTGCATCACCGCCATCATCAAGAATCAAGTTTGGCGTTTTGCCTTCGCCCCAGTGCAATGCTTGGAATGTGCACCACCAATATTCTTCAAGGGTTTCACCCTTCCAAGCAAAAACTGGAATGCCCTGTGGGCTTTCGGGGGTTCCATTTGGACCAACTGCAACAGCAGCAGCAGCGTGGTTTTGGGTTGAGAAGATATTGCAACTTGCCCATCGAACTTGTGCGCCAAGTTCAACAAGGGTCTCAATCAAGACCGCGGTCTGAATGGTCATGTGTAATGAGCCAGTAATTCTCGCGCCCGTTAGTGGTTTCGATTCTCCGTGCTTTGCTCGTAATGCCATTAACCCCGGCATTTCGTGTTGAGCAATTTCAATTTCTTTGCGACCAAAAGCAACTGTTTCAGGGGAAAGGTCCGCTACTTTGAAAGGGCAAGGAGCGAAAAGATCTAAGTTGGTGTTGAGAAAAGTTGTCATTGTCGGTAATTCGGTGGTCACTGGCCGTCTCCTGTTCTGTCCAAACTTAATTCGGTCGGTTCATCCATTTATCCGGATTGTCGGATTAAGGGTCTATTGTAACAAGAGAAGCCCCTTCAAGAAAGCGTATTGGGCTGATTTTCGGTATCATACAGGTCTTCGATTCACCCCTTGATAATAGGATAAGACAGTGTCAGACACATTTCCCTGCAAAATTGTAACTCCAACTGAAGAATGCTTTGATGGGCAAGCAACGTACGTCTCGTTCCCCGCATGGGATGGGCAGTACGGCATGATGAAAGGGCTTGCACCTCTCCTATCAACACTTGCCCCAGGAACACTGCGAATCGATACCGATTCCGGATCACAAAGGTACCTAATCGAAGGTGGCTTTGCACACGTTGATCGCGATGGTCTTTCCCTTGTGACAGACGGGGCAATTCAAGCAGAAGACCTTAATCTTGAAGAAGCAAAAGCCGAACTGGCTGAGGCAAACGCTCGCGTAACAGGCGAAGAAAAAGATCGCTTAGCGGTTGAACGTGCTCAACAGATCGCAGCTGCAAAAGTGGCACTCGCAAGTAAGCAATGACAGAATCCCAAAGTAGTTTGGATTTACAACAGATACCTTGTTCAAGCATACCGCTTGAGCAGCGCGTGGAAGCACTACTTTTTGCAAGCGAGCGTTCACTTTCTGAGACAAAAATAAAGACCGTGCTTGGTATTGAAGATGAAAATGCAATCAAGCAAATCAAAGAAGCAATCGAGTCGCTAAATACCTCCTACGATTCTAATGCGAGGGCGTTTCGAGTTGAACGCATCGCAGGTGGTTACCGAGTTATGACACGCGAAGAATTTGCACCACTCGTTTCGCGTTTGCACGAACAACGCCAGCAACAAAAACTATCTCAAGCAGCACTCGAAACTCTCTCAATTATTGCGTATAGGCAACCAGTCATGCGTGCTGAAATAGAAGTTATTCGCGGTGTTGCTTGTGGTGAGGTGCTTCGTGGTTTGATGGAACGACGACTTGTAAAAATCGTCGGACGCGCTGAAGAACTAGGTAGACCGATGTTGTATGGAACGACTAAAGAGTTCTTGACAATTTTTGGTCTTGCGAATTTGAAGGACTTGCCCGAAGTGCAGGGGCTTGCAAGGGAACCATCATGGGAACCCGCCAACCTTGAAGTACAGGAGACGGAAGAAACTCCTAAACGCGACTCAGACGAATCATCAGAAGTTGCAGAACAAACATCTGAATAATCCCTTGGCAGTGTATCATTGTGCCTATGAGCGATTGGCTTCCAATGGATGAGGGGCAATCTGCGCTACAAATTGAAGCAATCCTATCGTTGCTTCCCAGTGAATCGCAGCATATAGTTGATGTTGGTTGCGGTGATGGTCGAATACTTATTCCACTTGCTGTAGCAGGTCACACAATGATTGGAGTTGATTTTGATGATTCGGCAATTAGTGAGTGTGCGCGTAGGTGCGCCGAGTTAGATGTCGATGCTAACCTGATTGAGTCAGACATATTTGACGCACTTCCACTATCTGAGCCAGTTGACTGTCTTATCTGTTGTGGACAAACAATGATGTTAATCCACGATATGGATGAAGCGGTAGCTCTTTTTAAATTATTCAGAAAGTCATTGAAGAAGGGGGGAGTGATTATTCTCGATGATTTACCGGGTGACTTGTGGCCAGAAGTTGCGGAAGGACGATGGGCAAATGGAGTCAATGAAGAAGGTACGTTGCAACTTGTCTGGGAATGCAACGACGCTGTCTTTGCAATTCGTGAAGGCGACCAAGTCGATTCAGAGTGTTGGGAACTTAAAAAGCAAGATCGAAAATTGCGACTTTGGACTATGGGTTCGTTGCGATTAGTTGCCAAACTCGCAGATTTATCGGCACCTACAGTTCCGGTTGCAGGGGCAATTCTAGTCATGCGGGCGGATTGAAACCCATTAAAAGCAGTTTTTTAAGGTAAAACTTGTTTACAACTCATTGGCTGACGATGGGACATTCACTTCTATATATAACGGAGATTTGATATGCCCGCACAACGTTCACGAACAACTGGATGGCGCCGATGCCTTCAACAACTTGTTGACCACAAAGGATCCTTGCAAATAGCACTCGCACCCAATGAGCCAACTGGCAGTGATTTTGTCTGGAGGGCGAAACTAATTTCACTAAGCGAGAGTGAGATTTTGGTAGAGATGCCAACAGCAGCAGGCGAACCACTTCCGCTTGAAGAAGGTGTACGGTTACTTGGCATCATTGCGATTGGACAAAACCGGTGGATGTTCAGAACTACTAGTTTGGGCAACACTGCTCATAGGTCCAGCGGACGAGATGGGATTGGCTTAAGATTGCAGATGCCTAAGTCGGTCGAGAGGTGCCAACGAAGAAGAGATTACCGAATAACAACAGATACGCTGGAGTTACCGAAAATTTCTGCTTGGCCACTACTTGATCCTCGCTCGGTTGTGCTCCCTGAGAGAATGTGTCAACTGCGAATCGAAAAATATCAGTCAGGAGACGAAAGCCCTCAAGCATTGGATGAAAAAGATGTGATGCCTGATGTAGGACCATCTTTTAATGCAACACTAGTTAATATTGGTGGTGGTGGGGTTGGGCTACAAGTTCCTTCTGGCGAGGGAATTGGAGTTGGTAGGCACCGATTACACTGGCTTCGCTTTGATTTGCCTGGGTCTGATGCACCACCTCTTTGCGTAACTGCTAAATTGATGCACTGGCATCTTGAAGCAGGAAATTCAACTTACATGGGAATGATGTTCGATTTTTCATTCAACCCTTCCCACAAACGATTCGTGACACAACAGATTACCCGTGCAATCGCAATTCAGCAACGAGAACAACTCCGAGCTGCGTAACACCCAATTGTAACCCGCAATTGTAATCCTCGATTGTAACCTGCAATTTGTGACAGTCACTTTGTAAGCGGAAAGGCAGTTGGCTTAGCAAAGTGCTTTAAAATGAGGGTCTTAACTTCGGACTCAGCGAGTTCGGCTTCGGGGACGGACTCAGCGACGATTCCACAGCCAGTTGCATAAGTCATGGAGCCATCAAAATTAGAAGAGTTGTGAGTGCCATTAAAGAGAGCGGTGCGAATTCCAACGTTTAACATTGCAAAGTTTCCGAGAATTCCAATAGCACCGCAATAGGGACCTCTTGGTGAGCCCTCTAGTTCGTCGATTATTTGCATAGCACGTATTTTTGGTGCACCAGTGATGGAACCCGCAGGAAATGTTGCTTCAATAACATCACAAATTGAAATTGAATCGCGAAGAATACCGCGTACTTCACCAACACATTGCCAGACAGTAGGATGTTTTTCGATAGTTCTAGCTTCATTTACTTCAATACT
Source organism: uncultured Isosphaeraceae bacterium (assembly GCA_964483425.1). GTDB lineage: Bacteria > Planctomycetota > Phycisphaerae > Phycisphaerales > SM1A02. The sequence goes on along the minus strand of CAZABE010000126.1, from coordinate 11,721 downwards.
TCCATATTCACAAACACGACCGAGATCGTTTCGCATCAAGTCAACAATCATGTGTAATTCCGCTGCGTCTTTTTCGGATTCAAGTAATGTGTCAGGTTCCTGCGTGTCGGGTCTAGTTCCTTTCATTGGTCTCGTAATAATTTCGTTTGTTGCTCCATTGACTTGTAAAAAAAGCTCGGGGCTCATTGAAAGTAAAAAACGTCCATCATCAGGAAACTCCATCCAAGCGCCAAACCATCCACCCTGCTCTTCTAGTAATGACAACGCCGAACTTCGAATATCACCACTAACATTTGCGGTGAAACGCCTTGTAATGTTCGCTTGAAAAATATCTCCCTCATGAATGTATTTCACAGTTTTATGTACAGCATCTAAAAACACATCGTCACCATTTGTGTCAATAAAATCGGAGAGTTTAATGTTACTAACGGGCGAAGAAGTTATTGATGGTGGCTCAAGTCCACCAATTGACCACCATGAGTTTGTTTCGTTGTCGTGCACCAATGCCTTGTCGCACCAAACTAAGTCTACAAGTGGCCAAACCTGATTAGGTAGTGGAGATACACAAGGCTCGATTACTAAGCCAAGTTCATACCCAAGGTATCCAATCCAATTTGGTAATAATGACGAATTAGTACCGGATTCAAGTTTGCTTCGAAGTTTCTCCATCGCGTCTTTGCCATCAATTTGAAGACGTTCTCCAGTTGCAGGAGCAATGATGCTCCATCTCGCCCATTTTGTGTGGCTACCCTTACCAATGAGTGCAATGATTGGCTCTTCTTTGGACCATGAAGCAGCGACTTCGGCAGGCGTTGCAGTAAGAGTTTCAATAGGTTTTGCGTCCGATGGAAGCATGAATGGTACGCAGTGTACAGGTCGAGTATCATGCACGTTTTCCGAAACAAAATTGGAGCACAAGATGCCAGCAGCAACTGCAAGAAGAAAAACAAAAACCCGCCAAAAAAAGATGACGTACTGCTGGGGAGCGAGCAAGACCGAGGGTAACGCTACCCGAAAGGAATTGCTCGGAGGAAAGGGCGCAAACTTAGCTGAAATGACCTCTATTGGGTTGCCAGTCCCTCCTGGGTTCACGATTCCAACCACAATGTGCGCCTCCTATTACGATGAAGGCGGAAAGATGCCAAAGGGGCTCGACTCCGAAACAGTCAAAGCAATTCGAAGAGTTGAACGAGAAACAGGGAAAAAATTTGGCTCAGAGACGGATCCTCTTCTTGTATCAGTTCGCTCTGGTGCTGCTGTCTCAATGCCCGGCATGATGGATACAGTTTTGAACCTTGGTCTTACTGACAAAGCGGTTCGTGGAATGATTGACTTAACAGGTAATGCCAGATTTGGTTGGGATGCTTATCGCCGGCTTATTAATATGTTCGGTGATGTTGTTATGGGGATGAACCATGAAGTTTTTGAACATGAATTTTCAATTGTAAAAAAGAAGTACGGTGTTATTCTTGATACGGAACTCTCCGCACAGGGCCTCGAAGAAGTTTGTAATCGGTACAAGAAAGTGTATAAAAAACACGTTGGTAGTAACTTTCCGCAAGACCCCTACAAACAACTTTCGTTATCTGTTGAGGCGGTCTTTAAATCGTGGAACACTCACAGAGCAAGGAGTTACAGGCAAATCAATGACATCGTTGGGTTAAAGGGAACCGCGGTAAACGTGCAAGCGATGGTGTTTGGAAATATGGGTACTGACTCTGGGACTGGTGTTGCGTTTACTCGCAATCCTTCTACTGGCGAGGACACATTCTTTGGTGAATTTTTGATTGATGCACAAGGCGAAGATGTTGTTGCGGGAATTCGCACTCCAAAACCGGTCTCACAAATGAAACGATGGAACAGCAATATTTTTAAGGAACTTATTAAGAACAAAAAAATTCTCGAAAAGCACTATCGTGACATTCAAGATATTGAGTTTACAATTGAACGCGGCAAACTTTGGATGCTGCAAACAAGAACAGGTAAACGAACAGCTGCTGCTGCTATAAAAATTGCTGTCGACATGGTAAAGAGCCGGCTAATTACAAAAGACGAAGCACTTCTTAGGATTCCAGCCGGTGATCTTGTACAACTTTTACTTCCAAGTTTTACTGCAAAAAGTAAACATCAAGTTCCAATGCTCGCAAAAGGACTGCCTGCTTCTCCTGGAGCTGCAACCGGAACTCTAGCATTTAGCGCAGAAGACGCTGTTGCTCGTGCGGAATCAGGCGAAGATGTTATTCTCATACGAAAAGAAACTTCACCAGAAGATATTGACGGTATGCACCACGCGGTTGGAATTTTGACTTCAACAGGAGGAATGACAAGCCACGCAGCAGTTGTTGCTCGCGGTTGGGGTAAATGTTGTGTCGCAGGAGCTTCTTCTTTGCACATTGATTCAAAACGCAAGAAGGTCTCAATCGAAGGAAAAACGTATGGAGAAAAAGATATACTTTCGATCGACGGAGGAACTGGAGAAGTGATGCTAGGGGAGGTTGTTAGACATGAGCCAAAATTGAGCGGTAACTTTGAAACCGTGATGAAATGGGCAGACCAAAGGAGGCGCATGAACGTTCGAACGAATGCTGACTCTCCAAGAGATGCAAAAAGAGCTCGTTCATTTGGTGCACAGGGCATCGGTCTAACAAGAACGGAGCACATGTTCTTTGAAGGTGATCGTATTCTTGCGATGAGACAGATGATTCTTGCGCAGACAAAAGAAGCGAGAACCGAGGCGTTAAATAGATTGATGCCTTATCAATGCGATGATTTCGTAGGTATTTTTACCGCTATGAAGGGATTCCCCGTAACGGTTCGGCTTCTTGATCCGCCACTTCACGAGTTTTTGCCGCACGACCATGCTGGGCAAAAAGAAGTAGCAGATGCACTTGGTGTTAAGGTTGGTCTTGTTCGCAAACGAGTTGAACAACTTCATGAGTTTAACCCCATGCTCGGGCACAGAGGTTGTCGATTGGCAGTTACATATCCAGAAATTCTTGAGATGCAAGTAACAGCAATCGTTGAAGCGACGATTATTTGTAAGCGAAAGAGAATTGATGCAAAACCAGAAATTATGATTCCACTTGTTGGCACCCGTGAAGAATTAGCACAATTACGACAACTCGCCGCAACGACCATTAAAAAGATTAAGAAGAAAGAACAATTTAAAGGCGCCTTGAACATCCCAATCGGTACGATGATTGAAATACCAAGAGCTGCAATTGTTGCTAATCAAATTGCAGAAGTTGCGGACTTCTTTAGTTTTGGAACAAATGACTTAACTCAACTTACTTACGGTTTTAGTCGTGATGACATCAATTCATTCTTGCCACATTATTTAGATGATGGAATATTGCTTCGTGATCCATTCCAGACACTTGACTTCGATGGAGTTGGCGAACTTGTTGAAATGGGTGTGAGTGGAGGTCGGAGTGTTAAAAAAACATTGAAAATTGGAATTTGCGGTGAGCACGGTGGGGATCCTAAGTCGGTAGAATTTTGTCACAATGTAGGGCTCAACTACGTAAGTTGTTCGCCATTTAGAGTGCCAACAGCGCGGCTCGCAGCTGCGCAGGCAGCAATCAAGGACGAGTAATTATGGTAACTATTTTTGAAAAAATAATTAATGGCGATATTCCTTGCCACAAAGTGTACGAAGACGATTACGTGTTTGCTTTTCTTGATGTTGCACCTCTTAGTAGAGGACATACTCTTGTAATTCCTAAGCAAACTGTTGCTTCACTACACGAACTTTCTGATAAAAGTGGGGCTGCGCTTGGCTCAGCATTAGTAAAAATTTCAAAAGCAGTTATGAAAGCAACTGGTGCAACTGCTTACAACGTTCTTCAGAACAATGGCGAGATTGCGCACCAAGCTGTTTTTCACGTTCATTTTCACATCATTCCGAGGTATACGGAGGATGATGGTCTTGCTATTACTTGGAACCCAAATGAATTAGTTGACGGTGAGATCCTCGCAAAAGAAATCAAGCAAGCTCTCTGATTTGAAACCTACGCAACAACTTGACCGTATCATGGGTATATGGTGGATGATTCAAGCGTAACACTTGACGAAGGTGATGAGAGTCACGATCCAAACGAAGCTACCCTTGATAGCGATGGCTTAGGCAAGGGATGGCTTGAGTCCAGTGTCGGGGCAAAGAGTGACGTGTGGATTGGGCAAACCATAGGTCAATTTGAAATCATTCGAATTATAGGCACTGGCGGAATGGGGAATGTGTATGAAGCCAAACAAACACATCCATTTAGATCTGTGGCACTCAAAATTGTTAAGTCCGCTGCAGCCTCACCAGCAACCTTACATAGATTCGAGATGGAAAGTGAAACGCTTGCTCGGTTACAACATCCGGGAATTGCACAAGTTTATGATTCTGGGCAACAGATACAAGGCGACGCACTTCTTCCATATTTTGCGATGGAATTTGTTCCAGGTAGCAAGTCGATAACGGATTATTCCGAAGAAGAAGGTTTAAGTAGAGAAGAACGATTAGAATTGTTTCTGCTTGTTTGCGACGCAGTACAGTATGGACATGGACGAGGTGTCATTCACCGCGACCTGAAACCATCAAACATATTGATTACAAATTCTCGTAGACCTAAAGTAATTGACTTTGGTGTTGCGTTGATGTTTGGTGGTGAGGATGCCGAAAAAACAATTACAGTTGCAGGTCGGTTTGTTGGCACGTTACAGTGGTCAAGTCCTGAACAGTGTGGCGACGATCCTCATGACGTTGACGTAAGAACTGATGTCTATTCTCTTGGTGTCATTTTATATCAGTTAATGGTCGGAGACCTGCCATACTCTTTAAAGGGCATTCCTATATTCAGAGCACCGGCAGTTGTAAGAGAGACCCCGCCAATTTCACCACGCAAAATTGACCGATCAATCCAGCCCGACTTGGAACAGATTATTGCGAAAGCACTCTCTAAGGAGAGAAGTTCAAGATATGAATCAGTTGCAGAGTTAGGTATGGATATTCGGCGATTATTGAGCGATCAACCAATCCTAGCAAAACCGCCTACTCGGATGCGACGGTTGAAACTCTACGCAAAACGTAACCAGTTGAAATTTAGAGCGGGCATAGTTGTAATTTTGGCGGTGCTTCTTGGTTTAGCTGGTTTGATTTGGGGTTACGTCGAATCAGAATCAAGCCAAACAGAAATGCGACTAGCTTTAGAAATTGAAAAGGAAGCGAAGAAAAACGCTGAGCAAATTGCTTATAAAGCAACAATAGGTACAGCCCAAGCAGCAATTGCGAACGAGTCGTGGGGAATGGCTAGACACCACCTTAGATCAACCGATCGTAAGCATCGTGGTTGGGAGTGGCATTATTTATCAGGTGTTGTAGATCAATCATTACGAAATTGGTTAATCGGTGATAGACCGACCGCACTTACAACATCTCCAAATGGAGACCAAATTGCGGTTTCTTTTGAAGGCACAAGAGTGGTGCTTATAGATGAGAATCGAGACGTTTCAAGAGATCTTGTTTTGCCATCAAAAGTTACATCTATGAATTTTTCAGTCGATGGCACAAACTTATATATTGGAATGTCGAGCGGACAAATAGCAGTTTTTGATTTGTTAAAAAACACTCGTCTGTTAATAGATTCATCCCCATCTTCGGTGACTGCAATTACAGGAGCAAGAGACAAAGGTTTTATATCTGGGCATGCAGATGGCTCAGTTGAGATTTGGGATAAAGAAGGTAACCACATACGTTCAATTGACAGTGAGAGCGGTATGGTTTTAGCGGTTGACTTTAGTAATTCTAATAACCATATTGCAATCGGCACATCGGATGGCGCTGTTCAAGTTTGGAGTTCTGGTGGTGTTAAGAGGTTGGCTAAACAGAATGCGCATGGCGGCTCACTACATGCAATTCTTTTCTTTGAAGATGGAATGTTAGCTACCGCTGGTAGTGACGATAATATAATTATTTGGGGAACAGATTACGAAACAAAAATAAAGACAATCCAAGCGGGGCACGGAGGCGTTCTAGGTCTAGCGAAAACTGCAAACACAATAGCATCAGTTGGCGAAAATGATGAAGTTAGATTGTGGAACCGTGAGAACTTTCAACTAATGGAAATACTGCGAGGGCATGATGAAACAGTTTGGTCTATTGGTTCATTAGGTGAGGATTATTACGTGAGTGTTGGTCGAGACGGAGAACTGCATTGGTGGAGTTCATTGAAGACAATACCAACGACTCTTCGTGTCTCAGGAACATTTCCTGCTTCAGATATTGCATTTGTATGGAATGATTCTCTCGTAACTGTATCGGAATTTGGTACAGGTTTGCAGGTAATTGACGTGGTAACAGGCAACCAAAACTTGATTCCATCTGAAGTAAATCAAGAACTTTCATTAGTTAAATTTATTCCAACAACTTCTCTTGTTGTGACGGGAGATATAGAGGGAAATCTTCGACTTTGGGATGTTGAACATATGAAACAAGGTGATCTGATAGGGACTTGTGACGGTCAAATATCTACACTCTCTGTGTCACGCTTTGGGAAGCAAGTTGCAACAGGCACGTTCAAGGGGAATGTCTGTGTATGGAATATTCGTACTTTCGAACAAGTTGTGAGCAAACAGTTGAGCGATGCAATTGTTGTAGCGTTGGATTTCGATGATTCTGGCGAGCGAATATTTGTTTCAACTAGCGGCGGAACAGTTTTTGCTTTAGATGCGAGAACAGGAGATGAGATATGGAGTTTTGATAATAAAAGTGGTGACATCATAACACTCGACTTTGTTGAAGGTAAACAAACCCTTATTGCAGCGACTGCTGGGTACAACGTTCAATCGATAAATGCGAATACGGGCGAAGCAGTGAAGTCAGTCAACGAGATTGGCGGCGCACTTCGTGATGTTATTATTCTTCCAAATGAAAAAAGGTTTGTTACTGCGCTTTCCAGCGGAACAGTTGGGATTTGGAATCTTGAAGAGTTTAGTTTGATTGCATCTTTTCCAGCTTGTGACTCAATAGAGTGTATTGATGTTTCAAGGGATGGATATCGCCTCTCAATTGGTGGAGGTGATGCTACGATCCAATTAATGGATGGTATGTCTCGTGGAGCAAGATGGACCAATACCAAAGAATGATGACGAAAACTTACATTTATGAATTGCTAAAGCGTTGCCTTGAAGAGGACGGCTGTTTTTTTGGCGATGTTACAACAGCGTCTCTAAATATATCTGGTGATAGAAGTAGGTTTTTTGTGAATGTTCGTGGAAGCGGTACAGTGGCAGCGCTTGAGCCAATCGCAGATTCAATTGAAGTATTTGGTGATCTTTCTATGAAGTTGTTACACAAAGACGGCGACACAGTCACTAATGAAAACATTGCAATATTAGAAGGAGCTAAGAAAGATATTCTTGCCGCTGAGAGAACAATCTTAAATGTTCTTGGTTATGCCTCAGGTGTGGCGACGAAAACGAAGTTGTTTGTTGATGCGATAGAAGGAACTGACTGCAAAATATGTGACACCCGCAAAACAACTCCCGGATTACGTTTACTCGACAAGTATGCAGTCACTTGTGGTGGGGGAACCTCGCATCGAATGGGTTTACACGATGCTGCGCTGTATAAAGACAATCATCTTGCTGGTATGGTAGATATTGCAAGTGAACTAGGCACAGCAATTTCCTGTGTAAAAGAGCACAGTGGACTGAAATTTATTGAAGTTGAAGTTGATTCAATCGAACAACTTGAGTACGTCTTGTTGCTTCCAGTTGATATTATTTTGCTCGATAATATGCCTTTGGAAATGTTACGTGCTGCAGTCGTACTACGGAACGATACGCAGACATCTGTGCTTCTTGAGGCTTCTGGTGGAGTGACTTTGAACACAGTTAGGTCTATAGCAGAAACAGGAATAGACCGAATCTCAATTGGTGGACTTGTGCATCAAGCAACATGGGTTGATGTCGGCTTGGACGCGATAGATGAGTGATCATCGTGTCTTGTTCCTAGATGAAGTTACCTCAACTCAAGACGCCGCAATCGAACACGATTTGCAAGTAGGGGAAGCATGCGTTTCGTTCAACCAAACGTCAGGGCGAGGTCGACGTGGAAACGAATGGAATTCAAGTGGCGGGATTGCCGTGACGGTCGTGCTTGAAAAAGCGACACCACATTTACCAATAGCAATCGCAGCCACACTTGCTGCGAATCTCAACAATGTCATTCCATCGCAACTCATTGGAATTAAATGGCCAAATGATTTGTACGTTGAAGGTAAAAAATTGGCCGGTATCCTAATAGAGCAGCGAGAAAACCTTTGCCTTGTCGGTGTTGGAGTAAATGTCCTAGAAGCTCCACTTTCAACTGCTGTTTCCCTAAAACAATTTTGTTCAGAGTCAAATAAAAAAAAGACGGCTGAAATCGTCGTAGCAAGCGTCTTGGATGCTTCGCAAGTCGATGAAAACACAGCAGTTGAGCAGTGGCGAAAGCGAGATATTCTCGTAGGCACCATCCAAACCATCCAATCAGGAAGTAATACAGTTAATGGCACAGTTCTGAGTATCGACCCTTGCCACAATCTTATCCTCCAAACTGAGCGTAGTATCCTTGAATTACCCGCCGCTACCTCCACAATCGTAACCCTTTGTCAATAAACAACATAAATTAACCCGCGGTTAATAAAAATGGTCAAATCTCATTATTAACCCGCAGTTCGAATACATAATCGGAGCGGTTTATTAACCGCGGGTTAATTAATTATGTGTGCTAGAATGTGGTGCTATGGAAGAAGTAGCCCCTGTTGAGATGAAGTGGACGATTTGCCCAGCAATGGTATATCCAAAAAAAGCGTTCTTTGGGTGGATATTGATAGTTATTGTTGGTTTTCTAATTACTACCACGAGTTTAATCTTGGGAATCTGCTTATCAGCGATTCTGATTGCAACCCAAGCAAACTTCTTGTTTAGTTCGACTTTTACAATCAACGAAGAAGGGGTTGAAGCGAAGTATCCCATTAGCAGAAAGAAATACGCTTGGGAACAAGTTCAAAGAGTGAAGTTTTTTAAAGAGTCATGTTACTTATTTACAAGGAAAAAACCCTCAAATCTGGATGGATGGACTGGAATGGCTGTCTTTTATCATGATCAACGAGACAAAATCGTTCCCGTAATTAAATCTCTCCTTTGTGAAGGTACTAAGACATGAAAAAGGGTTGGTTTAAACATGCGTTTCATGTTGATGGTGATGAGACAATTGAGCCCAATGAAATGCAAAAAAATGCCCTAGACAAGCTCTGTAAGGGTATCATTCGCCGTGGTTTAACAACTCCAGCCATTATTGGCGTGGAAATGGGGCGCCCACTGAACTTTGTGGGCTCCCAGACAATGCATTTTTTTACTCCGCTGATTGCAGCATTCGTCCCAACAGAACATTGGACTGCAGTCGCAGAATTTTTAGAACACCGCGGGTCGGTTGATTGGATCCGAAATCGCATAGAAGAGTTAGAGAACGAATCCTTGGAAGTTTCCGATCCCAAAGAAGACAATAAATCATGACAATTGACCTTAACGACATCAATGTCATTCTCGCAACAGATTGCGGGAGTACAACAACTAAGGCAATCCTTATTGAAAAGGTGGATGGTGAATACCGCCAGACATATCGAGGTGAGGCTCCAACTACTGTTGAAAAACCATTCGCAAATGTAACCATTGGTGTAACAAACTCTGTAACGGAAGTCGGCGAATTAGCAGGAAGACAATTAACAAACGAAGACGGAACAATCAAACAACCTGCTTCTGGGAACGATGGGTGCGACTTATACATTTCAACATCAAGTGCGGGTGGTGGACTTCAAATGATGGTAGCTGGTGTCATTGCAGAAATGACCGCGGCATCTGCAAAGCGTGCAGCCCTTGGTGCGGGCGCAATTGTGATGGACGTTATTTCATCTAACGATAAGCGGCGCCCTCACGAACAGATTCAACGAATTCGGGAACTTCGTCCAGATATGATTCTCATCAGTGGCGGAACCGATGGCGGTACAACAGAAAAGGTTGTTCAACTTGCTGAACTCATCGCTCCAGCAAAACCACAACCACGTTTTGGTAGCGAATATGAAATGCCCATCATTTTTGCTGGCAACAAAATGGCTTCTGATGAAGTAGTTGAAACATTACAAGAGGACTGGATTGATCTTGCAGTTGTAGAGAACCTACGACCAAAACTTGAACAAGAAAATCTTGGACCAGCCCGCGATAAAATTCACGACGTCTTCCTTGAACACGTGATGGCGCATGCTCCCGGATATGACATGCTCATGGATTGGACAGACGCCGACATCATGCCAACCCCCGGAGCGGTTGGAGATATATTACAAACCATCGCAAAGAAAGATGGAATCAACGTGGTCGGTGTTGACATTGGTGGTGCAACAACAGATGTCTTTAGCGTTTTTGAAGAAACCTTCAACAGAACGGTTTCAGCAAACCTTGGGATGAGTTATTCAATCTCTAACGTCTGCGCTGAAGCAACAATGCCTAGTGTTTTACGCTGGGTACACTTTGACATGGACGAACGACAACTTCGGAACCGCGTTAAAAACAAAATGATTCGACCGACAACAATTCCTCAATCGCTGGAATCACTGATTTTTGAACAAGCAGTTGCTCGAGAAGCATTGCGTCTTGCTTATAAACAACACAAAGACTTTGCTACAACGCTTAAAGGTGTTCAGCAACAACGAACAGTCGGCGACACCTTCAGTCAACAAACAGCAGGAAGTACGATTGTCGACAATATGAAACTCAATTTACTTGTGGCATCAGGCGGAGTGCTCTCCCACGCTCCAAGCATGAACCAAACAGCAATGTTACTTGTGGACGCCTTTGAACCAGAGGGCTGCACGAATCTTGCAAAGGACTCTATCTTTATGATGCCTCATCTCGGTGTGCTTTCAGCAGTCCATCCCGAAGCAGCATCCCAAGTGTTTGAACGAGATTGCTTGATTTATCTTGGCACTTGTATCGCAGCAAAAGGTCTAGGTAAGGAAGGCAAACCATGTTTTTCTTGGACGCTTTCAGGCGATGTGAACGCTTCTGGGTCGTGTAACTTTGGTGATATTGAACTTATCGAATTGGAACCAGACCAAACAGCAACTATTACCTGTGACCCTGCTCGCGGATTTGACCTTGGCGCAGGTAGCGGCAAGAAAGTTACACACGAAGTTCGCGGTGGTACTGTTGGTCTCATTATCGATAGTCGCGGTCGTCCGCTTGGTCTTCCAGAAGACAGGCAACAGTGCCAACAAACAATTGCTAGGTGGGTAGAAAACATGGCGCTTTATGAAGAAATTAAACAGGATGAAGAGATGGAGCAAGCAGTCGCAACTGCGTAACGAATATGGCACACGCATATACCCCAGGACTTAAAGTTACAAATCGAATGACACACAGTGTTGTACGAATGCTTCCCATCAAAGGCGAAGTGAAGGTGAGCGCAGGCGATGCAGTCAAAGCAGACCAAATTGTTGCAGCGACGTACATGCCCGGTGACGTCTATCCATTGAACATGGCAAATCTTCTTGCTGTTCCACCAAAAGATGTAGCAGGACTTATGCTTCATCAAGAAGGTGAAAAAGTTGAAGAGGGGGAGCCGATTGCTGAGACCGCCGGACTCTTTGGTAAATTCAAGAAAAAGTATAACTCGCCTTATACAGGAACGATCGAAAC
>CAZABE010000125.1:0-6947 GCA_964483425.1 uncultured Isosphaeraceae bacterium | reverse complement strand
GGCTATTCTTCTAAAGGCAAGTCCCGTAATGCTTGCCAAAATTGTCATAACAACAATTACAACGATGAGTTCTAAAAGGGTAAATCCCAAGCAAGGATGTTTTCTAAAACACTTGCTCATCGCGCCTTCTCCACGACAAACGGGTCATAAGAATAAATGTTATCTAGAGATGCTTGCCAAAGTTCACGTGCATCCTCATCGTTACCTGGGCCTTCTGCTGCTTGAAAACGATAACCCCACAATCTATCAGCACCGGCGGAAACAAATATTGGTCGTTTGTTTACACAAGACCCCAAGCCGTCTTCTGATTGGTCGCGAATCGTCAAATCGCCACTCTCATCCTCTGAAAATGCTAATGTTTCTCCTGATCCAGAATAATATTGCCCAGGAAAGATAACTCCAATTGGTGTTCCCCACGCATCAATTGGGATTCCATTTTCAAAAGCATCGTGAGAAATTTCCAAAAGAATATTGTCTGATGATTCTACTTCTCGAAGTGATGTAATAAGGTAACCCATTCTCGCTTCCATTGATTGTTGCATAACATCATTACTCACTCCCGACAAACCAAAAGTTGGTCTTGAGAGCAAACCATCGTTCCACACATCAAAGTAGCAACCATCACAATTGCCAACGTATGCAAAGTCCTCAAATGTCATGTTGTTGCCTTTTTCGATTTCCCACTCCTTTAGGGAAACTTTTAGCAACCTCAGAGTGTCCTCCGTTTGACGTTCTTCCGCTCTTCGCATAATTGAATTTGACAAACCAATAGTTAGAGAAGCAAGCAAAGCGATTACTGCAATTGCAACCATCACCTCTAACAAAGAGAAACCATAATGTTTTTTTCTTGTCAGAAATTTATGTTTCATGGACCAACCTCTATCAAGTTGTCCTTGTTTACCTCATCAGTCGCTCCTGTTCCAGTGTTTCCTGCAAGACCTAACACATCTGCGCGTACTCTATTATTTGTTTTTTGGTCAGGACCAGCCGACAAATAAGCGAACTGACCAGTTTGCAATTCAATTGAAGTAGAGGTATCACCACTTGCGATATTTCCGTCCCTGTAATCAGGAAGGAATCCATCGACAACTTTGTCAGGGTCAAAATCAAAAGGTCTAAGTACTAAGTAATCACTTAAGGTTGGCCGTTGATATGAATTGCTAGGAGGGAAACTTCTTCCAACACCATTTTGAATTTGTGGTTCACCATCAATATTTGGTAAGTGAGTCGGATACATTGGTCTGTAGAACCGAATCGGTGTACCCCATGTATCAACAAGGACAAGCGGTTGCGAACTATCAAACTTGGTCTCTCCAGGATAATAGACCTTAACTCTTCCAGTAACAGGATCAACATCCGCATCACCTGAACTGTTAACCGAAATCCTACCTAACATTTGATCATTATTGATATCAAGGTATGGGCCAAATACTTTGCCTGCAGGTTGCAAATCGTCAGGTGAATGAGTTGTTGGCAAGATACCTCTTGGGCGCCTATCTACGAAGAGACCATTCCCTGAAACACTTGAGTCAGTGTACGCATCAGTCGCCCCCCAAACACCGTCTAGACCAGGGTGAGTTATCCCTAGCCGTGGCATTTGATCGACGCTATCATCAAAGTGAACATGGCTAGTTGGCAAGCGTCCATATCCATCTTGAGAAAGGTCACCATACCCTAGTAGATATTCCGTAGGCGTTGTTATGGAGTACCAATTCTGTATTTCATTCCTGTACGTTTGGTAATCTGTTGAAGTCGGAAGGTTTGGAAACTGGAGAGGGTCACCAACAGCAGCAAGTGATTTCAAATTCCGTTGATGATCAAGAAGAGGAGGAAAATATCCAACCTCCTCCTTAAACCAAACTGTCGACTGTCGCAAACCCATAAGCCGTGCATTTGTTTCGGCTATCATCGCACCCGTTTTTGCAGAGTTCATACCAACAACCAATGCGCTTACAAGAATTACAATCAGTGAAATTGTCACAAGTAATTCAAGAACCGTGAAACCATACTTAACTGGTGTCGCTAGTTGAACCATCCTCATATCAACCTGTATCCGATACCGATTCAATCATCTTGACTAGTGGCAAGAACAACGCAAGCACAATTGTTCCGACAATACCACCAAGTACAACAACAAGGGCTGGCTCTAGCAAACTAAGCAGAGCCGTTACAGCAACATCCACCTCTTCATCATAGTTGTCTGCAATTTTCATGAGCATGACATCAAGATCGCCTGTTTCTTCACCAACTTCAATCATGTTGACAACAATTGAGTCGCAAACCTTTGCTTCTCTAAGCGGCGCTGCAACCGACTCGCCCTCTCGAATTGAATCGTGCACTCCAGTCAAAGCTTTTTCATACACATGGTTGCCTGATGTATCCCTTGTAATTAGAACTGCTTCAAGGATTGGAACACCCGCCGCAATCAAAGTACCAAGAGTACGGCTAAACCTAGCAACTGATGTCTTTTCAACTAAAGTACCTATGACGGGAATCTTCATGACAACGATGTCAGTAATTGCCCTGCCAGGTTTTGTCTTTCGAACAAGTTTGAAGAAGAAGAAAATTAAAAATGGGGCGGCAATTACCCAAACATAACCAGGGATTGATTGCTTCCCTTCTTCGGGAGTTCCCGCAATCCACAAACTCGCATCAATCAGCCAAAGTGTCAATCCGGGAAGTGTTACATCAAAATCGTTAAAAATGTCTTTAAATTTCGGAATAACAAAGTACATAATGCCAGTAACGATTGCAACGGCAACAATAATCACACAGATTGGGTAAATCATCGCACCTTTAATACGTGACTTTAGCCGTTCACCCTTTTCCATAAATGTAGCAAGCCGTTGCAAAATTACATCTAGCACACCGCCAATTTCGCCCGCGGCTACCATCTTAGAATACAAACGGTCGAATGCCTTTGGATGTTTACTCATTGCGTCTGACAAACTTGTACCTGACTCGACATCTTCAACCACGTCTAGCAAGATGGTTTTAAGTTTGCCCGGTTTTTGTTGCTGTTCAAGAATCTGCAATGATCTAAGCAGCGGTAAACCCGCATCCTGCAACGTCGAAAGTTGCCGAGTGAACTGGGTTAAAGTTTTTGTTTTTACATTACCAATAGAAATATTAATGCCGCGTTTCTTTTTCTTTGCGGCTGGTGCTTCTGCTTGCTTGGTTGTTTTCTTTGAAGCTCCCTTTAACTTTTCTTCACGTACCGACGTTGGGAAGAATCCATTCTGACGAACAGCAGCCATTGCTTCATCGCTGTTTACCGCCTCGATGCGTCCCTTTTCGGGTTTACCTGCTGCATTAATTGCTTCATATAAATAAGTTGGCATACATTACGCTCCATCGTGGCAGATAAAGCCACTTAACACATTACTCATCAACTATTGTTTCTCTTACAACTTCATCAATCGTAGTTTGCCCGTCGAAAATTGCGAACATACCGCTTTCGCGTAAACTTTTCATCCCACGTTTCGCCGCTTCTACTCTGATTATTGCTGTTGATGCTTGGGACAATACAAGTTCGCGAAGAGCGTCATCAAATTCCATGATTTCAAATAAAGCTAGACGTCCTCGGTACCCACTATTGTTACATTCGCTACAGCCCTTACCTCTAAAGAAAGTCCTACCTTTTACATCTTCTTGCTTTAATCGCAACTCAAACAACTCTTCTTGGCTTGGTTTATATTCTTCCTTGCATTTATTGCAAATACGTCGAACAAGTCGTTGAGCGACTATCGCTTCAACAGTTGCTGTGATCAAAAATGACTCAACTCCAAGGTCTACTAAACGTAATATGGTTGACGGTGCGTCATTAGTATGTAAGGTCGTGAAGACCAAGTGACCTGTTAATGATGCTTGCACAGCAATTTGTGCTGTCTCCAAGTCACGAATTTCACCAACGAGAATGATGTCTGGGTCTTGGCGCAAAAATGACCGCAACAAACTTGCAAAAGTTAGATCTTGGTCTGTATTTACTTGGCATTGAATTAACCCATCAATGTCATATTCCACAGGATCTTCTGCTGTTAATATCTTCGTCTTTGGATCGTTTAACTCTGTAAGAGCGGAGTATAAGGTTGTCGTCTTACCCGAGCCAGTTGGACCAGTCACAAGAACAATTCCATTTGGTCTATGAATAATGTCATCCATTTTTTCATAGTCCTCAACCCTAAGTCCAATTTTATCCATGTTCAACTTAACGTTAGATCGGTCAAGCACTCGAAGCACCACTGATTCACCAAACATAGTTGGAAGTATCGAAACACGAAGGTCTACTGGTGAACCAGCGACTGTGAGTTCAATTCGACCATCTTGTGGAAGTCGGCGTTCCGAAATATCAAGATTAGCCATAATTTTTACTCTTGAGACAATCGGAAGTGAAAGGTGTAATGGAGGGGGAACCATTTCATAAAGTATGCCATCAATTCGATAGCGCATTTTGAATTCATCTTCAAATGGTTCAAAGTGAATATCCGATGCCTTGTCTTTAATTGCTTGAAGCAAAACGAGATTTATCAATCTGACAATTTTATTATCTGAGGCGGCGGATGTTAATTTTGACAAATCAGCATCATCTACTCCGGCAAATCCACTTAAGTCGCTCTCATCAAGATCAGCAACCATGTCTGACATGGAAGTACCACCAGAAGAATAACGTTTCTTTATTACCTCATCTATTTGTTCAGGAGGAGCAACAATTGCTTCAACTTTAAACCCCATCAAAAGGCGGAGATCGTCAACCGCTCGATAATTGTCAGGGGACTTCATCGCAATTGTCAGCACTTTCGATGATAGGTCATAGTCAACAGGTGCAATTTGATAAGTAGTTGCACTTTCAATTGGGAGAACCTTAACTGCCTCATCTGGAATTACGTCAATATCAATTTCCTTATAAGCAAAGCCGGCTTGTCCTGCGAGAGCTTGCATCACATCGGATTCTTGAATGAGCCCCATCTCAACCATGAACTCGCCAATCTTTCGCCGATCACCCTTCTTTCTTGCAATCTTTTGGACAGCAAGCGCTTCGTGAACTTGTTCTCGATTCAACTTACCAAGTTTTGTAAGAACTCGGCCAAACCGGCGACCTTTAAGTTGGGATGGATCTAACGTTTTTCTTTTTGATGAGGTTGATTTTGCCATTTTGGTGACTCCGGCAGTGGACTACTTTTTTTGTATCTTAGAAAGGATTAACAGGAACATTCCTGCTGACAACCATAAAAAAGGCGATATTTACATCCGCCACCTAGATTATTCGTCTTATGTGCCAAGATTTCAAGTGATAAAATGTTGAATTAGGAGGTAATTCAATCATTTGAGGATGGTGGAATAGATGCCTCTGGTGTGTCAAGTTCGACTCTACCCACTTTTCCGCCTGCTCCATGCACTTTTTGAGTTAGAGCGTTAGGGTCACGGCCTTTGTCAATCATATCTTCGGCTGCAATCATTCCTCGTTCATATAGTGCCCAAAGGTGGTCATCTAGGAGTTGCATCCCAAATTTCCTGCCAGTTTGAATAGCAGAGTCGATTCTAAACGTTTTATTTTCACGAATAAGGTTCGCAACCGCAGGAGTTACAACCAAAAACTCATATGCGGCAACTCGTCCATTTTTGTCTATTCGTCGAAGTAGTACTTGGGAAAGTACAGATATTAAGGCAGTTGATAGTTGAACACGAACTTGCTCCTGTTGGTTTGTTGGGAATGCATCAATAATACGGTTAATAGTTCCTGACGCACCAGTAGTGTGCAAAGTCGCAAAAACAAGGTGACCGGTCTCTGCTGCTTGGATTGCCGCTTCAATCGTCTCTAAGTCCCGCATTTCACCAACGAGAATTACGTCAGGGTCTGCACGAAGTACACGTCTTAGTGCTTCGGAAAAACTCGGTACGTCATTACCTACTTCTCTCTGATTTACGATTGAATTCTTATGGTAATGAAAATATTCTATAGGATCTTCAACTGTCACAATGTGACGATCAAGATTCGTATTTACATAATCAATCATAGTTGCAAGGGAAGTCGTCTTACCCGAACCAGTAGGTCCTGTCACGATAAATAATCCACGTGGGCGCCTTATTAATTCCTTAAGAATTAGAGGTAAACCAATTTCTTCAAAAGTCAATAATTCATTTGGAATTAGGCGTAAGACAAGCGTAACATCACCACGTTGCCTAAAAATTGCAACACGAAAACGTGCCTCAGTACCAAACGCAAAACCAAAGTCGCAACTTCCCTCTTCTTGCAACTCTTGTTGAGCCTTTTCTGGAGTTATCTGTTTCATTAGTGCAACGCAATCATCACCATCAAGAACTTTTGTATCAAGGTTTTTAAGGCTGCCATGGAGACGAAGGGTTGGTTTTCTTCCAACTGTTAAGTGAAGGTCGGATGCGCCTGTGCGTACTACGGTGTCAAGTAATCTGTCAATTTGAATTGTGGACATAATGGTTTTGCTCAATTGGTAACTTAGATATCTATATTTCCTTCAAGAAGTGCTTCTGCCTGTGCGAATCGAGATATTTCTTCTGGGGTTGTTTCACCCCTAAGAATTTTAATTTTTCCATCTTCTACGAGAGTTTTCATTCCAGCTCTTATTCCTGCCTGTCGAATCTGCCCAAGTGGAGCACGATTGAAAGCTAGTTCTCGAACTTCAGCGTTCATTACGAGCATTTCAAAAATTGCTTTTCGACCTTTGAACCCAACTCCACCACATTTTGTACAGCCAACAGGCTTATATATCCCTCCAAGTGCAACTTCGCTCTCAGTTATACCTGCAATTTTTAGATACCTAGGATCTGGATTATCGTCTTTCTGTTTGCAATCTGGGCAAAGAACACGAATCAATCTCTGTGCCATAATTGCTTGTATGGAACTAGCAACAAGGTATGGCTTTACTCCCATGTCAATCAGACGAGTAATAGCAGAAGGAGCGTCATTAGTG
>CAZABE010000124.1:0-2022 GCA_964483425.1 uncultured Isosphaeraceae bacterium | reverse complement strand
ATGAGCGACGCTTCACCAATAATGATTTCAGTAGTTAATTGGAAAAACCCTTATGCAATTACAATCGGTCCTCGCATGGAGGATGGAAATTACCTAGGTGCTGTTCTGACAGAAGAAATTTTAAACAATGAAGAAAAATCTGAAATAATTATCTTTTCGTTATCGCCAACAGATGGAACTATTAAAGAAATTAACAAGATAAGAGATGTGCATTGCGACCAGTTTCCGTTAGCACTTACCACTACTCATCAGCCGATTCTTGTTTTCATAACAAAATGTGGCTCTCTAGAACTTTGGCAAATAAACAATGGGTCAGAACTTCAACGACTTACATCAGTTCCTAATGCTGGCACTGGAATCCTAAGCATTGAGGTAAGTGATGACAATTCCATGCTTGCTATTGCAAGTCAGGATTCTTCTGTAACACTTTGGAGTATCGACAAAATTATTGATGGTGCAGGTCATGATTCGGTATTAGCGATACTTGCAGGTCACAGATACAAAGTAAAACAAGCGGTTTTCTCACCCAGTGGAAAGTTAATTGCTAGCGCAGGAGTTGATAAAACCATCAAATTGTGGGATGTAGATGCTGCTATCAAAGAAGCAAAAGAAAACAAAGATGGAAAATTTGTTACCAACGCGATTCGAGGCACTCTGCTTGGACACGAACTTGGGGTGAATGGTGTGTCATTCATAAGCGAAGACAAATTGTGCTCAAGCAGTTGGGACAAAACAATTCGTTTGTGGAGTGTAGATAATGACGCAAACACCTGCAAACGGTTGGGTAAAGGTGAATCAAAAAGCAGTAATCAACACTCGATTGGTGTGTTCCCATGTGAGCGTTTAACAAGTTTGCTTACACATGACCGTAATATTTACTCCGTTTCGAATACTGGAGTAGTGCAAAAATGGGCAGTGAGAGATCTGTCTAAGATTGAATTACTTGGACATACAACAGCAGTATGGGCTGTAGCAATGTTACCAGATAACAAATATGGATTAACAGGAAGTATTAGTGGAGATGGAAGTGTAATTATTTGGGATTTGGAGCGAGGAATTCCTGTTAATCGTTTATGGGATAGAGATGTAACTCGTGTTCAGGACATTGGTCTACTTTCAATTGAAGGAAAGACCATTCTGGTAACTGGGGTGTGCCGTAACACTGAACAAAAAACTTCTTGCCATCCATATTCTGGGGTTGTTCTTTGGGACATTACGGATGTGTTTTCAACAAAACGATTATTAGTACACGACATAAAATCCATCAATGGTGGGGTTGAAAAAATTTCCACAACTCCTTCGGGTAGACAAATAATTGTTGGAACGGTTGATGGGTCTGTGTATTCTTTACAAGCAGAATCAAACTCCGAAGGTGAAATTACAATAAAAGAACTCGCGTTTACTGATAGTGTAAGCAAAATGCACGAAAGTGTTCCTTTTCCGAATTGGGGAAAACAATCCTTTGGCGGAATTGCCTTTCTCGACAAGGACGGAAGGTACGGATTATCTGTTGGCATAGATGGAAAGTTTATGCTTATTAATCTACCCGACATGAGTTGTTCGCTTATCTGCAAAAAAGATAAACATCTTACCTCGGTTGCTGTTTCACCAAATCATGATGAGGTTGCCGTTGGAGATTCCTCCGGAACCATCTACAGGTGGAGGGTTATATGGGAAGACGGGACGCCAAAATTATCCCAAATTGCTCCATTCGTCGGTGAGCACACTGCTCCAATTATGTCACTTGCTTATCAGCAAAACCCTGAATCAAATAGATTGGCTTCGGGCGATAGGGTTGGGGACATTCGACTTTGGGATACGAAAAATAACACTTGGGCTTTTTCCCTCAATGGTCAATTTGGTGGCGCGAGCGATCTCGCGTTTTCACCAGATGGGCATTACCTCATGTCGAGTTCGACAGGTTTTAGAGGAACGGAAAACGCCGGCATTTTATGGGAAGCAATGCCAAATGAAAATAAAGAGGAATTTTTCGCAAGACGTGTGGTAAGTATGCAAGCGAGT
>CAZABE010000123.1:0-10437 GCA_964483425.1 uncultured Isosphaeraceae bacterium | reverse complement strand
TAGATCGTTCAAATGTTAATTCCCCAAGCGACAAGCCAAAGATTCTATATTTCGAGAAATTGCCTAACTAACTCACTTTTTGTACATTTTTGCCCGTCTCGCCACGCTCATCCGCAATTGACTTGGTGGGGCGGGTTTTTTAAATTTGATTAATTTGCGGTGGTAGAATGCATGGATGAAGGATTTGCCCGTTTCAAAAGAACAAATACCTAAACACATAGCCATCATTATGGATGGAAACGGGAGGTGGGCACAGGCAAAGGGATTGGCTCGCACAGAAGGACACGCTGCAGGGGCAAATAGTGTTAAAAAAATTGTTGAGAGATGTGTGCAATTAGGTGTTCGATATCTGACACTCTATTCGTTTTCAACGGAGAATTGGTCACGACCAGAAACAGAAATCGACGCACTCATGAAACTATTGCTGATTAAGCTCGCGTCTGAAGTTCCAGAACTAAAAAAGCAAGGCATAAAACTTCTGCACTATGGAAGTAGAGATAATTTTTCAAAAGAGGTTCTCGATGCTCTTGATTTGGCATGCAAAGAAACAGCCGATGGTGAGACCCTCACTATTGGATTAGCCCTTGATTATTCTGGACGAAGCGAACTTGTGCATGCAGTTTCCAAACTTGTAGCAAGTGGCGAATCGGTCACTAATGAATCCATCGAAGCGAATCTTTACACCGCAGGTATTCCAGACCCTGAGTTACTTGTCCGAACTGCGGGTGAGTATCGCGTCTCAAATTTTTTGCTTTGGCAAATAGCGTATTCTGAAATCTATGTAACTGCGACTTGCTGGCCAGATTTTGGAGAAGATGAACTTGACACAGCGATTATTGACTTTGCAAGTCGTACAAGAAAATTTGGTGCAGTTAAATAACTGTTTGAGACCGTTTTGGACCAACGCTAACGATGGAAATTGGTAGGTTGAGATAATCAGAGATGAAGTCTAAATATGCTTTTGCGTTAGACGGTAAATTCTCTGGTGACGTAACGTCGTCAATTTCTTCTTGCCAACCATCAAGTTTTTCATAAATTGGTTCGGCATCAGCAAGCAATCGAGCATCTGGGATGAATCGGTTGCTAAAGGTTCCATCAGAAAGTTTGTACCCGACGCAAACATAAAGTTCATCAAAACCACTGAGTACATCAAGCAGCATGCATGCTATTGAAGTTGCCCCGCAAATCATGGCGGAATAATTAACTGCTACTAAATCAAGCCAACCACATCTACGGGGGCGGCCAGTTGTTGTCCCATATTCGTTTCCTCGTTCGCGAATAAGTTCGCCATCTTTGCCAAGTTCTTCGGTTGGGAATGGACCTCCACCTACTCTCGTTGAGTACGCTTTCATAATACCGACCACTTCATTAACACACCTTCCCGGAAGTCCTGTACCCACGTGAATACCAAGTGACGAGCAGTTAGAACTTGTTACGTAGGGGAATGTCCCGTGGTCGATATCTAGCAAGCAAGCATTAGCACCCTCAAATAATAATGATTTACCTTGTTGCTCGTATTCATGTAATTCATACACAGTATCAATAATGTGTGGTGCAAGGCGACGTCCATACGCATCGAACTCTTTAGCAAGTGCAATTGGGTCAAGTGGTGGAGCATCAACGCCAAGAGCAGTTAGTTCAGCGCATCGGATTGAGCAAGTGATTTTAAGCTTATCTAGGAGCGCGTCATGATCAAGCAAATCTCCCATTCGAATAGCAGTTGCTCTATGTATTTTATCTGCATACGCTGGGCCAATCCCTCTCTTTGTAGTGCCGATAGATTGGTCACCTTTACCCGCAACTTGTGATAGTTTTCTTTCAAGGGCTGCGTCGTGTTCTTTGTGGTAAGGCATGACAACATGGGCTCGATTAGAAATCTGTAAATTGTCACCAACCTCGATACCACGATCTCGGAGCTTATCAATTTCTTCGATAAGCTTTACAGGGTCTACTACAACGCCGTTGCCAATGACACACTGTTTGTCTTCATACAAGATGCCTGAAGGTATCAAGTGTAAGGCATATTTTTCATCTCCTACTACAACTGTGTGCCCAGCGTTAGCACCGCCGTTGTATCGCACGATAACATCATGCTTCGCAGTGAGTAAATCGACAATTTTTCCTTTGCCTTCATCACCCCATTGAAGGCCAACGATAGCGGTATTTTGCCCTGTATTCATGGTTGGTATTCTAGCGATTATTAGAGGCGGCGAATCACGGTTTCGTCATCATTCATCTTGACTGTAAATTCAACTGGACCAATTCGGACCCTGTCTTCGTTGGAAAGTTCGGCAGCAGTTATTGCTTCATCATTATGGAAGGTGTCAGCATCAGGATCGCTGTTGAGAAGATTCGCTTTGCCGTCTTTGAGGGTAATTTCACAATGAAGTGGAGCAATTGATGGAATGGCAACGTGTAAATCACATGAACGACGGCTTCCAATCGTCGTATGATCTTGATGGAGATCAAACGAACGAGTAGTACCGTCTTTGAATGTCATGATGAGCTGCAGCGCCATCTAATTTCGCCTCCTGAGAGTAAAATGTCCTTCGTGACAGGCAATAATCAAAGTCAACTCCCCCAGTTTACCACTTTAGGGGATCAACATCAACCCGAACTTGAGGAGTACTCCACAGCCATTGGTTGGCTAGATGAGGTGTCAAAGGCGAATGGGGCTTACATTCACGTTCCATTCTGTTTCCATAAGTGCCATTACTGCGACTTTTTTAGCGTGATTGGAAAAAAAGATCAATATCAAAAATTTGTCGAGCGAATGGTGCGAGAACTTTCCTTAGTTGGTCAGAAGATGCATAAAGTGAATACGATCTATGTTGGTGGTGGAACCCCGACACTTTTACCAGTTGAATTATTAGAAGAAATGCTTGATGCAATTTGCACTTATCTGCCTATGGATGGCGAAACAGAATTTACAGTTGAGGCAAATCCCGAAACACTAACGACTGAGATCGCATCTTGTTTAGCCGCAAATGGAGTCAACCGACTTAGCATAGGTGCACAATCATTTGAAATGGAGTTGTTGAAACAATTAGAAAGATGGCACGACCCCCAAAATGTACAGAGAGCAGTCGAAATTTCTCGACAAGCAGGAATCGACAATATCAACATTGATTTGATTTATGCCATACCAACACAAACAATAGAGCAAGTTCAGGAAGATCTTCGGATAGTAATTGACCTAGAACCAAAACACCTTAGTTGTTATGCGTTGACATACGAACCAAACACCCCAATGAGATCAAAGTTAGACGCAGGTACTATTTCTAGAGTCGAACATGATATAGAAGTAGATATGTTTGATATTGTTATTTCTAAATTAAATGCAAATGGTTTTTTGCAATACGAAATAAGTAATTTTGCAAAAGAAGGATATGCTTGTAAGCACAATGTTATCTATTGGAAAAATAAGAATTGGTGGCCCTTTGGTCCTGCTGCGGCTGGACATATAAACGGAAGAAGGTGGCGTAATTCACCACGGCTATCTTCGTATCTCTCTAGTGAATCTTTACCTGCCGTAGTTGATGTTGAACTGCTATCTGAAGATGAGCAAGCAGGCGAGGCATTCATGATGGGGCTTCGTTTACTCGAAGGAATTGAAAGGGAAGTAGTCGAACAACTCATCGAAAAGTCAACGGAAGAGTGGCGCAGGAGTGTAATTAAGAGGAACATTGAAATTGGATTGTTGGAATGGAGAGAAGATGCCCTTGTGTTGACGGACAAAGGACTGCATTTTGCCGATACAGTCATCAGCGAGTTACTCATGCGTGATGATAACGAGCACGGATCTTCAACATGAGTACTTCAACAACATTTGGAAATATGCGAAGGCGATTAGCTCCTTTGATTCGCCCTGTCTTGGAAAAATTCCCTCCGATACGTTTCTTTGCAGTTCGGATTCTTCGCTTAAAGCAGAAGGGTAAGTTGCATAGGTGCGGAATGGATTTTGTTTTGCCAAGTGGTGATTTTGGAGTGACCCTTGAAGCAGAGTCCACAGGTGAATACGAACCTGTAACAACTCGTCTTCTAGAAACTTTACTTAAAGAAGGTATGACCTTTGTTGATGTTGGGGCGCATGTTGGATTGTTTACATTGCCGGCGGTTAAGTGGGTAGGCAAAACTGGAAAAGTGATTGCCTTTGAACCCCATCCTATGAACTATTCAATGTTAAGTGAAAACATTTCATCAAATGGTTTTGCTGGACTTGTTGTAACAAATCAAACTGCGGTCTCAGATGAAACTGGAAGAGTGGGTCTTCATCTTTCAACATTTAATACCGGCGACCATCAGCTATTTAATAAGGGTGGAAGAAAAACAGTCGAAGTCAAATGCACCACATTAGATGATTACTTTGAAGCGGGAACTGAAATTGACGTTATAAAAATGGATGTTCAAGGAGCGGAAGAAGCCGCATTTCGTGGGATGAAGCGAGTTCTAGAAGATAATTTTGCTATTAAAGTGATTTGGGAATTATCACCAGCTCAATTGATAGACGCGGGCACAAGTGCAAATGAACTATTATCTTGGCTTGAAAACCTATCATTTACTTTTACCATAGTTGATGATACGACTGGTGAAATAATTAAAGTGACAAAAGATGAAGTTTTGAAATTATGTCCTCATGAGTCATACGTAAATATTTTGTGTGGTCGCGATGATTAGAGAACGAAGTAATCTTTCTAATATTCTCTCTGTCTTTATAGCGGTTTGGGTCGTACTCGGTGTATTGCGTTGGTCAACATCTATTACTGACAAGGGTCCGGTCTTTGACGAGCAGTACATCATTGTCCCTATAAATAATCTTATTGAAAAAGGTTGGACAGTTGAGACAGCAATTGATTTTCAAGAGACCAAAGGTCCAGCGATGATTTGGCCATACGCGTTCTTTGGGAAACTGTTTGGAGGTACTCTGAACGATTTGCGGTTAGTGAGTGTCTGGTGTTCCGTTCTTAGTGCTACCATTCTTGCTTGGATTGGTTTGCGATGTTTCTCCCTAAGTAGAAAAGAATTAGTGCTTGTAACAATTGGCTGGTTGCTTCTTCCATATAACATTGTCTTTAGCGAAATTGTCATGGGCGAATCATCTTTTTTGTTGCTGTCACTTCTTGCTGTTGCAGTATTTGTTTGGGGAGTAGAAGAAGACCCACCAACATCGCGTAGGTTCATTGCACCTCTGTTGTATTGTGTGGTAGTAGCAGTTGCATTACACAGTCGGATACATGTTGTCGCTTTGACTGGGGGCATTTGCTTCACAGCTTTTGCACTTCAAGGAAAACAAAGTTGGCCTTGGTGGGCTGCGAGTATTATCGCTGGCTTACTTAGGATTCCACTATGGTTACGATGGGATGGGCTAGTTAGTCCTGAGTATCAATCGTTGCATGGACTTGGTTTTCGCTTAGAAAGTTTGTCGTATCTAGCTGCTGCAATGGTTCCATTCGTAGGTGTTTTTGCTATCGAGGGGTGGAGAATCGCAAAGTCAAAAAGTTTAATTTTGTGGTCGTTTTATTTTGGGGTTCTGTTAGTTTTTGTTGCTACACCCGACTTAACAATCCCAGAAGACATCGATTTTGAAAATCCAAATGAACGATTTCAGGGTATTGTTGCTACCTTTTCTCTTGCATTCGCTCCGATTAGTAAATATGTACTCGCTTTTCTTGCTGGAATTGGATTAGCGGGTCTAGCTGGATTGTGGCATTGTAAAAATAAGGTGGCATTAGTCACCTCAATTACCTTCTGGTCGCTGATGTTCGGGTGGTTGCTCTATGCGGTGACAAGGGGATTTGTCTTTGATCGCTTTCTTTTAACTTGGGCATTCTTATTGCCAATTGTGTGGATTCGCACCTTGCCAAAGTGGCTGCTTATTCCACAGTTTGCAGCACTCACCCTCATCGCAGTATGGCTGACTGTAGGTTGGCTTTGCTAAAATAACCCTAAGGTCACAGTTCAAAATGTTACTGTTTATTAACCGCGGGTTAATTATGAGGTGGGGTCTATGATACCGCTTGGTGTATTTGCCTTTTGGTCCGCTCCTTGGGGAGTTGCACCTTCTTGCGTTTGAGCACTGACAAGTTGGGCGATTTGGACGAATCGGTTTTGTAATTCTTGAGTGAGTTGTTTTAGTTCAGTTGCTTCCTCTTCAGTCAGATTGCCTTCTGTTTTCTCAACAAGCATTTCGAGGAGGTCAATAGTGAATTTTGAGCCCTCTAAGTCGACCATAACTCCTTTGCCTGAAGGGTCTTGGTGCATACCGAGCCCCATCAATGCTTGAGATGCGAGAATTCCTAATAGACCTCTAAAGTTTGCTTCTGGTATTTGGCGGGCTTCAGCTTTTTCTTCTGCCTTTTGTTCGGCAGCGGTGAGTTTTTCCTTTTCGGCTTGTGCTTCTGCCTTCCAATCGCTATCGACTTGGATCTCAGGTGTTGTTTGTTCAGTGTTTGGTTCGGTTGTCATAATAACTCCAAAAAAAGTGATACTAGAAATGTCAGAATTGTGCAGTATACGGTACTTCTGCACATACAATGCTCAGCAACATGATGCGATGGATTGCTTTTTATTGTTTATTCGCCACAGCAGGGTGTACAAGCCAACTTGGCGTTCTAGTTGAGGAAACCAACTACATAGGTCTAAGTGATTTTGATGACACCAAAGTTATTGAATCAACTGAGATAACCCAAGAACAATCGTTGGAAGTTGTTGAGTCGACAAGTCAATCAGATGGTGATGAGGTTATGTCTGATATTGTTGATGAAGAATTAGAACTTCAAAAAGTAGGTGTACCAGTTACTGTTGAACAATTAATAGGCAAGGTAAACGGTAGACCAATCTATGCCAACTCAGTTTTAGAGCCAGTCGAAGATAAAATACAAGCAGTTCTTCGTAGAGAAGATATGACACAAACTGAGTTTACCGATTATGTTATCGTTGAACTTTATAAACAAGTGCGGGAGCTTGTTAAGCGGGACTTGCTTCTGTCGGAAGCAAACTCTGGGATGAGTCCAGAGTTAGCTTATGGTTTATTTGCAGTAATTGGGCAAATGCGCAAAGATTTGGCATCTACACAGGGTGGTAGCAAATCACAGATGCGACAACTCGCAAGAGAGCAAGAAGATGAGTCGGTTGATACTTTCTTAGAATCAAATAAGGAACAACTTCTTATAGATAAAATCTATCGAGAGAAGGTGTGGCCAAATGTGAACGTTACTTGGAGGGATATTCAAAGGGTCTTTGAAAAAGTATACATTGAGGAGATTACATCGGCAGTTGAAGTTAGTGAATCAAGAATAGAAGAAATACTTGTTGGCATGAAGTCATTGCCGCTTGAATCTATCCCTGCTGCAAATGGTTCAATTGTTCTTGGTCGAATACGACTAGACATCGAAGACCCGCTCGTTGAGACGGTTAAGTCCATGCTTGCTGATGGTAAGCCATTTTCAGAAGTCGCAAATGAGGTCGGGGTAGAGAATGGGGGTATTTGGGAAACTTATGTTTTGAAAGAGGGCGGTTTGGCAGCTTTGGATCTTAGTCAAGTAGTTAAAGATGGTTTGCTTAAGTCGGAAGAAAGTAACCAACTTTTTAGTCGTACTACATCTAAATCAATTTTTTGGTTTGCTGTATTAGAACTAAATGAGCCAATATCTCTGTACAACAAAGAGATACAAATTGCTGTGCGTAACCAACTTCGCTCGCAACAGTTTTATTTGGAAGAGAACAGATTTCTTGAATCGATATGGAGCCAAAATGGAATGCTTGAAGTTGAAGATATGGCTGCCCGCGTTGCTAAAATTGCAATTCAAAGATATTTTCAGTAAGCGCAATCAAACTGAGAAACAGAAGATAGGGAAAATTGGAGAAGACGCTGCTTTACGTTATTTAACCAACAAGGGTTGGCGATGTATAAGTCGGAATCTTCGTCTTGGTTATGACGAATTGGACATACTTGCTATCTCCCATGATGAAAAGACGCTTGCTATTGTAGAAGTTCGGTCAACTACTCAAAAGGAGCGATTTCCAGAGCGTACTATCGGCGAGAAAAAAAGAAGAGCCATGCTTCGAGTTGCCAAGAAACTAAGAACAAAAGCTAAAAGACATCGTTGCCAACTAAGGGTGGATCTCATAACAGTTCGAATCTCTACAGAAGGCAATCAAATCGAGCATTTTGAAGATGTATTGCGAATTATGAACGCTAAAGCATTTGGATAAATAAATCTGTTATTTGCAATTTAATTTCTATTAGAGCGTTTTATGTGCTTAAAACAAGGAGTTTACAATGTTAAATCAGTTCAAGAAAGCAATGCAAGTAATTGCTATTGCAACAGTTACAACTATTTCATTTGCCCAGCCAGGTGGCAGGGGATTTTCAAGTTACATGACAGCAGGTGGCATGACGCCTGATTATATGTTGCGGGATTTACAAAGGTTTGTAGTTGCTTTTGATCTCACAGAGGAACAAAGCATGATTGTTGAGCAGATTCTTCGTGATTATGACGAGTCGTTCAAAGAGGCAAGCGATGCTAGCCAAGAGGGTATAGGCGATTCCTTCCGTTCAATGCGTGGAACTGGCGAGGACACTTCAAGGGAACGAAGTAGAGAATTAAGAGAAAGATCAGGTGAGATTAGAGATAAACTCAATGCAGCTAGAAGTTTGGGCGAAGACGCAGATACCAAGGAATTACAAGATCGCTTGAATAAGGAACTTGATGAAATCCGAACCGAAATTAACGCACAAAGGTTGGAACAATGGCAGTCCCCCGAGCGACAAGCTGCATTCGAGGAGATGGCTTTATTAGTACAGGATCAACTTCGCTTAAAGCGTCAAATGCGGGATGAGTTTGAGGGCGACTTAGTGGAGGTTTTGTCAGAAGAACAAGCAAAACTATGGCCGGCTTTGCAACGCCAATTAATTCGCGACCGCCTCCTTCCTCGTGGGCGACTTAGTGGTGAATCACTAGATGTTATGGGTCTCGTAGAACAACAAGATTATGAAGATGATGTTCTTTTGAACATACTTCCTGCTTTGAATGAATGGGATGTAAATGTTACTGCTTCCTTGGTCGCAAGAGATGATTATCTTGTTTCAAATCAAGGAACTCTTATGGCATCAATGAGGTCGATGGATACTTCCTCAGGAATAGATGTTTTGAAAATGCAGGGCAAACTTTCTGAAGAGGTTCGTTTCGTAAATGACAGCGCGGTTGTAAATATAGTGCTTTTGTTACCAGAAAATGAGAAGAATAAATTTGATGCGATTGCAAAATTGCAAAGTTACCCACGCATTTACCGAGCGAGCCGTGTAGATCGTGCTTATGAGGCAGCGCTAGAACTTGAGGGTTTAGAACCAGAAATATTACAAGCGATTATGGATTTGCAAGACAATATGGATTCAGAATTTATTTATGCGAATGAAAACCTATTATCTGCTACTCACGAATGGGAATCTCAAGAACAAATTGAAAGGATGAACCGCTTTGCACAGCGAATGATGGGTGGATCTAATGAGCGAACAGAGAATCCAATTCAAATTGCTGAAGCTGCAAAGCAAACAATCGAAGACAATTATTTAGAACTTTTGAGAGGTCTGTTAACTGAAGAGCAAATTAAAGAGTTGGGTGGATTGGAAAAGCGTAACCCCCGAGAAAGTAGGCAACGTGACAGAGGTCGCAACCGAGGTGCTGGTCAAGATAACAGGGGTGGATCAGGTGGCTTTGGCGGAGGTAGAGAAGAGTTTATGAATCGCTTCGATAAAGACGGAAATGGCGAAATTAGCGAAGAAGAACGTCAAGCGATTCGTGATTATTTTAGGAATGGTGGAGGACAACGTGGAGGCGGTAGTGATGGTGGCGGCAGACCGTAACATCAAGTATATATAAGTACAATTGCAGTCGAGATTGCAATGACTAACGCAGAGAATAATCCAACTCCGAAGATGACGCCCTTTGAAGGGCGTTTATCTTTTGGCATGTCGTGAGGATTCTCTTTCATCGCACTCATGTCATGATCCGCATGCATATCTTTCATGTCCCCCTTAGCCACCTGTTTACGAACAGTCATCATCCCATGCTTTAGATGGTTCGTGACAAGCCACCAATTCATGGGATATGCAACGAGGAAACCTCCTAATAGGGAGATTGACATAATGAACCAGAATGCAGGTGACGAGGGGCTGTTTGAACCCTCAATTTCCGGCATCCAAAATTTTGAAATGAATAGCATCCCACACATAAGTAAATTCATAGAGTAAAACTCTGGAATGAAAGTCATTTTAAGTGATTTTTTATAATCCCCACCAGCCATGTCTTTCATGGCGAAAGCTTGGAAGAACAGCCAACCAAAACCAAAGCCAAGTGTGTATTCAAGAGTAATATCAAGTACAGAATTCAAATCAAGAATACTGGCGATTGCTGCTCCTGTAATAATTCCCAAACC
>CAZABE010000122.1:0-3330 GCA_964483425.1 uncultured Isosphaeraceae bacterium | reverse complement strand
CTCTGTCTGGTGCCTCATTGAAGATAAGTGCAACAGTTAATTTCATGGCTCGCGAAACTGTCGACATGACTCAAACGCCAGTGTTGGTGTATGAGGTAGGAGAATTTGGTTCAAGAGACGATCTAGATGGAATTAGAGTAGACGGCGTTCGATTAAACGATGTTTGGTTAAAGGAAGCGATTTCCAAGGCAACAGAAGCAAAAACAGACGAGGATATTGTTTACTTGGCTTTGCTTACTTGGATCGTCGGTGACGATGTCAAGTTTGCTGTTGAGACGCCTCTTATTCCACCACCCCTAGGCGAGGAAGAAACACCAGAAATGATTGGGGAGCGTCTTAAATTGCAAAATGATGCAATAACAACCGTTCTTACAGTTTTTCCAAGATTAAGCCCAACGTCCCAAGCGTGGGTAGTTTCAACGATGTCAAACGACCCATCGGTTGATGCGGTTCTTGGTATGTTTAAAGAACCAGACAGCGTGCCCGCCCAACTCTCTTGGCTTATCCGGTTTACACAACCAGATGTTCCAGACGAAGCACTTGACGATGAACGTGTTTTGGACGCCATGTCCTCGGAGAACAAAGTAGTGAACACAGTTGCAAACTGGGTGTATTCATATATTAAACAAATTGCAGAAAAAAGAAAAATTAATCAGCTTGGATCTCGTCCTGCAATTCTGCAATAAACAAGTAATTACCATCACTGATATCATGGGGGGAGCAATGAATCAACACGAACTGGCAACTAGAATTGCAAAAACCGCTGTCTTGCATGGCGACTTTACTCTTAGAAGTGGAAGAAAAAGTACGTGGTATATAGACAAATACTTGTTTACAACCAAGCCAGACATTCTAGCTGATCTTGGAAACCTTTTCGCAACAAAAATACCAGAAGGCACAACGCTTCTTGCTGGAGCAGAACTTGGCGGCATCCCACTCGTTACTACCGCAGCAATGTCTTCAAACCTTCCTTGTATTTTTATTCGCAACCAGAAAAAAGAGTACGGTACCGCTCAACAACTTGAGGGTCTGTTGAGTTCAGACGACAGGGTGGTGATAGTTGAGGACATTGCTACAACCGGAGGACAAGTTCTGGAAGCAGCGCAAACAATTCAAAGCAAGGGGGCATCGGTTGTATCGATTATTGCAGTAATTGATAGGTGTGAAGGTGCAAGGGAAAACGTTGAGGGGGCAGGTTTTGTGTTTGACTCGTTGTTTACGACAAAAGATTTGGGAATCACTCAGAAACAAACGCAATGAAGATTACTTCAACCAAACTCTTGATTGGTATGGAAATTCACGTTGAACTTGCAACTGAAAGCAAAATGTTCACATCCGCACCAAATGGTGCATCCCCAGAACAATACGACAGCGCACCAAACACGCTAGTAAACCCACTGGTTATGGCGCTGCCGGGTTCTCTTCCGGTAATTAACAGACGCGCTGTTGCAATGTCAATGCGAGTTGGACTAGCAATGAATTGCACAATTGCAAATTTTACAAAATGGGATCGCAAAAACTATTACTATCCAGATCTTCCAAAGGGTTATCAAATTAGCCAATTCGACAAACCACTATGTTTTGGCGGTGCTGTTGAAATAGAAGTTGACGGCGCAAAAAAACCCGTGCGTATTACAAGAGCGCACCTAGAAGAAGATACAGGAAAACTAGGACACGAACTTCCCGGTGGAGGGTACTACGATGGCTCTTTGGTTGATTTAAACAGAGCTGGAACCCCGCTATTAGAAATTGTCTCAGAGCCAGACATGACAACAGCTGACGAGGCGGTTGCTTTTGGAAAAGAAGTCCGAGACATTTGCCGGTTTCTTGGGGTTACCGACGGGATTATGCAGCGTGGACACATGAGGTTTGAACCAAACATTAATGTGGTTATTACAACTGAAGATGGTGTTGAACACCCAACCCCAATTGTTGAGGTGAAAAACCTAAACTCATTTAAAGCACTACACGGTGCAATTGAACATGAGGCAACAAGGCAAATTGAGCAATGGGAAGAAGATGGACTTGAAATGGGACCGAACGCAAAAAGCACTCGAGGTTGGGATGATCAAAATATGGTAACGGTGTTACAGCGGGAAAAAGAGGACGCTCACGACTACAGGTTCTTCCCTGACCCCGACCTTGTACCACTTACTATTTCACAAGAATGGATTGACGAAGTTAACAAGTCCATACCCGAGTTACCATCATCAAAACGTACTAGATATAAAAACGAATATAACCTTTCAGAAAAAGACGCTTCTGCACTGGTTTCAGAACCGTCACTCTGCCGTTTTTTTGAGGGATGTGTTCACGAATCTTCAAATGGAAGCGAAAGTGCAAAGTGGGTTTTAAATGCTGGAGCAAAACTTGCAAACGAACGGGGTTGCAGTGTTTTCGATCTTGGAATAACCCCAGAACAAATTGCCGGAATTATTGCACTTCGTGATAGTAATTCAATTGGCTCATCCGCAGCAAACACTCTATTTGAACTGTTGTGTGATTCGGATGTATCCGCCGAGTCGTTAGCAAATTCTGAAAACCTACTACAAGTTAATGACGAAAATGCACTTGCCTCTTGGGCGAAAGAAGCAATTGAAGCACAACCACAAGCAGCAGAAGACGTGCGGCAAGGAAAAGACGCAGCAATCGGTCGTTTGATTGGTGAGATAATGAAACAAAGCGGTGGTTCTGCTGATGCTGGGGCGGCACGTAACCAACTTTTAACTATTCTTAGACCGTAATTTGGAGCACAAACATGTCATCTACTTTGGCACTTGTCTTATCAATTGTTTTACAACAGGTCACACCGGAGCACACGTATAACGGATTAAACAATGGAATTGTAGTTAATATCGAAATACCCCAAGGATTCGATTTGGGGCAATTATTATTAGTAGATTTTGAAAATCAACGACTAACTGAACCAGTTAATTTATCAAGAGGCACCCACAACATTGTCAAGAGATTTCCCGTCTTAAAAGAAACGCAAACAGCGGCGCTGTTAAAACTTTTTGTAAATGAAAAACAAGTTGGGGAATCGGTTGTGATTCAACCAATGCTTTCAAGAGAGGTTCCAGTTGTCGAAGAGAAACTTCGTCCAGACGGCAAAACAACATACATCAAAATTGTTGGATGGCAAAATGAAGCAGAGGAGGACGGAGTAGATGGTGCGTTTTTAAGTGGTTGGAGAGTTTACGAAGACATGGATGCGATTATCTCAACAAGCGAAGGTGATATTAGAATTTCCCTGCGTCCAGATGCCGCCCCAAACACAGTTTGGAATTTTCGAGAACTTGTTTCTGGTGACTTTTATGACAACACGACTTT
>CAZABE010000121.1:0-34554 GCA_964483425.1 uncultured Isosphaeraceae bacterium | reverse complement strand
AGGGATGTGTGAAATTGCATTTTCAGGAAGTGGCGCAAAACTTGGCTGCGATGAGTCGATTGTTTTTGCCTGAGACAAATGGTGTTCAAGAAGCGAATCCACTTCCGCCCGCAATTCATCGTCATCTCCACATTCTTTATCTAAAAACGGTTCGCGTTCTGCTGATTCCATCTGAATCGCTGCGTCAAATAGCATTTGTATTTTTATCTGATCAATATTCATTCGTTAATTGGTTGCTTGTGCTTTATGCATGGAGTATTTGTACAACAAATTACGCATCAGTGCTTGGTCATTCAATTGAAGGTGAGGCAATTCAATTTCAAATAAAACATTGAGTCCCTTTATATTACCATTCATCTTAGCAATCTAACTCTTAGCTATTCTTCCCAATTGCATACGAGTTTTGCAACTGTCTGCTGCTCTCTCTTTCCATCATCGTACCGATTGTTCATTATATTGATACCCTATATCAATGGATAACCTTACTATTGCAATGATAAGCGATGTTTTCTTTGGGGATGGGGCAAAATCGCGGCTTGTCTCTAGGTTAAAAGAAGCAAAAAATAAAGGTGCACATCTCGCCGTGTTGCCAGAGATTGCATGCAACCCATGGTCGCCAGCGACTAAGGTCATAAGAGAAGAAGATGCCGAAAAACTCGGCGGCTTACGTTGCCAAATGCAATCGAGTGCAGCGAAAGAAGTTGAAATAGGACTTGTTGGTGCTGCAATATTGAAAGAGGACGAAACTCGGTATAACACATGCTTACTTTGGGATGAACAAGGCGAACTTCTTGGTACCTATCAAAAACATCATATTCCAGAAGAAGCGGGTTTCTGGGAAACAAGTCACTACTCCCAAGCTCCCGAAAGTATGGGGTTCCCAGTATTTAAGTTCCAAGAGTTCAATATTGGCATTCAGATATGTTCTGATATGAATCGCCCTCAGGGCTCGCACTTGCTTGCAGCAGCTGGAGCAGACATCATCGTCGGTCCTCGCTCGACTGAACTTGCAACCTACGACAAGTGGCGACCTGTTTGGATTGCAAATGCGCTGACAACTGGATGTTATATTTGCTCTGTGAACAGACCATCACCCGAGGAAGGCGTCCTAATCGGAGGGGCTTCAATTGCTGTTGCGCCAAATGGTCAGGTTTTAGTAGAAAGTTGTAATGCAATAACTCTCTTTACAGCACGTCAAAGTACGATACAACAATCAAGGATTGATTACCCCGGATACTTGCCCTGCAGAAGCGATTTATACGCGAAATGCTGGGTAGAAATTAAGGAACGAAATAATGAACTCTAAACGACTAACGCAAATAGAACTTGAACTCGGCTCACTACGCAAAAGTGTAAAAAGATGGCGCATTGCGTCCTATGCCCTTTTAATCGGTGCGGGTTTACTTGCAGCAGATGCAGTTGGACCAACAGTTATAGATCATCTCGTTGTAAACCGAATTGATGTGCTTGGTGACTCTGGAACACCCGTTGTTTCTATTGCAAAGACGGAAGTTGGCGGTCGAATCGATTTGTACAATCAAAGCGGTGTAAACTTACTTCGGGTTTCTAGCACACCAAGCGGTGGAGACGTTGCAATATGGGATGAGGACGGAACAAACGTTGCGGGACTCTGGTCTTCAGATCACGGTGGCTCTTTTTCACTTTGGAATGAAAAGGGTGAAGAGTTATCTCAATTTGCAAGTGGAGCTTTAACTTTAAGTGGTGCAAATGCTTCACTACATGTCCAGAATGAAAACGGTGTTCCCGTTGCTGTAGTTGCCAGCGATCCTAAGGCAAATGGTCGACTCCAAATTGCGGACGCTTCAGGAAACGTTGTCTCTGAAATGAAAATGCTCCCTGACATAGGTGGTGGTTTGGTTGTTAACAATGCAACTGGCAAAATGATGGGCTTGCTTGCTGCAGCTGAGAATGGTGGAACATTAAATTTATTGAATCCCCGTAGCGTTCCCATCTTTATTGCATCAACTTTTGGTGAAAATGGCGGTGGCGCAATGACGGTTACAAATCAAAGAGGTATCCCTGTTGTCATCATGAAATCAGATGAAGAACATCGTGGAATAATTGAAATTCTAGATGCTGATGGGAAAGGAATTCGACGAATTAGACCACTTCGTGGTTATTCACCTTGAATTTCTTTTATTTCAATAGCACCGCTTGTGTGTTCTTCGGCAATTTCTAGTTGCTTAAGTGCTTCAAGCGCTGCAAGTTGCTCTGCTTGTTTTTTAGACGGACCCCACTTAGCTGGGTAACGTTTCCCGCCCATTTCCACACATATTTCAAAACATTTAGCGTGGTCTGGACCCTTTTCGTCGAGGACAACATACGAAGGCACATTGCCTTCTATTTTTTGCCCTACTTGTTGCAAAACAGATTTGTAATTTTCTTGGTGTGTAGAGGCAGCAGCACTGTCAATTCGTTCGCCCATCGTTTGAAGCACAAAATCTTTCGCTGGCTCAAATCCACCGTCAAGATAAATTGCTCCAATAACTGCTTCATACGCAGCACCACTTACAGATGATGGTAGAACTTCCCCATGCATACCCTTGCCTACTCTGAGAATCCTGACAAGGTCAAGCTCATCCGCCACTTCGGCGCAAACTCTTCTGCTCACGACAGCTGATTTAATTTTGGTCATTTCCCCCTCTTCATAAGTAGGAAAACGGTTGAAGGTTTCATTGCAGATGACGAAACCAAGGACGGCATCCCCGAGGAACTCAAGCCGTTCGTTTGAGTCCTCGCGTTGATCGACCGCAGAGGAATGAGATAGCGCTTGTTCTAACAGGGTAGAATCCTTGAATACGTAACCAATAATGCTTTCTGCAGCGCTATTCCAGTCGTTGTCCATAGTCGATTTGGGCTCCCTAAGGCACGTTTAGGGCATTGTAGCTTGCTTGCCAAAATATGCCATTTAGGGTACTATGCTGTGCTCGGTCAAAAAGCCGTATTTCAGGAGTTTACCCATGGCAGTGCATTATCCAAGAAGAACTAGCAAAGTTAAACGAGCTCGATCAATCGGGTTTCGTGCACGCATGAAAACCAAAAACGGTCGAAAGATTATCTCTCGTCAACGACGCATCGGTCGCAAAATCGGATAACCTTTTCCCCACTAAATTCTAAATCACACCATAATGAATACTGCTCTTAGCAGTATTAATATTTGGGTGGTAACTGATGACCGTGGGCAAGGAAGTCGAGAATCTTAGTTTGACAGGCACTGATTGCACCAGAGGTATTAATGCCACAAGTTGCAATCATTGCGTAGGTTGGAAGCCGCTGTACTCGTACTTCAGCATCGACCTCTGACAATGTTGGGCGGTCAGTGCCCTTTTCGATCCTATTCAAAGTATCCTCTTCGCTTGCTGTCAAATTAAAAACTACTGAACAATTTGCTAATGCCTTGCTAACGAGTGGAATCATGGGTGCTCCTCCTCCCAAAGATACCACCCCTCCTTGCTCCAATAAATCAGGAATTAACCGAAGTTCCGCTTCTCTCCATCCCTCTTCTCCTATTTCGTCCCATGCCTCTTTCACGGTCTCATATCCCAAGTTCGAGAGTATTTTCTCATCTGTATCAACAAATGTTAAATCTAACTCCTCTGCGAGCCATTTTCCAAGAGTCGTTTTTCCTGAACCTCTAAATCCTATAAATGCAATCGTGGTCATGCTTCCATGGTATGCTCACAACGCAATGTCTGCCAACTCTATAAAAATTTTGAAAAATGATGATGTTCCACTCAATGGCTTAAATGGCAAAAGCGTTTCCATCATTGGATATGGAAATCAAGGAAGAGCGCATGCCTTGAACCTTCGAGATAGTGGGGTAGACGTCTTAATAGGCGCAAGAGATCCAGAAAATGCGTTATCAGATGGATTCAAAACTAAATCAATAGCAGAAACTGCTGATGCAGACCTCGTAATTATTGCACTTCCAGATGAGGTTCAGGGTGAAATCTTCAAAACAGAAATCGAACCACACCTTAAACCGGCATCAACATTAGGTTTCATCCATGGCTTTGCTGTCCATTTTGAACAGATTAACCCATCTGTTGGAATCGGTATAGTTATGGTTGCTCCAAAAGGGCCGGGTGTAACTGTCCGTGACAATTTCCTAAGAGGAGACGGTGTACTTGCACTAATTGCCGTTGACCGTGAAAACGAAACGAATACGGCAAGGGAACTTGCGCTTGGATGGGCTGCTGGCATTGGTTCTGGCCGAGTTGGTCTTATTGAATCAACATTTAAAGATGAGACAGAAACTGATCTATTTGGAGAACAATCAATTATCGTAGGAGGACTTACGACTCTCATTACCTCGGCTTATGAGACACTCGTAAGCGCTGGCTACCCTCCCCACCTTGCTTATATTGAATGCTGCCACGAAGTAAAACAAGTTGCAGACATTATTCATAAACGAGGAATCGCTGAAATGATGGAAGCAATTAGCAATACCGCAGAAATAGGCGCGTATGAAGCAAAACAAATTCTTGACTCCGAACATCTTCGAATGCAGTTGCGTACTCTTTTAGACAATATCCAAGATGGAACTTTTGCAAAGCGTCTGGTTAGAAACGAAATAGAGAATAGGCGAGAAGAACTTAGAGAACATGAAATCGAAAACGTCGGTAAGAAATTGCGAAGCATCATGCTACAGGATGACGATTGATTCCTGATGGATTATTTTCAAGCTATTATCTTTGGTATTGTTGAAGGATTGACGGAGTACATCCCAGTCAGTTCGACTGGACACCTCATTCTTGCAAAATCTTTCATGGGTCTTACCGAAAAAGCAATCGACCCATACATTATAGTCATACAAAGTGGAGCGATTCTTGCCGTACTTGGTCTCTACAGAAAGCGTGTTGCCCAGATGATTCTAGGGCTCCGAGGTAAAAATAAAATAGGTCTAAAACTTGCTTGCAATCTAATTATTGCTTTCTTGCCTGCTGCAATTTTTGGTTTTCTTTTCGATGACGCAATCGACGAATGGCTCATGGGTACAACCCCTGTTATTTGGGCATTATCAATCGGTGGGATACTCATGTTATTTGCAGCAAGGTGGCAACGTAGCGCATTCCATGAAGGAACCGATTCAATGAGTTTTATTGATATTGAACACCTTAGTTGGAAAAGAGCACTAATCATTGGATTTATTCAGTGTCTTGCAATGTTTCCGGGAACCAGCAGATCGATGGTGACGATAGTTGCAAGCATGGCAATGGGGATGAAACCCAAACACGCTGCTGAGTTTAGTTTTTTACTTGGCTTACCAACTCTTGGCGGAGCAACTGTTTTTAAACTGTTCAAGGACTCAGATACGCTATCTTCACTCTCTGTTGGACCAATGATTATTGGAATCATTGTTGCTTTCATTGCAGCAGCCCTAGCAATCAAATGGCTTGTTGCATATCTTTCCAAACACGGACTTGCCCTCTTTGGCTGGTACCGAATTGCACTTGCAATTATTGTTGCAATTTATTTTTGGGGTGGAAATAACAATTCAAGTACTACGGAAGATGGTGCAGTTACCTCTTCAATATTCGCACCAGTTACTTTTGAAAATGACCACTGTCCCGCGTTTCCAGTTGCAACCCATAGTGTGCCATCGACAATAACTGGTCCAACGGCTGATTGCCACATACCTGTTTTGATTTCTTGATCACCCCGCATTAGCGACCATTGCAATCCGTTAATGTCACCACCAGAAGAAACTCGCCAATAAACTTCTCCGGCACCTGGTAGATTCACGACTGTCGGTTTAGGAAACAAGGTTCCACCTAGTGCCCACGCAAGTAACCCAGCCATTACAAAAAATATGGCGAGTTTGATAAGAAGAGAGCGGAAACCTAGTGCTAATTGACCCATAGTCGCATGATTTTACACTGAAAGTGTTGTTGTGAGTTTATGTTCATCCCAAACCTCTATCCCAAATTCTTCCGCTTTCTTTAACTTGGATCCTGCCTTCGATCCTGCAACCACAATATCTGTCTTTTTTGAGACCGAGGCTATCACTTTTGCCCCTCGCTTCTCAAGTTCTTCGGTTAAGGTTTTCCGGTCCCAGTTCACTAAAGTTCCAGTAAGCACAATCAATTTGCCGTCAAAGGTTGGGTCTGTTTCAATTTGATCAACGTTCTCAAGCAAGACGCCAACACTTTTGAGTTTCGTAAACAAGTCAATCCCTTGGGCACTGTGTATTGCTTTGTGTAGGGTTTCAGCAGTAATTTGACCAAAATCTTCCAGTTCTAAAATATCTTCAATTGTTGCTTTTTGAAGCAATTCAAAATTTGCATACTTCTTTGCAATTACTTTTGAAGTAGCGCGACCAATGAGCCGAATTCCAACACCCGAAAGAACACGAGCAAACCCTCGGGTTTTGCTATCTTTAATTGCAGAAACTAAGGCTTCTGCTGATTTTTTTGCAAATCCTTCAAGTGGCATTAAATCTTCTGTTGTCAATGTATACAAATCAGCAAAATGTTTTACGAGTCCGCAGTCCACAATTTGGTCAACTACTTTGTCCCCAAGTCCATCTATGTTCATCTGATCACGACCAGCGAACCATTTCACTTTTTCGCGAAACTGCGCAGCACACTCTGGATTAACACAATAAAGTTTTGGTCCTTCCTTTTCAATTGGACCATTGCAGACAGGACAAAAAGTTGGGGGCTCTACTGGTAATTGAGTACCGTCACGTTCGTTCTCTTTTACGCCAACGACTTGTGGGATTATCTCACCTGCTTTTTCTACGACAACAATATCACCAACTCGAATATCTTTCCTATGAATCTCATCAATATTGTGCAAGGTAGCGTGCTGTACTGTTGTACCCGCGAGTTGGACTGGTTCCATTGTCGCCCTTGGGGTTAAAGTTCCATTTTTCCCAACTTGCCAATTCACCTGTAAGAGTTTGGTTGTTCCTTGCTCTGCAGGATATTTAAATGCTATACACCATCTTGGCGATTTTGCAGTACTTCCAAGTTCATCTTGTTTATCAAATGAGTTCACTCTCACAACCATTCCATCTATAGCAAAGCCCATCTCATGTCGTTTTGGTTCAAATTTCTTGACAGTAGCAAGGATGTCTTCTAGCGACTTACAAACAATTAGTTCTGTTGTTACTGGGATTCCGAACATTTGCAAAGATTTTGCAAATGATGACCATGTTATCGGTGCGTCTTCCCAAAGAACTTCGCCTTTGCCATGAGCTAAAAAAGCAAGTTTGCGTTTTGCGACTGTTTTAGGATTTAAACTTTTTAGGGTTCCTGCTGTCGCGTTTCTTGTATTTGCAAAAAGTTGATCCCCGCTTGCTTCGCGGATTTCGTTAATCTCATCAAAACTTGAGTTTGGCATAAAAATTTCACCACGGACTTCCAACATATTTGGTGCATCATTGCGAAGTTGCAGAGGAATAGACCGAATGGTTTTTACTTGAGCAGTAACATCATCCCCCTGTTCGCCATCGCCACGTGTAATTGCTGAAACAAGCAATCCATTTTCATAGCGTAAAGAAATAGCAACCCCATCAATCTTAGGATCGCAAGTACATTCCAATTGCTCGCCGAGTTTCGTATACCAACTTTGTAAATCTTCAATCGTGTACGTATTATCAATCGATTGCATAGGCACTTTATGGCTCACCGTTACAAAACCATCAATTGGCTCGCCACCAACCCGCTGAGATGGACTATTTGAATCAAAGAACTCTGGGTGTTTCTTCTCAAGAGCAATTAACTCCTTGATGAGTGAGTCATATTCAGAGTCCGCCATAATCGGCATTGCATCAACGTAATAGGCAAAATTCGCTTGCTCAAGCAAATCTCGAAGTGCCTGAATTTTCTCCTTTTGGGACATATGTAGAGGATAATGTGGTTCGGCTTACTCTGCCGATAATTGCCGTGTGACTTTTTTACGTTTCGCCACTTGCGCCCTACTCTCCTGTGTATCGCTTGCCTTTGGCGACTTGCAATCTGACGTCCAAAAACTCATCAATGCTGCTGATTTGAATAAAGGCATTGCTGGGGTTTGCATTATTGATACTGCAACCAACAAAGAACTCGTGAGTATTAATGCATCCAAACAAATGATTCCAGCAAGCAACCAAAAGCTAATAACAAGTGGAACTGCCTTGCATGTCCTTGGTCCCACTTTCAAATTCAAAACACGACTAATTTCAAATAACGACAATCTTACTATTCTTGGGGATGGAGACCCAACCATCGGAGACCCTGAACTTTTGGGATTAAATGATTGGTCACAAGAAAATATTGTACTTGATGCAGAACTAAAACCATGGGTTGATGCAGTAAAGGTAGCTGGCATTAAAAATATAAAAACAATATTTGTCGACG
The DNA here is from genome assembly GCA_964483425.1 of uncultured Isosphaeraceae bacterium. Classification (GTDB taxonomy): domain Bacteria; phylum Planctomycetota; class Phycisphaerae; order Phycisphaerales; family SM1A02. The sequence goes on along the minus strand of CAZABE010000121.1, from coordinate 26,188 downwards.
ACCGTATTTTTGACAAGAATTTTGTTCATCCTTCATGGCCTGCTGATCAAATTAACAATTGGTATTGCGCACAAGTTTCTGGCTTGAACTATCACTTAAATGTCGTACATTTCTATCCTGCACCGATGAGAGGAAAAACCGCAACACTTGGTGACATCGCTCCGAGAATGCAGTGGGAATCAATTGTAAATAAGACAACATCAAAAGCAGGGAAAAATTATAAGTCCTCTTTCTGGGTTGCCCGTTTGCCAAACTCAAATACCATGACCGCTCGTGGGAATGTAAATGCAGTTCATAAAGTACCTGTAAAAGTTGCTTTCCACGATCCGGCTATCGTATTTGGAAATACATTCGCCGCTTTATTAAAGGAAAATGGAATATTTGTTGGGAAGGTTGAACACGTTGCACCATCTTCACCTCAGGCGAGAGGAAAGGTGATTTATACGCACACAACTCCACTACAAGTCGCGCTAAGAAGAAGTAATGCAGACAGTCACAACCTATACGCTGAATCCCTTCTAAAGAGAATCTCCGCTCAAGCAACAGGTAGGTCAGGCACTTTTGACGAAGGTTCTAGCATCGCGACATCTGCGATAAACCAACGTCTCAATACAGATACGACTTCGACTGTGGTTGCCGATGGGTCAGGAATGAGTAGAAATAACAAAATCTCTCCAAGAACTCTCGCAAACTGGCTTTCATCATTCAAGGTAAAGGAGGACGTTGGAAGAGCGTTCATTGATTCCCTTGCAACCCCCGGAAATGGCACCCTCGACAACAGGTTCAAAGGAATCGATCTTGGTAAATCCAATGTTCATGCTAAAAGCGGATACCTTCAAGGTGTTTGTGCGCTTAGTGGCTACATTACCTTTCAAGAACGATCACCAATCGTCTTTTCCATCATCGTAAATGGGGTGAAGGGTACCGTCAAAGATGCAAAAAAAGTGCAAGAACAAATCATCTCCGTTGTTATAAAGAATCAATAAACTCATTATTTATTTGATGAAAAAAAGCCAGAGCAGGTTCGCTGCTCTGGCTCGATGCATTTAATTAATACGTGTTACTAATCGGAATCTACATTGCTATGACCACCGCCAAGTGCTGCACTAACAGTTACTTTCAATTCGTTCACCATGGCTTCACCGCCACCAAAACCTGAACTTAAATTTGCAATCTTCCCATCAATACCAATTATCGCAGTTGTTGGAATACCACTTATACCGTAATTTAAAGTCAACTTGTCATCACCGCTTCCCATGAGAACAGCAGTACTGAATTTGTTATCTGCCCAAAATTTCTTGACCTTTTCAAGAACAGTTTCAAAGTCACCTCGTTCCCAAACATTTACAGCAAAGACATGTACTTTAAGACCTTGCTCCTTTGCCCACACGTCAAATTCGTTGAGAAATGGAAGACCCTTTCGGCAAGGTCCACACCAAGTTGCCCAAAAATCTAGAACAACAACATCCCCCTTCAAAGATGAAAGTGTTAAGTCCCCAGAACCATCCATTCGAGCCAAGGTAAAGTCGGGTGCTTCTTTACCTACCAAGTTACTACTTTCTAAGGATTTATCGGAATCGTCATCTTCCTCTTCTACTCCAAACATTGCTTCGACCGAGTCAAATATCTCTTTTTCACCCGCTTCAAACGAAACTTCAGGCGCTTCCTCAAGAAATTCAAGAGTGGAAACCGCTGTCATTTTCATTTCTGGCATTCCAGGTTGGCTAATTGTTATCACTCCACTTTTGATAACGCTATCTTTACTTACTGAGACATCGATTTTACCCATCATCGATTTTAGGTTAATAACATCAAGTAAATTCCCGTCTTCATCTTTACTCTCCGTAACACCAACTATTTCTGTTCCAGGAAATCCCATCGTAAACGTATTGACCCAATCGTCGACGTTATCGCTATCCCTCATTGCAATAGACCAGATTCCGGGGATTGATCCACCATCTGAAATTGCTTTTAGACCAGCAAAAAAGTTTTCCGTATCAAGTTTTGTACATTTGTTTGGCAATTCTGAAACTTCAAAATAGAAGGTGCCATCAATCCAACTTGAATTAAGTTCATCGACTAATTCCAACGACCCACCCTTAGAACCAACCAAGATATTTGCTTCAATCGTTTCGCCTTCCCCGCCCATCATGCCAGGCATTGATAATAAAACAGAGTCCTTTATGCCTTTTGCATTTTTATATTTCTTATGTACTTTCTCTAGAATTTCTTTGGCTTGTGCAACTGCTTCTGAGTTATCAACACTTTCCTCAGATGGATGCTCAGGATGATCAGAGGGATGCTCAGGATGATCCGAAGGATGATCGGGGTGTTCGGGGTGTTCGGGGTGATCCGAAGGATGATCTGGGTGCTCTGGTGGGAAGTGCTCTGCGTGTGCAAGAGCGAAAGCCGCGATTGCTATAGCTGTAATAAGTGTTGCTATTTTCATGTAAAACTCCAATAAAGGTCTATAGTTAATGAGATTGTGTAGGGTATCAGAGAACGCTAAAGGCGTTGCAACATTGCTAATACCGAATCCTTGCTTTTAGGATGCTTAAAATCAGGGGCAATCTCAGCCAATGGCTCAAGCACAAAACTCCTTTGAATCAACTCAGGATGCGGAATCCTTAAACCAAGAGTATCTACGACTTCATCTCCATAAAAGAGGATGTCAATATCCAGTGTACGGGGTCCCCATTTTTCTGTTCGCACTCGACCATTATCCGCTTCGATTTCAAGGCAAACATTAAGTAATTCCTTGGGCGACAAACTCGTCTCAATTTCTACAACCATATTTAAGTACATGGGTTGTGCCATATCGCCTAGTGCCTTTGTTTGTAGAATCGAACTTCTCATAAGTACTTGGATATTTTCATCAGCATCAAGTTGTGAAATTGCGTTTTCTAAATATGCTTCCCTATCATTTAGGTTACTACCTAAACCAAGAAAAACACCCCTTCTACTGATTTGCTTCATTTGACTGTCTCGCACAATAACCGTAATGCTGAAAGTAATGTTTGTTCCTGAACTTCTCCTCGCTTACCCGAAAACAAAAAACGTTTAACGCATAATCCATTCTTTGTAGCGCACCCAATAAAAACAGTTCCAACAGGTTTTTCTACCGTACCTCCACTTGGACCCGCAATTCCAGTTGTACTCAGTGCAACGGTTGCATTGCTTTGTTCTAACGCTCCTTCACACATTGCTTTTGCTACTTGCTCTGAGACCGCTCCATGTTCCTGCAACATTTTTTCTGGTACTCCTAATTGAGTAATTTTCATTTCATTGGAATAGGTAACCCAGCCACCAGAATACCATTCGCTCGCACCAGCAATTTTTGTGATGGCTGTTGCAATTAACCCTCCTGTACACGATTCTGCCGTTACCAAAAAATCTCCCCGCTGAATCAACAATTCTTCAACTCTGGAAATTTCAGTCATCATTGGGCGTGTAATTTTATGATTGAATCATAATTCTGTTCAAAAAATCTTGCTGCTTCTCTTTTTAGAGCATTACTACCTAGGTCTTCTGGATGCCAAAGCCCATCCTCTATCCATTGACCACGGAGCCAACCATACTTCAACGTCTTGCGATTTTCTGCCGTGTCCATAGAGAGTTCAATCCCGTCATTTGTCGGTAGCATAGGCATTGCATCAAAATCGACAAGCATTTGCTTCAGTTCGGGTTCATCAACATCGTCTGCGGTAACTATTTGTTTTGAATCAGGATAAGAAGGATGTTCAACAATTGCCTGCCAAGCATGAATCAACGATTCGTGATTATCCATTGCCATCGCGCTAAAGATAGGAGCAATAAACGCCCTCATATTTCGATCTGGATAGGGAGCAGGACTTGCTGTTTCATAGGGATTTACTTGATCAACCATTCGATGAATATAGTCCGAGTACATTTCTCTTCGAACAGGCATTCGCCTTAATTCAAATTCTTCTGGACCGAGACCATCGCTAGAAGCATCATCAACTTGGAACTGCCAGAGTGCTTGTGCCTCCCTAGTCATGCAATATTCAATAAAGCGAATGGCTAACTCCTCGTTCGGTGCTCCTCGTAATAATGAAATTGGATCTGGGTCAATCATCGTTGAACTTGGAGGATCAATATATCCAACCCGATCACCTCCACCGCTGCTCTTGACTGCCTGTGCTTGGTACCGACCATAAAAGTCAATACAAACACCCATGGCAGCATCACCCTGACTAACATCAGCGGGAGGTTTCAAACTACTGGCTGAAAAATAACGCGCATTTGCCGCTGCTCTTCGAAGAACCTGCCACCCTTTTTCCCAACCGAGGTTTTTCAAAATTGCTTCAAACGCGGTGGTAACGGAACCCGATTGCGCTGGATTCACAAGAGCAAGTTTTCCAATAAGTTCAGGGTTGCAAAGATCATCCCATTTTGTTGGAGAGTCAATCTTTAAATCATCTAGCACTTCGTTGTTGTAAACAATTCCGAATCCCGATAGCGCAAGACCATGCCAGTAGCCATCTGGATCATAAATAGTAATGTCACCGATGAGATTTTCTCCGTAGACCTTATCTAAAAGCGACTGATCAATTGTCGCTGGAACACTTATTGTTGTAGAAACTTCATCACCTTCAAACTTAGAAGAAATATTCTTTTTCAGTACTCCATGTTCATACGAACCGCCACCGAAAACTAAATCCGCTTCTCCTCCTGGGCTCTTTCCAGTCTCAAGAGCATGTTTATATTGTGAAATTAACATGCGCCGAATCTCGCTCGTTCCACCTGGAACAGACCATATAACTTGTGCTGGATCTCCATACTTATCTTCATGCCAAGAAGTAAAACCCCTTCCAAACTCATGTCTAATCTGTTCATTATGTGGCGAAATGATGATAACTTTTGCTGCCTCACTTGGCGGTGCAACATTGTCCCCTCTGAAAAAAAGAGGAACTCCAAAAAGTACGGCTAAGCAAAATCCAATGATAAGGACGGCGGGTTTATTCATGCAGCCCCGACCTGTAACTCATGGGCTAGTTTCTTTGCTGCTTCTGCAATATCTGTTTGCCAATCCGTTTTTGCAGGAGGGAAAATAACACTCCGGCTCGCAGCTGCAAGGGCACCATGTCCATCAGAGAAACAACTTGCTACACTTTCTACTGTTGCACCCTGAGCCCCTATTCCGGGCATTAAGAATATTTGGTTTGGCATCCGCTTTCGAAGTTCTTCTGCCTCTTCTGGTTTCGTAGCGCCAACCACAGCCCCCAAACTACTCAATCCAGATGTACCTAAATAGGACTCTCCTTTACTTGCAAGTAAATCCGCTATGGACTGCGCAACTGTTCGCCCATCTTGAAGTTGTTGTTTCTGGATTACGTCACCGCTTGGGTTTGAAGTTCTTACCAAACAAAAGACACCGAGTCCGGCATCTAAAAATGGAGCAATTCCATCTATTCCTAGGTAGGGGTTTACAGTTATCCAATCGCAAGGACCATCCGCAGTCGCAGAGACAGCATAATGTTCTGCTGAAATACCAATATCCCCGCGTTTAGCGTCAAGAATTACTTGCATCCCCTTCTCACTTGCAAGAATCCTCAATTCACCAAGCAGTGCTACTCCGCCGCTTCCAAGTCGTTCAAAACATGCGGACTGAAATTTTACAGCAGCGGCTTTCCCAGAAATCGCATCAATCACACCACTACAAAAGATTCCAAATCCCTCCAGCGGTTCTAAACCCTGTAACGCTTCTGGTATCTTCTCTTGGACAGGGTCAATCCCCACACAAAGTGGAACGCCAACCTCATCAATCGAACTACATAGGCGGTCTGCTGGATGATTCACACGTGCCATATTGCGCATCATAGTAGAATCCACGAAATGACTGCCCATCAAAATGCACCAAAACATCTCGACTTGCAACGCAAGAGCGGCTTACGCATCGATTGGAACGATGATGTCCGTGTGTTCTACCCTGTTGAATTTCTAAGGCGCATGTCTCCATCTGCTGATTCAAAAGCTACACGGGAGGAACTTGAACAAAATCCACTAGCAATTCTTCCATGCAGCAATGATGCTCCAATCACAATTGAGGACGTGGAACTCGTTGGCAACTACGCAATTCGTCTTACCTTTTCGGACGGGCACTCGGCTGGGATTTATTCTTGGGATTATCTTAGACAACTTGAGGTGCCTACCGATGATTGAATTGGATATTAAACCAACTACTGAAAAGGTGCTCATAGATGGGGTCATACATCCATCACCATTTCAATGTGAAATCAATGTCTTACTTGAACAATCGAGCAATGAAGTAGATCACGTCAATAATATCGAATACATAAGGTGGATTGACAAAGGAGCTCAGTTGCATTGCGATGCTTGTGGATGGACGAGAGAGCAGTTATTACTTTCGGATATCATGTGGTTTGTTGGAAGGCATGAAATTGATTACCGTTCTGAAGCCACATCAAGAGATCAACTAATTCTTTCAACGTGGGTGGAAGACATTCGTAGAGTAAAGTCCAATCGAACGACCCTAATTCACGCCATTCGAGAGAAGCCAATACTCATTTGCCAGTGTAAAACACTTTGGGTACTCGTAGATATAAAAACGAAACGACCAAGCCCTGTTCCAAGGGAAATGGCAACAGCATTAGACCCCTTAACAAAGCCGAGGTTAGCAAGAAAATGACTATAGCGATGCTAATGTCAAAAGATCGACTTGAACAGGAACACGCCATGTTAAATCGGCTTGTTGTCGGGTTACTTGATAACGGAAACCAAGTTATTCGTGTTGTTCCTGAAACCGAAACCGAAACAATCCCCTATTACGAAAGCACTGTTACATTTGCAAAACGAGTTGAACAACCGATGCCGATCTCCTTGCTACTTCGCAAACAGCGACGTGAAGAAGTAATTGAACTTTGTTTAAAAAACGATGTAACTACTATTGTTGCCTATGGGAAAGATGCAACTCAACTTTCACAAGATGTTTCGCCTTCACTTGAAGTACATGTTATGAAAGAAGTTATTTCAATGAAGGACGCGAAAAAAGTGAAAAAAAATAGCCCTGTATGGAGATGGCTTGCTGCAACACCATCGATTGAAAAGGAAATCACTCGCCGCGTAGGAACTGATAGAGTCGCCCTAGTTCCACTTGGAGTCACAAATCACAACGTCAAAAGTACTCTTGATTCCAACTCTAGCCGATGTGTTGTTATTCTTGATGCAGCAGGAGACCCAAGAAATACAAGTGAAATCCTTACTTCTCTTAAATCATTTCCAAACTTGCATATCTTTTTAGAGATGACTGGAAAAAAACAACAGCGCGTTTGGAAAACTATCTCACAACTTGAAATGCATAACTCGGTCACCTGCTTGAGGGACATTAGTTCACTTAGAAAACTTATAGTGCAAGCAGACCTTGTTGTACTTCCCTCCAAACGGATGGTTGTGCGTACTGTTTTCCTTGAGGCAATGCTCTGCTCCATTCCAATAGTTGCAACTGAAATTCCTGGATTCGACATGCTCATCGATGAAGAAAGCGCGTTTATCCTAAAAGATAGTTGGAAGAAAACACTCTCAATAGCCTTAGAAGAGAGACAATTTTCAAAGAGAATAGGAGACTCTGGCTCCAATCTTGTCTCAGAAAAATATGGCTCAGCGACTCAAATCGCCGCTTTTGAAGCTGCATTTTCCCTAATTTAACTTTAATCTCATGTTCAAAAGAGCAATCGACCGAGGTAGAAAACATCTTTCTCCCCTCCGCCTCGTCGGTGTTGCTCTATGCTCATCGACGGGGCCTTTTTTTTATTTGTTAAACAATCCCGCGGGAAAGTTTATTAATTTGGCTCTGAGCTTTGAAGAAGTGTGTGTAGAATCGACAGCCCTTTTTCAAGATCCGCTTCGTCGACAGCGTAACTGATTCTAAAGTGTGTGTCTCTTGCAGAAAAAACACTGCCTTGGATAGCAAGCACATTGTGTTCGATTGCTTTACTTATAAACTCCATTCCAGTCATTTGTAGATGCTCTGGCACTTTTACGAAAGCATAAAACGCACCTTCTGGCACTACTAAATCCGTTACTTCTTCAAGTTTCTCGACAACCATGTCACGACGTTTTTGAAAGCGTTCGATTTGTTCGGTTAAATCAATTTCATAGGCACCAGCCATTGCATGTTGCATAGGTGAGGAAGCACAAACGAAAGTTTGTTGTTGAAGTTTTGATATTTCGTCAATGAGAAATTTTGAGCCCGCTGCGTAACCCATTCGCCATCCTGTGCAACCGTATGTTTTTCCATATCCGCGAATTACTAAAACATCATCATTTGTTTCGGCTGGGCTTGCAAATGTAGTTGGAGGGTATACAAACTCATCGTATATTTCATCTGTGATTAATAAGATTCCACGCTCTTTACAAAGCGATGCTATATCTTGAACCTCTTCCTTCGTAAGAACTACGCCGGTCGGATTCGCAGGAGAATTCAACAAAACTGCCTTCGTGCGATTGGTGATGCATCTTTTTATCCGTTCTGCAGTCATTCTGAAATCAGGGTATGTATCACACAACACTGGTTTCGCTTCCGCTATTCTCGCTAGCGTTGGGTAAATAACAAAGTATGGATCAGGGATAATTACTTCGTCCCCATCCTCAAGAATCGCAAGGAATGCAAGTGTCAATGCTCCTGCGGTACCAGATGTAGCGATGGCTGCATGCTTGGAAGATGCATCAAACTTCCATCCTAATTGATTACGTAATCGCGTGTGAATCGAATCGAGTAACACATCTTCGCCGGCAGTTTTTGTGTATCCGTTGCTATCTGCAAGGATTGCATCGATTGCTGCCTTCTTCAAAGAGTCGTGTACAGGAAAATCCGGTTGGCCGATTGATAAGTTGATTGGTTCCTTGCACGTTTGTGCAAGTGCCCACGCTCGGCGTATACCCGACGTCTCAATGTCTCTTACGCGCTTTGAAAGCAGACGCTCAATGTCGAGCGAAGCAGTCAAAATTAATCTTCACTTGCTAATTCTTCGGTTACTTCGCCTTCGTCCTCAGTAGTTGCCTTCTTCTTGCTTGCAAGTTTTATTTTCCGGCTACCCACTTTTGGCAAACCAATCGGTGAACCACTTTCTTTATCAAACTTATCTTCATCAGCAAGTTTCTCAATTCGTTCTGCGCGAGTTAGAACGTTTCGATGTTGATTTAGACCTGCTGGCTTTGTTTTCAAACTTCTGTGAAGGCTCATAGTTCTTTTCCTGTCTGTTGCTCTACTACTTGTAAAGCGATTGGTATGCATCCTTTAGGTCACTTGAGCGACCTTCCTTGGTGTTGGTCCATTCCTGCCCGATGGCATGAATCTTAGACCGTAATTCCGTTGCAACTGCATCATTCCGATCAACTGAACCGGGAAGAGCGATAACACGGTAGAGCCGCGTATTATTGCCAGATATCGCGTATGTTTCAAGCCCCTTTCCCCTACAGAAATTCGCTAATTGCAATGCACCCTCTTTTGAGGTCTGTATGAGGGTGAAATAGTTCTTTCCAGCGACTCTTGGATCACTTAGAACCTCCCCCCAAGTAGATTTTGTATTTGTTTGATTGATTTCGGGCTGGATAACTGGCTGGTTATTCCCTAGGTGAGGTCTAGATGTCTGCGATGCATTTACTTCTTCAAAGAGACGATTACCGTAATCTGCTCTTGCAATATCAGAACCACGCCTAAAACCCATTGCATATGAAATTACGATAAGAGCAATACCAACCGCTACAACTACTCCAATAGTGCCAATTGACATACGAATTGACCGTCCTGGTGTTAGTACATTGTGGGTTAGGTGCACATCTTCATCTACTCGTTGAACAGGCGCAGGAGAGGAAGTACCTCTTGAGGGCTTATTCGCTGAGATAAGTTCATAAAGTGCTGGTCCTTTTTTCCGACTCATGACAATCCTCCTATTCCGATGGCACTCGCCATCGCCATTCCACCTGCGTGTGACAAACTCAAACGCCACTCCTCAATTCCTCGTTTCTTAGCGATTTCAGCTGCTCGTCCTGTTAACGTGATATTTGGTGGACCATCTTCTCTGGAAATACCAATATCAATCCACTCTACACCACCAGCTAGCCCAGTCCCGAGCGCTTTCAAGACCGCCTCTTTCGCAGCATATCTTGCAGCAAACCGCTGTGCTCGCATATCTTTCGAAGCAACGTTTGCTGCTTCTTGTTCTGTTTGAGTAAAACAACGATCAATAAATGTTTGCCCATGCTTCTCAAGCATCGACTCGACACGCTTTACATCTGTAATGTCGATTCCGTGTGCAACAATCACTGTTTTGTCTCCAAGGAGCAAACATCGAGAAGGTGACAGAGTTGGGGAATTATTAATTGTTGCATTGCTAAAGTTACCGCCTTGGGTGAACCGGGAAGTAAAAAAACAGGAGTTCGTAAACTCTCAGAATCAATCCAACCAGCGTCCGCGCGGCTTAACATAGAGGCAGCGCCAATTTCTTGGTAACTCAACTGTCGAAACAACTCCCCAAATCCCGGTATAGTTGCAGTCATTAATGGAAGAATGGCCTCAGGAGTAACATCTCTTCTAGATGGACCTGTCCCTCCAGTTACAACAATCGCATCAACCTTTGCATCTGCTGCCCATCCAGAAACAATTGCCGCGATTGCAGGAAGTTCATCTCTAACAATGTCACGACTTGCTATAGAGTGCCCCGCTTGTTCTAGCGCATCAACTGCAATGTGACCGCTCTGGTCATCCTCAAGGGTACGAGTATCACTCACAGTAAGCACGCAAACAACCGCCTTTTGACTAGAAGAGACATGCTTCATGCACGCAGCATACCCTATACGCGCTGAGCAGTGATACCATGTAATAAGTAATGGCCAGTAACAACATCGATGTTCAGTTCTGCAACCATGCGGTGGATGTGACAAGCGCAAGCACCCTACCTGAAATTGGTTGTGGTGGAGAGTGCATATTTATTGGGCGAACAAGACCTGAAAAAAATGAGATCCAAGGGGATCTCACTGCCCTTAAATATGAGTGTTATCAAGAGATGGCTGAAAAAGAGTTGCTAGAACTTGCACAAGAAGCAATAAATCGATTTCAGGTACAACACGTAAGAGTTACTCACGCAATTGGAGAGGTCGCCATTGACGAAGCGAGCGTAGTGATAGCAATTAGCAGCGACCACCGCGACGATGCATTTACTGCTTGCCGCTTTATGATAGATTTGCTCAAACAGAGAGTCCCCATTTGGAAACAGGAAATGTGGGCGGATGGTACGACGTGGACTGACGGAGTTCCTCTTAGAACCCATGATTAAAACTATCTTTGTAACTCTTGCGGTTGTAGGTGTCGCTTGTTTTTTGCTTATATTCTGGTGGATTGAACCAAAAGTACAGGGTTACCTAGACAAATCCGATTACCTAATCGAGCGTGAACTTCTTGAAGAAGCAGAAAGTTATAGAATTGAAGCTGGGACATTAAATGATTGGATTCTTCCAATTGCAGAAATAGGTTTTGTTCTATTAGTGCTCCCAACGATTTTTTTCTTTTGGACAAGCAAAAATGCAAAACGAAAGTAAGCGAGCAGAGGAAATATTCAAAGCATTACAAAAGCGCTATCCAGACGCGCACTGTGCACTTCATTACAATTCACCACTTGAATTGTTGATAGCAACTATTCTTTCTGCTCAAGCCACTGACGTTGGAGTCAATAAGGCAACCCCAGATTTATTCAAATCGTTTCCGACTGTAGAGGACTTTGCCAATTCCTCTCCGGAAGAAATTGAACCACTCATAGCATCCATCGGACTTTTTAGGGGGAAGGCAAAATCAATTTACGAGTCAACTTGCATGATTGTTAATGATTTTGATGGAAAAGTACCTGACACTATGAAAGACCTCATCAAACTTCGTGGCGTTGCTAGAAAAACTGCAAACGTTGTACTTGGCAATGCGTTCAATAAAAACGAAGGCGTTGTTGTCGATACTCATGTTGGACGACTCGCTCAAAGGTTTGCCTTATCAACTGAGACAAAACCAAACAAAATCGAAAAAGATCTTATGGCTCTCTTCCCTCAAAAGCAATGGACAATGCTAAGTCACCTTCTTGTCTGGCATGGCAGAAAGGTCTGTAAAAAGCGTGGTGGTTCTTGCAAAGATGATTCGATTTGCAAACGTTACTGTTCAAATGCAATGGCTTCTTGAGTTTCTTCAATTATCCCAACAAAACCTGCGCCTGAAACAAAAAGAACCCTTCCATCAAGCATAGGAATTAGTTGCAAAACTGGACCAGCTAGTTTAATGCTTGATTTCTTTAGGAGTGTATTTTCGTCAGATAAACCATAAACACTAACACCATCATCCGTACCAAACCAAAAATCTCCTTCATTCGCTACAACAGTAGTGGCGGGAGATCCAATATCTATTCTTGTTTCACCGCGGGAAGTCAACAGTGAAACTTCTCTACCTGAACCTAGGATTATAACCTCACCACCAAGTACAACCGCAGATGTACTAACAACCCCTTTTTTCACTGTTCCCTCTTTCAACTTGAATTCACTATCAACGTAATACGCAGAACCCGACGCTAACGGAATCGACAAGCCACGTGAATCAAATGAACCCGCTTGCATAGGACCATTTGAAGGTACAACTCGAAATAATGTTTCGCTATTACCTCCTCTATCTTCATCAATCCTAAATAGTCCACGTCCGAAATTTCCACATACAGCAAAATAATTTGATGCAAGAACACCTATCTTATTTATTCCATCTAATGAAAATGCACGAAGTAGGCGCAATTCCTTTGGGGAAATACCAAGAACAAATATCCCAGAAGAAGTAACGACGTACGCCCTACTCCCTCTCACTAACACGCTCTCTAAATCCCCCTCAAGTAATTCCTTGCTAAGAGATTTGTTTACACTCACAAGTTCGCTTGTGAACAACCCTACTTCCGTCTCCTCTCCTAGTGTTCTAGCGTAAATAAGTGTTCCAGCAATTGCATTTGTTGTTTTATCTAATTCGTATAGATTCGACGCTAATCCTAGTAATCTTCCGGACTCACCATCGTAAATTTTCCTATCAGAAACATAAACAGTACCAAACTCAAGAGAGTATGCAACCCCATTGACAAGACCATCAAAATCTAAAATGTTTACTCCATCTGAAAGTCGAACTACGCCGCCCTCTCCAAAAACAACTGGCGACTTTCCTACAGTCCCAAAACTCTTAGGAAGAATGCCTAAGTCATCCTTACCGATTCTTTTTTTTACACTAAGAGCGCCTGACGAGTCAATTGACAACTCAATTACTTCTTCTTCATCAAGGAGAGCATATAGTGTTTTGCCTCGAATTATTAAGTCCGTACAAAGTGCAGAAGCGGGACTTGCTAAATCGATAGATGAGATGACGGCCCCTCCATTTTTGCTTAGAACTAATACTTTTTCTCCAATAGCTTGGTACCAAAATTTATCCCCAATAACTAATGTTGTTGATTGTCCACCCGCAGCATGTTGCAGTTGCAAGTTCGTAGCATACGAATTACTAATCAAACATAGAGAAAAAAACAAGAACAAAACTGCACAAAACTTCTTCATTCGTATAATGATACACCGATGAGTACACCAACAAATGATCGGCTCTCTCAATTGCGTAATCTTCTTGAAAGTGACCCTCATGATGCGTTCTGTATGTATGGAATCGCAATGGAACACGCTAAAGTTGGATCCCATCAAGAGGCAATCGCATGGTTTGACCGAACCATAGAGACGGACTCAGCTTACTGCTATGCTTGGTTACATAAAGCTCGTAGCCAAAACAAAATGGGAGATCAAAAGGGAGCAGTTAAAACCCTTTCCGATGGAATCTCACAGGCAACAACGCTTGGTGATGACCATGCTGCAGATGAAATGCGCAGTTTTATGCAGAGTATCCAATGACCTACCTCATAACAGCAATTGAACCATCAAAGGATGATCCAAATTTTCGAGATATCTACGTGCAAGGCAAACTTGCTATGACATTACCCTTCTCGACAGTTGAGGAATTAAATCTCACGGTCAAATCAGAGTGGAACGAAGATACAACCAGTACGGTTAAATTACATGATGAAATCACAAAAGCAAGGCATATAGCAATCGATTTGATTTCAAGAAGACAGTGGGGCTCGAACGAACTAAGAACGCGACTCAAAAAAAGAGGTGTTGAGGAACAAGTCGCTCAACTTACAGTTGAACAACTAATAGAAGATGGTTGGATTGACGACATTGCATTTGCAAAAGCACTCATTCGAGAATGGCTTCGAAAAGAACCTGCAGGTCGAAGATGGCTTCAACATAAATTACACGAAAAAGAAATAGGTACTGATGTTGCACAACGAGCAATTGATGAGGAACTAGAAGGTATTTGCGAACAGCAATTTGCTGATGAGTTCGCACTTAAGCAACTTGCTAAAGCCACTTCTATAGACGCAGATATAATCAGAAAAAAAGTAATATCCGCGCTAAACCGCAAAGGGTTTTCTCTCGATGTTGCTTCGCAAGCGTATCGAAATGCACAAGAACACTCCACTTAATGTTACGATATGTGCCATGACCAAAGTTAGTTCGCTTCCCATTGAAATATCCTTTGAGGATTCGCTACAAAGCAAGGAAGCAATTGTTATTGATTGCCGAACAATTGAGGAATATGAAAATGGGCACCTCAAGGAATCAGTGCATTTACCTCTACAGCATCTGAGCATCAGAATCGATGATTTTCCTTACCAGAGAGACGAATATATTTATGTGTATTGTAGAATTGGCAACCGTTCTGAAACTTTCGCATTGTATTTACGCTCGCTGGGCTTTTTAAATTGTCAGTCAATCGCCGGTGGTTACGAACTTTGGGGTAATCCAACATGCTAAAACATCGACTGATAACAGGTCCTATTATGAGTATCGCGCTCATTGCGCTCATCTACTTCGATAATCAACTTGGAAGCATCACTTGCGATTGTGGGACATCTCTACAACCAGGACTCTTGATTGCGATTCTTGCAATGCTCGCTGCACCAATTGCTGCAATCGAGTTTGGAGCCATGGCGAATAATGCTAGCATTCGCTGCTCGACCCCAGTGTTAATACTTTCTATGGAGGTGTGGATTTTGGCTATCTATCTTATTCCTCCATCGATGGAAATAAGTAAAGCAATCGCACTCTTGTCTTCAATTATGGTCGTTAGTTTTGCTCTTTCAACAATTTGCATTACAAAAGGCAAAGATTTACGCGGCGTTATTGCTGGGGCAACGTTTACGGTTGCAACTGCAGCATATATCGCGATGGGCTTCGGACTATTGTTATTGATTCGGCGTGACCATAGTGCTTGGTGGATTGTCGGTATCATCGCAATCGTGAAGATGTGCGATACTGGTGCTTTTTTTGTTGGTTGCAACATTGGCAAACGAAAGATGATCCCTTGGGTTAGCCCTGCAAAATCATGGGAGGGCTTAATCGGTGGGTTAGTTACCGCTTCACTTACAGCAATAGTTCTCGCATCACTGAATAACACCTTCCTCCACGACGAACCCACAGTCGCACTTGGATATGCTGCTTTTCTTGGAGTTCTATTTGGAGGAGTAGGTCAAGTTGGCGACTTGCTCATTAGTGTGTTTAAACGAGATAGCGGCATTAAAGATGCCTCCTCAGTACTTCCGGGTCTGGGAGGTATTCTCGATGTAATCGATTCACTTCTCTTGGTGGGCGTAGTTGCATATTGGTTTCTTCCATAGAAAGCAATACTCTGATAGAATGAAACTCTATGGTTTTGATTGATAACTTGTTAACACTTTACAAAGTTGACCGTCAAGTACGCAGTTTACGTAACCGAGTTGAGTCGGCACAAATTTACCTGAATGTCCAAAAGAAACAAATGGGTACGATTGAGGTAGAAAAAACCGAAAACGATATACAACGAAAACAACGCAAAGCAAATATCGCAAACATCGAGACCGAAATAGGTTCGATTGATGCCAGAATTGAACACCTTCGTGAAGACCTAAATAAAGCGGTAAATGACAAACAGTATTCTGCACTACTTGCTGAGATGAATACTATTAAGGAACATCGCAAGGCATTTGAAGACGAAGAACTGATTGAAATGGGTGTAGTTGAAGAACTCGACCAGATTTCCTCCGATATCGAACAACGCAAAACCGAACGTGAAAAAGTTTTACAGGTCTCGGAAAAAGAACTTGAGACCCGCAAATCAGAAATCTCAAACCAACTTACCGAACTTGAGAAAGAACGCGATGGTGCCGCTGAGGTTATTCCTGAATCAATTCTGGATGAGTTTGATTCCCTTGCTGACGACTACGAAGGCGAAGCGCTAGCAGCAATCGAGATTATTGATCTCAAGCGACACGAATACTCCTGCACTTCCTGCAGCTTACGGCTCCCACTAGATGCAATTACTTCTTTGCTCGGGAACAGAGAAGAAATCATCAAATGCGTATCTTGCAACCGAATTCTTTATCTTGAAGCAGAATCACGCGAAGCAATCGCACCCGCCGAAAAATAAATTAACCCGCGGTTAATAAACCACCAAATATAAACACCTAACCTTAGGGAACAGGAATAAAAAAAAGAGCCCCATCTAACTAGGGCTCTTTTATTAAATTGTCTATGGTGGTCATCTTCTTCGTCTACAAGCAAACCCAGCAACACCAAGAAGCGCAAGTACGCTCGGGGCAGGGACTGCGCCTGTAAAAATGTCAACAGTAACTGCGTCAAGAACATTGTGAGGTGCAGTTCCATTAATAAAGAACGCCCATTCAGTAATCACGCCAGTGTAGCCTGCCAAATCCCATTCATATGAAGTGCTTACATTTGCACCAAAATTTGGTATTTCTTCATAATAATTCGTTGCAAATTCATCGTAAGAGAACATTTGACCGTTCTCTCCATCACTAACCCAAAGTGATACATTTGCGTAGTCCATTTCGGTTCCCATTGATGCAACGTTTAAAACCGCTTGCTCAAGTGGACCATAACCATATACGTGAATTGCTAAACCGCTGGTTTGATTATAGATATTTCCTGAACCAGTAATCATTGCACCCTCAGCAAAATTAAACAGCATACCACCTGCACTGCCGCTGTCATTGAAATTTGGCGCGTTATACGGTGATGTAAACGAATCCCAACCATAATATTGTGTGCCAACATCACCTCTCCAAACTGGCACAGATGGGTTTACCAAGTCAGCATCTACTATTGGTGTTGCAAAACCCGCAACACTCAAACAAAATAAAACTTTACCTAGCATATCTCTTACTCCTTTATAAATTTAAGAATCCCAAGCAGCAATAATGGCAAGTAAATCTGAAACGTTTACTTCACCATCTGCGTTTAGGTCACTAGAACAACAAGAACAAAAACCCCAATCACTCAGGGCAACTAAAATATCACTAACTCCGACAACTCCATCGCCATCTAAATCCTCCGGAATTGTGGATGTTTCATCAACAAGAACAGTAAAACTCAATTGTGCTGCTTCCGCTATGCCAAAATACACAGCCCAACTTTCTTTCATGTGAAAATTCGGCTGAATTAATCCTCTGTCGTATCTTGCGCCTGGTTCCTGTGCTTCGTGCAAGGAAGATACGATAAAACTTAACAAGCCATCATTAAATCCATTTCTTAAATAACATTGAATATCTGAGTCATCAACGTTTATAGAAAAAGAAAGAACAGTTTCCGTTGGTATAAGTTGCCCTTGTGTAAGCGTTTCGTTTATTCCAACTGCAAATGAGTTCGGTTGAAATTCATCAAGCACGTTATTTGAAACGTCGTATGTAATCCCATTGTCAAACATAATCGGGTATGCATTACGCTCACGGCGCACTGCACCAAATGGAAAGGGACCCGTTTCACCGAAAGTCCAACCATTAAAACCACCGCGAAATGCTGCGCCATACAGTTCCATTGGACGACCGACATCTTCGTCTTCAAATCCTGAGTCAATTAGGTAACTTTGCCAATCATCTGTAGTTGAATCGTAGATATTCCCTTCATTGCTAATAGAAATATGTAGCGTCGCTTCAACAACATCGTAATGCGATGCACCTAATCCAACTGGAATATCATCAGGTGTAATAAAACCCAACAATATTTGAGCATCTCGATCATCAAAAATCTCATAACCACCACCTATTGATGAGAAGGTCGGCGCAACTTCTCGATTACCAATTGAACCATTAAATGGGTACATCCACCGGTCGAAATCGGGGGCTTCTAGAGTATTCGTGTAGGTCTGTGCGACTACGGGTTGAAAAAGTACAATCGTTGCACTCAGCGTCAATAACAGAATCGGTGGGTTTTTCATAGCGATCTCCATGGCGAGGAAGTATATCGCCATTGAGACCCATTCGCAACTTGTTTTGCGGTATAATGCCAATTATTCGTACTTACGATTTTTTTCTCTTACTTCTAATCTGCTCCAAGACATTTCGCTCTGATGAAACAAACCAATATAAACTTGAAATCTGGTTTTACGCTCGTTGAATTGCTTATCGTGATAGCAATAATCTCAGTTCTAGTTGGTCTTACAACTGCAGTTACTGGGAAAGTGATGACCGCTGCGGTAGGTACCAGAGAAGCAAGTTCAATGCGATCTGTACTACAGGCATATTTCTTAGCTGCAACAGATAGAAAAAGTGAGTTGATTGAAGGATACTCAAGTAACCAAGAAGAAACGTTCACAGGTCCAAATGGAGAAACCATTTCGTGGCCAGCTAGCGGACGGTATGTCTGGAGGTTACTCCCATACCTTGATAATGCAATGACTTCCCTTTACGTTAATGGTCAAACAGAATGGCTGACTCAATATTCAGGAACTGAGAATTACAGTTACATTGCAAGTGTATTCCCTTCATTTGGGCTCAACAGTGAGTGGATGGGAGGAGACGCAAGAACAACTGCACTTCCCGCCCTCGAAAGCAAACGTTTGTACGGTAAATTCCTATCCGACATCCCACATCCTTCAAAACAATTGGTATTTGCATCAGCTAAAGCACCGCTTGAAGCTGATAATGGATCTGATGGAATAGCACTCCTCTCCGAAGGTTATTTTGAGATCAAGAGCCCATACTTTCCAAGTAACAGCGAAACATGGCGGTGGAACACGGTTGATGGTGAACCATCAACTATGCCTACAAGCAACTCTGCTGATCATGGAAACCTGTCAGCACGCCACAATGGTAATGTTCTTTCTGGGCAACTTGATGGCTCCACTGAGTTTTTATCTCTTAAAGATCTTGCTGATATGCGAAGGTGGGCACCTCAAGCCAATACCATTGATTGGACACCATCAATAAACCCATAATCCAAAATTTGTCCTAGTAAAGTACAATGAACATACTATGTTGTGCCCGTATTGCGAACGAGACGAAGATAAAGTAATCGATAGCCGTAGTTCAGACGGGGGAAAGTCCATTCGTCGCAGGCGAGAATGTCAAAAATGTAACCGAAGGTTCACAACATTCGAACGAGTTGAAAAAACCTCACGGCTCATGGTTATTAAGAGAGATGGCACCCGCGTTCCTTTCGATCCCGAAAAAGTTCTCAAAGGTCTGCAGGCAGCTTGTGGGAAACGTGCAATACCTGAAGATCGAAAAGTCACCATTGTTCGGGATGTTGAAGAAGATCTTATGCAACTTTTTGAGCGTGAGGTGCCAAGCAAAGAAGTCGGGCTGCGTGTTGCATATCAATTAAAATCAGTAGATCAAATTGTCTACATACGCTACGCAAGTGAATATTTCAACTTCCAGGACTTAGAAGCACTCTCACGTGAAGTCACCGAACTTCAAGAAGAGCCACCAGTAATTCCCACCCAATCGGATTTATTTAATAAGTAATCATGCCAACCATAACGCTCCCAGACGACACAACTCGCTCATTTGATGACTCAACTACACCACACGCAGTTGCCTTAGATATCTCTGATGGTCTAGCTGATTGTGCAATAGGTGCAAGAATCAATGGAGAACTCTGTGATGTACATACTCCAATTCGTGATGATGTCGAACTAAAAATAATTACAGCGCGCAAAGGGGAAAAAGATAGTGACCCAGATGCTCTAACACTGATTCGACATAGCTGCGCACATGTAATGGCTGAGGCAATACAGCGGCTACATCCTGACTCAGAATTGGTCTACGGACCAGCACTTGATAATGGTTTTTATTACGACATTTCTTTCGATGAAAACAAGCCACTAAGCAGTGAAGAATTTGAAGCAATTGAACACGAAATGTCCACCATTATCAAGGAGGACAGACCATTCACAAAGTATGAGTTACCCATCGAAGAAGGGATGAAAAAACTTACTGACGAAGGTAGTAAATATAAAATTGACAATGCTCAACGAGCAATAGAGAACGGATCTACAAAATTAACTTGGTATGCAACCGGCGCACCAAACGAAAACTGGGAAGATTTGTGTAGAGGGCCACACGTCCCTTCGACTGGGAAAATTGGTGCCTTCGCTCTTCAAAGTATTGCAAGTAGTTACTGGCATGGCGACGCTGAATCAGACAGATTGACTCGCATTTATGGAACAGCATTTGTACATAAAAAACAGCTAAAGAACCATCTCAAATTACTTGAAGAAGCGAAAAAACGCGACCACCGAGTAATTGGGAAGAAACTAGGTCTATTCCACATAGATGAGATGGTTGGGCAAGGACTTCTTCTTTGGACACCAAACGGAGCAATAGTCAGGCAGGAATTACAAAACTTTATTTCAGAACAATTAAGAAGACAACAGTACAGCCAAGTTTTCACCCCCCATATTGGTAAACTAGATTTGTACCGAACTTCTGGCCATTACCCTTATTACCAAGATAGCCAATATCCGCCACTCATAGACCCAGACCAACTTAATAAACTTGCAAATGAGGGTTGCTCTTGTAGCGAACTTGCAAACATGATGGAGGATGGTGAAATCGATGGGTATTTACTCAAGCCGATGAACTGCCCACACCACATTCAAATATACGCAAACGGACAGCATAGTTATCGCGATTTACCAATTCGACTTGCGGAGTTTGGTACCGTTTATAGGTGGGAACAGTCGGGTGAAATAAGTGGTATGACTCGTGTACGCGGTTTCACACAAGATGATGCTCATTTATTTTGCACTGAGGATCAAGTTGAAGGTGAATTAATCGGTTGTCTTGAACTTGTCAAAATTATTTTCAAAACCCTAGGCATGCGCGACTTTACTGTTCGGGTTGGACTTCGTGATGCCGACACTGATAAATATGTTGGAGATCTTTCAAACTGGGATAAAGCAGAACAGGCATGCAGAACTGCTGCAAAGTCCCTTGACGTCCCTTTCGTTGAAGAACCGGGCGAAGCTGCATTCTATGGACCAAAGATTGACTTTATCGTGAACGATGTCATAGGAAGACCATGGCAACTTGGCACTGTGCAAGTCGACTACAATTTACCGCAGAGGTTTGATCTCTCATACATTGGTAAAGATGGCAACCACCACAGACCCGTAATGATTCACCGTGCACCGTTTGGGTCAATGGAGAGATTTATCGGAGTACTCATCGAACATTTCGGCGGTGCATTCCCGACTTGGCTCGCTCCTGAACAGGTTCGTGTACTTGCAATTTCTGAAAAATCAAACGACTACGCACAACACGTATACCAATCGATGTTGGATAAGGACATAAGGGCAACAGTTGACAAAAGCGACGAGAGAATTCAAGCAAAAATTAGAAATGCAGCAGAGATGAAAGTCCCATGGATTGTAGTAGTCGGTCCACGCGATGCTGAAAATAACAATGTCAGCGTTCGGATGAGAGGAATTATGGAAGACCTAGGAGCGACTGGTCTTGATGCATTCGCAGACGCCCTCTTAACTGAAATCCAATCCCGCGGAGAAATCTGTGCATTAAAAACTTGCTTTCCAAACGTTGAAATGCCATAATGTGGTTGATTATTGTCTAGATTTTGCTTATCCTGACCATTTACACCTCTTTTGGTGTCAATTGGATATGGAAATAAAATGTGCAATGAACAATAATCTTGAAACTCGGTCAAACACCGAGGTATCTGTATATGCACATATTCCTTGCGAAACCGCATGACAAATATCCAAAAAAACAACTCACTTATACTTTCGGATCGTCTGATCAAGACAATCGTTTTGTTTTATGCACTCATAAATGGAGAAACTCACTATCGCTCGAAGACGACAAATTAGACCAAGGGAAAATAATCGAAATCTTCCCAGTATTAATGACAGAATCAGGGCAAAACAAGTCCGATTGATTGATCAAGATGAAAATATGATTGGGGTTGTAGATAAATCTGAAGGGATACGTCTAGCTCAAGAGGCGGGGCTTGATCTTGTCGAAGTCTCACCTAATTCCGACCCACCAGTTTGCCGAATTCTAGATTTTGGTAAATATCGCTATGAACAATCTAAGAAAGAACGTGCAAATCGTGCAAAAACAAAAAGCGTAGAAACCAAAGAAGTTCGACTCGGTCGCTCAATGAAAATTGATCCACACGATGTTCAAATCCGAGTTAACCAAGCAAGAAAATTTTTGCTAGATGGGCACAAGGTCTTAATTGTCCAAAATTTTCGTGGTAGAGAGATGATGCATAAAGAACGTGGCGATGAACGAATGCAAGAAATTATCAAAAAACTTGAAGATATTGCAAAAGTTGAAACACCACCTAAGTTTGCTGGAAGACGCCAAACAATGGTGCTCGGACCAGACAAAACGAAAATTAAAGCATATCTCGCTTCAATACAATCGGAAGAAGTCGATACAGAGTAGACACCATGTCACAATATGGCATCATCTCGGATATTCATGGTAATTCGCAAGCGCTAAAGGCCGTCTATGAACAACTTGGCGAGATGAAAGTCGATCGAATTATTTGTCTTGGTGATATTGTCGGATATGGACCTGCACCATCAAAATGCCTTGACCTTGTTCTTAGTTATTGTCACGAAGTTATCAAGGGAAACCATGACGAAGCGGTTCTAGACCCAGATCTTGGCAGGTACTTCAATAATGCCGCCCTAGCAGCTTTGAATTGGACTCGAAGCCAACTAGGTCCATACCATCTTCACGCTATAAGCCATATGAAAACTAGAATTCGTCTAGGCGATTCCTTATTGTTAGTACACGATACCCCCGTTCTACATGATTCGGCTTATGTTCATGAACTTCCACATGCCATAGAAGCTTTTGAAGGACTAGACCAAGGAATTTGTTTACATGGTCACACCCACCTTCCTACAGTTTTTAGAGCTCAACCCTCTGGAGAAATTACACTTCAAAAGCCAAATGAGGGCGAACCAATAATTCTTAAGCCAGAAGATCGATATCTCTGTAATCCTGGCTCGGTTGGGCAACCAAGGGACGGAGATAGCAGAGCAAGTTTTGCAACACTCGAGTATACATCCCCAGAAGCAGAATCCATTTTTACTCTTTACAGAACAGAGTACGACATCAAAGCAGCCCAAGCTGAAACTCATAGCGTCGGCTTACCATCTATTCTTGCCGAACGCCTAGAAATCGGATCTTAAAAAACTCATCCAAACAATTGATTCGGCTCTAGAGCAGAATTAATTGTCAAATGTTCTTTGCCCAGTTTCCAAACTGGAATCGTAAGTAAAACAATGCACCGCGAACTACCATTTCTCCACAAAGTGCATACCAAATTCCAACAAGTCCTAAATCAAGATAGACACCAAGGAACCATGCTGCTGGTAATCGAACTCCCCAACTTGAAACTGATGTAATAATCATTGTCCAAAACGTATCACCAACTCCCTTAAGGGCATGCCGCACAACCATCATTACAGCAAAACCTGCCTGTGTAATACCAGCAATGAATAATAACTTCGGAACGAGTGATAGGTGAATCGGTTCAGTTGAGATAACTGATGTCAATGCACTGCCTGCAAACATCATTACAAGCCCAAGTGAACCCATAAACAAAACCGCAAGCAAGGTACATGCCAAGACGGCTTTCCTTGATTGTTTTTTGTTTCCTGCACCTAGATATTGACCTGCAAGAGTGCCAGCTGCAACTCCAATTGCAAACCCAGGCAAGAAACTGAACGCTTCCCACTGCACGCCTATAACATGTGCACCCTGTAATCCTTGGGCAACTGGTTCGTCCGAATCCATTTCCATAGCCATCTTGGCTGCGATTTGCCCAATGAATTGAAGAACAAAGAGATTCGCCGCCCACATGGAAAGTCCTTCAAAAAAGTTTGGTATTCCAATTTTAGCTATCCGATAAAACAAAGAGAAATCTGGTACTAAATCTCTTAGGTTGAGTTTCAAGTCCTTCGCTCCACGAAGAAGAACACAAAGAATTAACAGTCCTCCAACAAGATACGCAGATGCAGTACCCACAGCGATACCAACTACGTGCAAGTCCCAAGAAAATGGGTTGGACAAAATCGATGTACCTAATCTGACATCCGCTCCACTCAACCCCCACGAAACAAAAACATTAACGATATTCACTATGATAGTAACTGTCGCTGGTCTGAATGTGTCCCCACTTCCATGAAGTGCCATCGACCCAGTTGTCATAATGCTACACGCAGGCATGCTTAATGCTAAGACCTGAATATACTGAACCAAATAGACTGTTGCTACCTCTGACAGTTTGCAAAGTTCACCAAGCGGAGCAGCGCAATACCAAAGTGCAACTCCAACAACACATCCCCAAAAGAATGCAAGGGTGATTGATTGCCCTAGAACTTTGTGGCCATCTGTAACATTCCCTGCACCCATTGCTCTTGCAATGAGTGCCTGAGCACCAATCCCAACACCTGAAACCGCTATTGCAATAAACCAGCCAATATAGGAACCGATTCCAATAGCATCCATCGCTGGAAGTACGATATTTTCAGGAAGTGCACCAGCAAATATTTTGTCTGCTAGTCCAACACAAGCTACTAATATTTGTTGAATACATATTGGAATTGCAAGAAACCATATCGCTGCCCACATCGACTTTCCAGCAAGTGATCCGCTGCGTATCGCTCCCGTTGGCTCAGCTAGTGGTTCTTGCAAATCCTCTGGTGAGGGTTGCATTGATGCAATCCTACGTTCCTCATCGGATTTCGAAAACGGTTTTTGATCGTCAGTCACTTGGAGGACTCAACGTCATCATCGTAAGTTGATTTTGTCGTTTCTTCCTTCAGCCCAGCGGGTGAATCGGGACGTTCATTAATTCTGTACTCCCAAAAAATTAAATTGTCCCACCATCGATCAAGGTGCTGATACGTTGGGTATTCGTAATCTGATTTGAAGGCAAACAAGTCCTGACCTAAGTCCGTTGTCAAAGCACTCCATTCGTACCAAGCATCCCAATCAGTACCAAAAACTTGACCCGTCAAAACATGCAACGATTGTGCCGAAGAAAGATTTATTAATAAATCATTTGATCGCAAACCATCTACGAGTCCATTAAATACTTGATGTTGGGGGTATTGGCCAAGCGCAATAGCAACAGCATTACGAACTTGACTTTCTTCATTTTGATTATTTAAAGAGCGTAGCAACGGAAGGACAACTGATGGGTTGTGCAATCGTTGCAATGCAGTTGCTGCTGCTCTTCGCACCTGCATACTTTTTGATTCTTCATAATCCAACCACGGGGCGATTATCAATGCATCCATTGGATCGCCAAATCGAGCGAGAGCTTTGATTGCTGCTGCACGAACTAGCGGGTCTCTATCACTTGCAATATAGTCACGATAGAGTGCTAAATAATCTGGTGCTCCACCAAATGGAGAGTTTGCCAACAAGGTAACGCCTTGGCGTCTATCGTCAGAGTTGTGCTGATCTAACGCCATTACAGCTGCCCGAGTGGGAGTTATTGGATCAAAGACCTCAGCCATATTATTGAAGTCATCTGATACACAACCTGTTAGACAACTCAAAACTAGCAACCATCTAAAATTCATAGTGACGTATCATCCTCTCCTACACGGACTCTAATGGTTTCTAGCATGGTCTGTACTTCTTCAGCCATCTTTGTATTTGGAAATTGATGAGTAATCACTTCACCAAATTCGATTGCCTCTTCCCACCTTCGGTCACTTACTGCCATCTTGAATCGAGCACCAAGCGTGTCACGATATTTGTTTATTACC
>CAZABE010000120.1:0-2940 GCA_964483425.1 uncultured Isosphaeraceae bacterium | reverse complement strand
TCACCATCATTGATTGCAATATCATAATGTTTCCCATCATTGCCAAGGGAATGATAAGACCCCCGAACAAGGTCTAGCCCTCTCCCATCTTGCAATGTTTTACTTATAAATTGAAAATCAAATCGATCGTCCATTCCACCGTATGCAAGTCCACCATTTCTCACTTTTCTTGGGGACTGTGTATGCTTTTCTGCATCGTCTTCCCCTGACCATTCGTCTGTACCAAGGGGATCCAATAGTACTTTAATGAATGCTTGATATGCGGGTTCACGAATAGAATAGAAATTCATATCTCCAACGACAATCACATTTGCACCTTCGGGTAGAGTCGAGATGTCTTCAAGTATTGCTTTCGCGCCAAAGAGACGTTGCTCTTTGTTTTCACTTCCATTGGATGCCTTTAAGTGGGCACTATAAACCCACAAATCAACTCCATCATTTTCACCGATACCTACAAGATGCCATCTATCTGCATTTCGGGTTGCACCTGTATAAATATCTTTATGGTCGTCTGGTATTTCGAGAAGTTGCTCTGAATGGTAGAACATCGCTTGAGCACCACCGGATTCTGCTCTTCCAGATAACTCGTTTTTGTTTGTGTACACTGCCATGGAATACTCATCGCCAACTAAACCATGCAGTTTTTTTGGCACTCCATTATTAACTTCTTGAAACATGAAAACCGAAACTGGAATCGCATCGCTGCAAGTCCCATCCTCAGAAGCTGCATCAAGTACCTTATCCATTGCTTCCATATCAGCAGAACAATAATGCACGTTGTAATTAACTACACGAATCTGTGCTTGGGCAACAGAAACAAATACAACACTAAGTATTAATGCTGAGAGTTTTCTCATAAGTACAGTGTACTCAGTTCGGCAGGAAGTTATCAATATAAATATGGGTTTCAATGGCTTCCATTACTAACGATTTGAAAGAAGACAAATGATTTCTAAGTTACCGTAGTTAATGCAAATAGCAAGTAAAACGATTAAGCCACTATTTGCATGTCTATTGACCTGACAGTCACTTAAGCAATTCCACTTTATTCAAAAAGAATTGTTCACCCCAGAGAACCAAACTTTCTTGCTGAGATCTTGACAGGAATCTCTCTACATCCCCGCTTGCTTTGGTCCAGTCAATTGTGCAAATTTTGTCTTGCAATGCTTGGGTAAGCCAATCGTGCGTGACAGTAATTTTCTGTCCTTCCCATGGACCATTCTGACACAGTGCTGATTGAAGAAGTTGACGATTCGGTTCAACCTGTTGTTTAATGTACCAATTAAAATCGAACCAATCGCGCCCTTTCAAGTATCCACGGCAGAGCAGTGCATGGATTTTTAATGCGAAGTTGCTTGGTAAATCCTGACAGCAAATCTCATAATCAAGGGGGAAATCCAAAAATGAGTGCGAAAAATCTGAACCAGTCGGCGGATTAATGTCTACTTCCAATTTGATTTGTACTATTTTTGGTTTTGAATCGCTATAAAAAGATAAATCAAACAGTTCTAGAATTGAACTATCTTTCAGCATCGCTTTCTTGATATTGTTGCCTTCTTTGCTTAGATCAATAACTTCGCACCGCAATCCAAATTCTTCTAGCACCTCAACAATTGAGTCCAAATATGGTTTCCATACAAACGATGGTGTGGCCTTTTGCAAAATAAAATCTAGATCTTCAGAAAATCGCTGCATTCCATGCACAACCCGTAGGCTTGTGCCACCTTGAAATGCAGCCACTTCATAAAAACCTCCACGCCACAATGCATACAAGACCGTTTCCTGCACAATTTCTCTGATTGCATATTCTTCCTCTATCTTGTTAGCGAGTGTATATTTTTGCATCCGTTCACGGAGTAACTCAATCATAGCTGTAACGCCTTCTGTAATTCATCAAGAAATGCCAAAACACGTGCATTCTTATATGTTTGCTTTAAAATTGCTAATTGAGAAGAAGTTACTTGTTGCAACACTTCTTCTTCAATACGCAATCCTTCAGTCATCCATTCAATTCCTTGCCATGCCTCTTTTCGCAAACAAACAAGATCCATGAGTGCACGAATTGGCTTTGCAATCAACATCGTTTGTTTATCAATAACAACTCGGTCGACTAATTCAAGATATCTCCCTTGACTCGTTGCAAGGGGATGGAAAGTAAATTGGCCAAAGTGGTCGGAGTTGAATGTACGTTTTTTTCTTCGTGGTGTGACAGATGCAGTTGTAACTACTCGCTCAGGAATCCAACCATGGAATGCCAGTGCTGTTTCGAATGAAACATAACTTCCAGCACAGTATGATTGGGCAAGTGCAAAAGGATGGGGTGGGGCAAATCGAAACTTTTTGGTAAGCACGTACTTTCCGCGTTTTACTTGCTCAAGTTCGCCATGCTTTAGCGATCTGTTAACAAGTCCATATCTTGCTTGGTCGCTTTCTGGATAGAAACGCGCTAGCAAGTCAGAAGTAATAACTTGGTTGGCTAAACCGATATCAATAAGTTGTTCCGTAAGAGTTTGCATACTAGTATCTCGACTTCAGTATACCATAACTTTTGCCGTTTACTTGCACTTTTCGCAAGTTTCTGGTAATTTTAAACACTAAGCCCCTTTTTTGCACAAAAAACGCCCTCATCTTTCGATGAAGGCGTTCATTTCTCTTTGCCAATTCCTTGGAAAGTGAACAGTTGGGGAGACCGATCCGGTACATCGCTGTACCGGTACGCGATCTTGCGATCGCACGAGGATGTGCTGACAACCAAGCGTAGATCTCTCTACTTGTTTTTAGTGCCAGGCACACTTCGTATGACAAACAAGTTTGTCATACTCGGAGCCAGGCACGTCAAAACACCGAGCGGATGCTCGAGTCTTGGTCTAAGGATATCCCTTAGAAAGGAGGTGATCCAGCCGCAGGTTCCCCTACGGCTACCTTGTTACGACTTAGTCC
>CAZABE010000119.1:0-2406 GCA_964483425.1 uncultured Isosphaeraceae bacterium | reverse complement strand
AGTGAATGTTTTCTCTACTGTTGAGACAGTATTTTTGTTAAAGATTAAATTTGTTTCAAAAGCAGCATTTGGAGAAGTTCCACCAGCGGTAACAACCGCCTTGTCCAAAACGTTCTTTGCTATA
Organism: uncultured Isosphaeraceae bacterium; assembly: GCA_964483425.1. Lineage (GTDB taxonomy): Bacteria > Planctomycetota > Phycisphaerae > Phycisphaerales > SM1A02. Next base: position 2,282 of record CAZABE010000119.1, on the reverse strand, counting down.
AGTTCAACAGCAAGTGGAGATCCAATTGAATCAAAAAGAAGTGGATCTATGTATTGTGTTGGAATACCTGTTGCTGCAAGATGTGCGTCAAGTGAATTGTCTATATTTCGAGTTGTTTTACCTTGAACAAAAGCGCGATGTTTATCAATTGCAATGGTTGCATCAAATTCAGCATTGCCATCTAGGTCTAATGTCTTAGCAACACCTTTGATTGTCGCTGGTTTATTTATACCAACAAATTCGTTTGCAACGGATTTCGCAACGAAAGCGTCAATATGCAAATTGCTAAACGATTCCAATTCGGTTCCCTTCAAATGTAAGGTTCCAGAGGCCGCAATTTTTTTAGTCTTTGCATTTATATCTATTGAATTGTGATTTAACGCTGCTTCAACATCTATGGTCGCTCCTACGTCCCGAGAAATTTTAACTCGTTCATCTTTGATATACGGTTGAATCAATGAGGTTGGAACATTTGTTATTGCTACATTTCCAGTTCCCTGAGGAAGTTGTCTTGTAATTGTTTTCCAGAGATCGTCAATACCATCGAGTTTGTTTTTGTTTATTGATTTTAAATTGATGTCAAAGTTAGTTTTTTGTTTATTAACAAGAGCAGAACCGATTGCAGAAATAGTACGGTTTTTAAGAGAGCAATTGGCATTACACTCAATGGATGAAATATCCGCTTTTGTTTCAACGTGGTGCATATTTCCAGTAATAGTTAGTTTGGCTTCGCACTCTGGTTTGCCGTTACTACTACTTCCAACAAGAATAATTTGATCTGCATGGACAGATAATCTTGCTTTACCAACAAGTTGCTCTTTGGTTATCTTTTGCAACAATTCATCACGAATATTCGCATCTATTGAAACGTTTGAAAGAAGCCCACTATCTGTGTGAATAGTCCCGTTAAGTTGGAGTTGCTCTGAATCAAATGAGGCTGAAAGCGGTGAGGTATGGGCTGTTCTTTCAATTCGAAGATCCATCGTTGGTCCAATGTCTTTCGCTGGCTCAATTTGTAAGGTATTTAAGAATGGTCCAAGTATAGTCGTTGGTACTTCAAGCAAATTAACGGAGCCAACAAGTTCTTTTCCCAAGAAAACAAAAGGGTTATCTTCGTTAGTGGTTTTTAGAAGTTGTGTTTTAACCTGTACTTTGCCACGAGGAGTTTCGTATTCTGCCAGTGAACCATCCACAGCAACATTGATTGATTCGTTCAAGTTGGGGGAAGAAAGATCTCCCTCCAATTTGAGTACAGACCAACCACCAATACCTTGGATTGTAGGTATTGGCGTATTAGTAATATTGATAGTGCAATTTGCGCTCGATTCCCAGTTAACATCACCGCTTGAAGTGATGAAATTAGGAGCGCTGCAATCAATTACTACGGAACCGCCCAATTCGGATGTCGCACTTGCACTAGCAACAAAATGCATATCTGGTTCAATATTGATGTTTGCAGTCACATCACTAAAGGCAAGTGATTCATCTCCAACAAGAGTTAAGGATGTAAGTTCGGCTCGAACCTTAACTGCTGGGAAAGAAGGTGTTTCTTGTTTTGTTGATGGGGTTTGGGCTGGCGTTACAGTTTGAAGTGTAGGAATTTCTTCGTCTTCTGAAAACATATTTATTTTTGCATTGCCCTGTACCAAAACGTCTAAAGGTGCCTTGGTAAGGATGAGTGAAATTAAAGTATTACTAATGGTGACATCAAAATCTGCATTTAAGCGTTCATCAGCATAATTCAACCCAGTTATTCGCTGTGGTCCACTCCAAGAGACCTCGATAATTTTGACAGAATTCTCACTGTTATTTAATATTTTGTTTTCGATAATCCCAGTAGCTATCTTTGGTACAACAAAATATGCAGTCGTTGTGAGTATCCCTACAACGGTAATTGTCGTGATTATGAACTTCTTTAACTTCATCTGGTGTGCATCATACTCGTCTGGTATCCTTGTCGAAATGGATTTGCAAAAAGTACACGTGCGAGCACCTGCGAAAGTCAATTTGTCGCTATCAGTTGAACCGCCACGGTCCGACGGGATGCACCCAATTACTTCTAAAATGGCGAGTATTTCACTATTTGATGAAATTGAAATAACTAGATTGGATGGACACTCCCTTTCTAGATACGCGATTGTCTGGCACGATGAGGCAATCAGAAAAACGGAGATTGATTGGTCAGTGACTACCGACTTGGCTGTGAGAGCTCACAGATCGCTTGAAGAAGCGGTTGGGTATTCTTTACCAGTGCAAATGAAACTTGAGAAACGCATTCCAGT
>CAZABE010000118.1:0-3066 GCA_964483425.1 uncultured Isosphaeraceae bacterium | reverse complement strand
ATGAGCGCGAGAGCAAACCGTGCATACCTTGCGGATTGGCCAGTAGTTATCTTGATTAATCAGGGCTCAGCAAGTGCAAGTGAAATTGTTTCGGGCTGCGTACAAGCACACGATGCTGGCATTATTGTTGGGCAACGTAGTTGGGGAAAAGGCAGCGTTCAGACAGTACACCAAGTTTCATCCGAATCCAACGTCAAACTCACAACGCAATATTATCGTTTGCCATCACCAGATGGAGGAATGACCCCAGGACGTTTAGTGCACAAGCGTCGTGGTTCTTCTGATTGGGGCGTTATTCCAGACGTCGAAGTTCGTATGTCACCAGATCAAATAACTAAGTCAAATGAACTTAGACAGAAAGCAGACCTCATTCTTATTGATAGCGAAACAGATGACAGGCCTGATATTAATGACTTAATCACAAAGGGGCTTGATCCTCAACTTGAAACCGCGCTCTTGCTTCTACGAGCTAATGCACTCTCAAAAATGATTTCTGATCTCAGGAGAGCCCAACTCGACTAACAGAACCATTTTCGGTATCATCGGGGAATGATTTTACAAATAATTACTCTTTCAATGATGTTGATTGCTCCATCGCAACACCATAGATTCGGGCTTACTGAAGCGATGCCAAGAATAGAAGGCACCATTCGTGTTGGTTCTTACAACATGCTGAATTTCTTTGATCAAGAAAATGACTTATCGCTTGAAGGGAAGTACGACGATTTTGGTGATAACCCCGGTCCAACTTCAAATGAACGGTGTGAAGAGTTAGCGAAAGTTATTAAAGAACTTGATGCTGACGTACTCGCTCTACAAGAAGTTGAAAGTCAAAAAGCACTTGAGTGGTTTAATGACAAATATTTAAACGGAATGGGTTATGACTATGTGGTCTCTGAAGAAGTTGGCTATTACCGAGGCATCGAGCAGAGTTTCCTAAGCCGATTTCCAATTAAAGATGTCAGGACTTGGAAGAAAACTGACTTGATAAAACTAGAACGAGTTGGTGGTGGCTGGACTGACATTCCATCAGATGTAAAAGAAATTGCATTTCAGAGAAGCCCGCTCTGTGTAACAATCACAACTCCTCAGGGCTATGAATTAACTGTATTTAGTGTCCACCATAAGTCGGGCAACAACGCATGGCATCGTGAACTCGAGGCTTTGCAGATTATGGAATACGTAAAGGAAATGACTGTTACAGATCCCGAAAGAAATATCGCAGTAATCGGAGATTTCAATGCACAACCGTGGGACCGCGCAACTAGAGTTTACTTAAGAGATGGGATGACGGATGCCCTTTCATATAGAGCTAAGAACCTAATTTGGGATGACAATTCACCCCTTAGAAAGACCCATACCTCAAACAGGTTGATTGATTTTATTTTAGTCAACGCTCCTGCTGTTGGAGAAGTGGTAATCGACAGCGGTTTTGTACTGGGATCTTCCCACCCTGAATATGATTGGAGAAACGACCCAATACCTTCGGGTTATTCCTCAGACCACTGCGCAATTGCAATTGATATGGTTCCAATTGAAGGAGGGGGGAACACAGTGCAAGGTTCTATTTGGCCAGATAGCGCAACTAAAACAGCCCTAAAAAATACTCCTATATCACCACCACAAAGTGTAACCAGTGATAGTTCATCGGAGTCGGAGACGGCACCGCCTGATTCCGCCCCATTTTTAGCTTCTAAAAGGAGCAAAGTGTTCCACAAGGCGGGCTGCGGAAACGCAAAACGAATCAGCGACAAGAACAAAGTTGGCTTCCCCACGTTTAATGATGCAAAAGGTGCAGGCAAGCGCCCAGCAAAATGCTGCAAGCCAACCGAAGATTAATTAACCCGCGGTTAATAAATCGCGGTTTATAAATTCAACAGAAATTAATTAACCCGCGGTTAATAAACGTTGCGGTTAATAAAAGTCACCGAAGATTAATCTACCTTTAATAATCGTTGGACTTCTTCTACGTCTTTGTCACCTCTGCCAGATAAGTTAATGAGTAAATTTTGGTTTGAGTCCATCTTCTTCCCAACGCGAAGAGCACAAGCAACAGCGTGCGCTGATTCCAAGGCAGGAATAATGCCTTCGGTCTCACAAAGAATTTGAAAAGCATTTAGGGCTTCCTCATCATCTGCAATTTGATATTCGACTCTTTCCTCATCTTTCCAGTAAGAATGCTCAGGACCAACTCCTGGATAGTCAAGACCCGCTGAACAAGAATGAACTGCTTGAGTTTGGCCATCTTGGTCTTGAAGAACATAACTTAAAGAACCATGCAAAACACCAGGTTCACCGAAGCAAAGTGGGGCGGCATGTTGCCCAACTCCAAGCCCAGTTCCACCTGCTTCAACTCCGATAAGTTGTACTCCGCTCTCCTTTACAAATGGTGCAAAGATACCAGCCGCATTTGATCCACCACCAACACATGCAATTATGCAATCCGGAAGTTGATTGAAAGCAACAAGGCATTGCTCACGTGCTTCCTTGCCAATTACAGATTGCAAAGCGCTAACTATAAGCGGAAATGGATGTGGTCCTACGACAGAGCCAAGGATGTAATGAGTACCTTCCACAGAACTCATCCAATCTCGCATTGCCTCGTTAGTTGCATCTTTTAGTGTCTTTGAGCCGGACTCTACTACATTGACTTGCGCGCCTAAAAGTTGCATCCGAAATACGTTAAGTGCTTGCCTTCTTGCATCCTCCGCGCCCATGTACACTTCACAGGACAAGCCAAGTTTTGCACAAGCAGTAGCAGTTGCTACGCCATGTTGCCCAGCGCCTGTCTCAGCAATTATTCTCTCTTTTCCCATCCGTTTTGCTAGCAACGCTTGCCCCATCGTATTATTAATCTTGTGAGCCCCAGTATGTGCCAAATCCTCACGCTTCAGCCAAATTCGCGCACCACCAACATACTTTGTCAGTCGTGGGGCTTCGGTAATTGGCGTTGGTCTTGAAACGTAGTTTGAAAGCAAGTCATCTAACTCTTCATGAAATGCTGAATCAGCATTAGCATTTTGCCAAGCCATTGTAAGTTGATCAAGTGCGGCAACTAATGTCTCT
>CAZABE010000117.1:0-6058 GCA_964483425.1 uncultured Isosphaeraceae bacterium | reverse complement strand
GCAACTGTTCCCGAAATGCACGTTGATATCTGGTCTGGCTCTCACCCGTTCTATACAGGCAAGGCAGCTTTTGTTGATGCTGCAGGTCGCGTTGAGAAGTTCCAAAACAAGTTCAAAGGCGACTACTTCAAAACTAAGAAGAAGTAATTGTTTGTGACAGCGCAGAAACGACCCGCGGGATAGTTTTTGGTCGGTACCATAAGCGTGTGAGCGAACGAATCCCAGAAAACGTAGCCGAAAAATTACGAGACATCGTGCGTCAACACGATGATTTGTCAGCACAACTCCTAGATCCCGAAATTTTAACTGACCACCGAAAAGTCACTTCGCTTTCCATTAAGAAAGCTGCAATCACCCCGCTCGTTGAGCGATTCTCAGAATATGAGACAGCAATAGCACAGGAACAAGAGTGCAAAGAGGTCTTCAAAGGTGATGATCAAGAACTTGCTGCACTAGCAAAAGATGAACTCTTAGAACTCGATAAAACTCTCTCTGCGCTCACCGAACAAATTCAAAAGCAACTTGTTACCGCCGACGAACAATCGGTGGGCTCAGTTATTCTTGAAGTTCGGGCTGGGGTTGGTGGTGACGAAGCGGCTCTTTGGGCAAGAGACCTTGAGGATATGTATCGAAGATTCGCATCACTTCGGGGGTGGAAGATTGAAGATATGGGTGGCTCCAAAACAGTAATTCTCTGCATTGCTGGTGAGGGCGTTTGGGCGAACCTAGGATTTGAAAGCGGAACGCATCAAGTTAAACGCATCCCAGAAACCGAAACTCAAGGGCGAGTCCATACTTCAACCGCTACCGTTGCTGTTCTGCCAGAGCCAGAAGAAATAGAAGTCGACCTTGACCCCAATGATGTCAAAGAATCGATAACAACTTCAACTGGACCCGGCGGTCAAAACGTTAACAAAGTTGCAACTGCAGTTCACCTCATACATGAACCTACTGGTATCGAAGTTCGAATGCAAGACACAAAGAGCCAAGCACAAAATCGAGAGAAAGCATGGAAACTTCTTCGAGCACGTCTCTTCGAAATCCAAAAAGCAAAGATAGATGAAGAGCGTGCGCAATCGAGAAACTCTATGATTGGTTCTGGTAGCAGAGCTGAGAAAATCCGGACCTACCGTTACAAAGATAACTTAATTGTCGACCACCGAATCAGTGGGAACTACAACCTTGGCGATGTCATGTCAGGGAACATGCAACCAATGGTTGACCAACTCATTGAAGTCGAGACCGCAAGAAGATTAGCTGAGATTTAATAATGCTTCACCCAGACGAAACTGTAAATGTAGACCATGTCATTCCAATCGTTGTAGGAGCGCATCTTCGCGGTGAACTTGGTGATAGGCAGCGAGGATATTATCTTGGAGAAGCCATCGTCGATTGGATGAAACAACATGAAATCACTGGTCCACCTTGGCCACTTGTCTGTAGCGACTTGTGGTATCTAAACGACACTGAATTGCGCACTCGCCCCACCATTTGTATTGGGCAACCCGAAGTGAACGCTGCAACTGCTGCACTTTCCTCAAAACTGGATACATTACAAGTTGCTGACTCTGCACACCGAATCCAAGGCGATCCTGAGTTTGTTGATTTGAAGTACTGCCTCTGGGGAATTGACGACACCCACACCAATAAATGTATTGAGCAATTCATAAAAAACGCACTTCCAAACTTCCTTGGCTCAATTTTTGGAGTTTCTGTTGAAAAATAAGATCCAGTAGCGTACCCTGTAACTGCGGATGAGCGTGGCGGGACACCACCTTGCTTTTTTACTGACGGATTGACGCTCATGAATAGACATACTAAAAAAAATAATCATGGTTTCACCATAATTGAAATATTGGTAGTCATAGCCATTATTGCACTTCTTGCTGGGATTTTACTTGCCTCTCTTGGAACAGTTCAAGATGCTGCTAAGAAAACACAAACCACAAGTTTACTTCAAGCGTTTGCAAGGGCTTGCGATGAATATTCGATGGTTTATGACCGTTTCCCCGGAATTCTTCCAGATACTGTGCTTGGTCAAACTGGTGGTACATACTCCCAAATCACTCCAACACAAAACACTCTACTAGAACTCATGGGTGGTGCTCGAGTTAAAAATTCAAACTCTACCCCGTCAGTCGTTACAGAATATGATAATTTTGGTGGAATTGAATACCTGTCAAACAGTGGTGTAACAGATCCAAGTACGGGTACAACTTGGTGGTTGAAGTTTGACAGAACCAGATTTGGTGAAGGACCTTGGATTAGTGGTCTTATACACGCTCCGTTCTTCAGCCCAAAATCAAGAGATATCAGATATACACCATTTGACTCTGGTAACGCTGCTGACTTTGAATTGCCAACATTGGTGGATTCATGGGACACTCCAGTCATATTTCTAAGAGCAATTCGTGATAGTGGCCCTATCATTGATGACCCACTGGGTAGTAATCCAAATTACCGCAATCCTCAATATGAACTACCAAATATAGATCCTTTCTTTGAGGACGCTCTGAATAAAACTGGTAGTTTATTAAGTATTGACGCCGCAACTGGTCAAACCACAGAGGATCGCCTCGCTTGGCTAACCCTTTTGCTCGTCCACCCTACATTCTGGGAAGATCCTGGGGATGGGTCTGCTTTTTCAAACGGTGTTGCTTGGGGAGCGGTGCGCGGTAGGTTTCTTTTGATCTCTGCGGGACCCGACACTGCTTACATGGAAGCAATCAATAAGGAACTGCACGTTGACCAAGCTATCAATCCATCAGACCTCTTTGGCAATCTACTCGGTAGCGGACCAACAGGAGGAGAAATCACTCCAAAGATGATGGAGTCATTTGATGACGTTGTCGTGTACGGCGGCGCGTAATCCTGTGACAGTCACACCGTAACTACGTTCAAATAGTACCCAAAACATTCGCTAAGGGGACACCCACAAAAAAACAACCGCAAGAGCGGTGGTTTTTTGTGAATGTCCCCGCATTTCAGTGTGGAAATTAACCCAGGGTTAATTTATGCAAAAAGATTTTGAGAGTCAATGAACTCAATCACTTTTGCTACACATGTTTCAAGGTCATCTTCATGTGTCTTGATGTGCAATTCAGCGTTCACTGGTTCTTCGTAAGGAGCATCGATACCTGTGAATCCTTTGATTTCGCCAGCACGAGCTTTCTTGTAAAGACCCTTTGGATCACGTTCTTCAGCAGCTTCAAGTGAAACATCAATATAACACTCAAAGAATGGTACATCATTCTCTGCGTGAAGTGCACGAACTGCATCACGGTCTTCGGCATAAGGGCTAATGAAACTTGCGATTGAGAGAACGCCAGCATCAGCGAAAAGTTTTGAGACCTCACCAATCCTACGAATGTTTTCGGTACGATCTTCGGGAGAGAACCCAAGATTCTTATTCAAACCCATTCTGATGTTATCGCCATCAAGTCGGTAAGCATGATGCCCTCGATTCATAAGAACTTGCTCTACTGCAACTGCGATAGTGCTTTTACCTGAACCAGAAAGACCTGTGAACCAAAAGGTTGCACCCTTTTGACCCATGTTTTTAATTCGTTCTTCTGCGGATACTGTACCTTCGTGAAATGTGATGTTTGTTGCTACTTGTTCAGCCATTAGTTTTTCCTTCTATTGGAATTTGTTGATTTCGGGGTTATGCGGTTACGGTTGCGGTCGCCCATTCGATTAGTACGTCCGCCACTTCAGGTCGTGAGAATTCTGCTGGTGGGCGCTCTCCTTGTTCAAGCAAAGCACGGACTTTTGTACCTGACAAGAAAATTTGGTCGCCATCAAGTTTTGGAAATGTTTTTGAACTAACCATTCCTTGCGCTTTCACTGAGTAAGCGGCGTGTTCAAATTTCAGGGGGACTATTCCGATTTCTTCAGCAGTGAAGTTGTTAAATATGTTTTGCGCATCATAAGTTCCATAGTAATCACCAACACCTGCGTGATCACGACCAACGATGAAGTGAGTAACTCCATAATTTTTACGGACCAAAGCATGCAGGATTGCTTCGCGTGGACCAGCGTAACGCATAGCGGCTGGCATCACTGAAAGTGCGGTGTAATCACGAACAAAATAATTATCAATGATTGTGTTATAACAGTTCATACGAACATCGGCGGGGATATCGCCTTCTTTTGTTTCTCCAACAAGTGGGTGAATCAAAAGACCATCACAAATTTCTTGCGCGCACTTACAAAGGTATTCGTGAGCTCTGTGAATCGGGTTGCGAGTTTGGAAGGCAGCGACTGTACTCCACCCGTTACTTGTAAAAAGTTCACGAGTTGCTGAAGGAGCAAGTCGGTATTCGGTGAATTGTTCGCCGGGCTCAACTTCTGGAGTTACTGTTGCAACATGGATGTCACCACCTATTAGCCATTCGCCTTCATCCATAACCTGTTTAGCGCCAGGATGAGCATCATCTTCCGTTCCAAAAACATTTGGAATTTCTAGTGCTTTATCATGAGCATAGATTTCTTCACAATCAATGATTGCCATAAATGTGCCATCAGCATGATAGAGTGCTGCTTTGCCGCCTTCTGTCAATGTGTTTTTCACATCTTCTTCAACAGCGAGCGTTATTGGGATTGGCCAAACGGTTCCATCAGCCAGTCGCATATCTTTACAAATTGATTCAAAATCCGACTTTTTGCAGAAACCAGTGAGCGGGCTAAATGCTCCGATTGCAATCATTTCAAGATCACATGCTTGTTTCGCTGAAAGTGTAATTGATGGAAGATTTGCTGCTTCTTCGGCTAGGTTGCCGTCTGAGAATCTGTTTACCAAAGTGCCTCCGTGGGGGGCGATAAGGTTTCCTGTCGACATTTGTGTATGCTCCGTATTTGGGGAAAAGATGGGGGGAATAGTTACGCTTCTAGGCTAGTATCCAGTGGATGCATTTGACATAAAATGCATCGAAACGGTCGATAGTACTCGTTCTGTGACTCTAAATCAAGACCTTTATCGCTAATTCAGAAGAACACTTTAATTCTATGAAAATACTCCATTATTGTGCCCGTTTACGACTCATAGATGGGGGTGTAGTTCGGTCAGTTTTGGATCTAACTTCAGCACTTTCTCGAAGTGGTAAATCAGTCACTCTGATGGCAACCGAGGGTGATGATTTTCCAACCCCTGACTCGGGTGTCCAAACGATGAGAACAGGTAGTTTTGACCGGCTTCCTTTCCGCTTTTCTTCAAGCCGGCTATCGTTACTACGGCAACATATCACCGATTCTGACATCCTACATCTTCATACTCCTTGGGAGCCCGCTAACCTTCAACTCGCTTCCATAGCAAGAGAAGTTGGGACACCCTACATCGTTTCAGTACATGGCATGCTCGACGATTGGGTAATGAAAACCAGCAATTTAAAAAAGAGAATATTCCTTCGATTGGGAGGAAGGAAATTGTTTCACAAAGCCACCGCGACACATTGCACAGCAAGTGCTGAAAAAGACCAAGCCAAGAAATGGATTCCAAAAGCAAACATTCAAGTCGTTCCGCTCGTCTTTGACCCAAGCAATTACCTCGACCCCCCACCTACATCTGACCCAGATAAATATTGGCCACAACGCGAATCAAACAAACCAACCATATTATATTTATCTCGACTACATCCTAAAAAAGGTGTTGATAGATTAATTGGTGCTGCTTCAGAAATAATTAAAAAGGTTGATGTACGTTTTATTATTGCAGGGAGCGGAGAGCCGGAGTACGAAAAACAACTTCACTCTCTCGTGCACGAGTTGAACTTACAACCTAAAATCGACTTTGTTGGCTTTGTAGACGGGGACAGAAAAACCGCACTGCTTAGAACCGCTGACTTGTTTGTATTACCAACAAGTCAAGAGAATTTTGGTATTGTTTTTCCAGAAGCAATGGCTTGTGGTGTTCCGGTTATTACAACAAAGGGAGTTGACATCTGGCCAGAACTTGAAGAAAGTGGTGGTGCATTGATAATCGAAGAAGATGAAAACTCAATAGCAACTTCCATAATTAATTTAATAGAAAATCAAAGACAGTTGTCCGATATGGGTATTG
>CAZABE010000116.1:0-15218 GCA_964483425.1 uncultured Isosphaeraceae bacterium | reverse complement strand
GCTGGTATGGACATTTACGACATAACAAACCCAGATGGCATTTACTTTGTTGCAAATGTAGACCTTGGCGGCATGGTTGTTGATGTTGAAGTTGTAAGCCAACTTGCACCTCCTGGAGTGGATGATTACGCAGTAATTGCTAATGAAGACTACGGTCTTCAGATGGTAGATGTGACAGATCCGTTGAATCCTCTTGAAATTGGAACTATTCCAGATGCAAACGGCGTATCTAGAGTGTTTGTTGAAGTACAACAGATGGACCGTTTCCTAAGTGAACAGGGCGACACGCTAAAAGAAAATTCTCATCCGTTTACGGGTACTCTTGACAGAGATGATATTGTAAGAATTCTCTCCGCTTCAATTGATTGCGATAGCACAGAGCCATGTCCATCAGATGTTGATGGTGATGGTTCGGTTGGTGTGTCGGATATTCTCGCATTAATAGCGGGCTGGGGTCCTTGCACTGGTTCTTGCGATGGTGATGTGAACGGAGACGGTACAGTTGACGTGAACGATTTACTCGAAGTTGTCGGATCTTGGGGCGCTTGCCCGTAAATATTCCAACATTTGTTAAGATACAACTATGCGGGAACAGAAAACGATTGTTGATGGCGTTGAGTTTGGAACTATATTTCAATTCCATCGTATTTTTGGTGCTATTGCAAGTTCGATGCAACCTGCGAGATTAATCATCTCGTTTGGAATGGTATTAATACTTGTTGCTTCCGGCTATCTTTGGGATTCATTTTCAGGTGTTGATGCAACCACGCTTTTTCAAACCATTACACAAGAAGAGGTTGAAGAGCAACGTGCACTTGCAATAGCTCAAGCAGCTACTGCCCTTGGGCATAGCGCTCCAGAGGGATCAGACGAGTGGAACGTAAAACTAGCGCAGTCATATTTAGTTCAGGCATGGCAAGATTACTTATATGAGGGTGGCGAAACAGAGGAAGAACGTTTGGAATTCAACCAAGCATACTTTGCCCTTGAACATTATCGTGCTCGTGGCCCATTTGAACAGTCCGCAAATTTTGTTTCATCGTCTTGGAATAGCATCGTTGATGGTGGTTTACAACTTGACGCTGTGCAAATGTGGAACGGTGTTGTAGCAATTGTCTGGGAGTTGCCGCAGCATCTTTGGAACGGTGGATACCATTGGTTTATTAGTTTGTATGGTTTTTTACTTGTCTATGTGTTGTGCATTGGCGGGGGAGCAATTGCTCGCATGCAGATGTGCTGGCATTCTAGTTCTGACCGTCTATCAGTGAATGAAGCGATTGATTTTTCACTCTATCGGTGGCGAGATTTACTCGCCGCAGTTTGCGGTCCTGCGATGTTCGTCGCTGCTTTAACGATTGTCTTGATGCTCATGGGTCTTTTGCTTCTCAATATTCCATGGCTTAATTTCATAGGTGGGTTGCTTTATGGCTTTGCACTGTTGTTCGGATTTTTTGTAGCAATAATTGCGGTTGGTTACGCTGCATGTTTTCCAATGTTTATTCCAGCCGTAATGTGTGAAAATTGTTCTGGGGGCGAAGCGGTTCAACGCTCATTTGCTTACCTGTTTTCTAAGACAATCTGTTATTTTGGATATCTTTTTATCCTCATCGTTTCTCTTGTTTTAGGGTATTTGGTTGTCAGGCTGATTGCGAATTTAACACTGGATATAACTGCGAATCTAGTTGGTTCAGCTACATTCAATAATTCCTTGCACGGTGCTGGTTCCTTGCAAATGGAGACTGTTCCACCTGTTGGAATTGCATGGTATGAGTCCGGCGCTAGTTATCTCATAAGATTGTGGGAGACAGTAGTACACGACCTTATGATAGGTTGGATTTTTAGTGGATTCTTTAGCACGAGCGCTATGCTTTACTTGCTAATGCGTAAGGTAAGCGATGGTCAAGACACTAGAGAGATTTGGTCAAGCGGTTTAATCACTGGTACAAGAGTTGTGGACGAGACCGATAGTTAATCAGAAAGTTCGATTGGTTTTAATTCAAAAATTGATTGTGTGCGGAGAACAACGCCATTCTTTGAATGTAGGTGATATGACTGGACGTGCAGTTCGTCGTTATATCTCTGTACATCTAGAATACTTACTCCACGCTCACCGTCGTCAGTCGTATATTCAATAAGTTTTGATTCGGCTTCTTTACCAAATTCGACAAGTTCACTGTAACTATCGCCAAACAAGTGATCTGGTAGTAACTCGATTTGCATCGAATTAATCAATGTAATCCTGTCGCCAAATTCTTGTTCGTGATCTCGTTCGCCCGCACAAATTAGCGAAGCAACGTGACCTCGCTCAGGTAGATTGTCTGTGTCTGGAGCGATTACTTCAGTGACACATGTACCCTCGTATTCAAAACGTAATACGTGTGAGCCCTTTACGAGCCACGCTTCAAAATCGTAGCCATTGTGTTGGACCACCACGCTGTCTTCAATCTCGAAGAACTCAGGGTGAATGGCAGTCCTGAAAAGAGCCATGCTGTATGTTGGCTGTTCAATTAATTTGTCTTGAGTATGCATTTGAATCTCATATCCAAAGTTTTCAATCGTGAGATTGAGGAAGAAATGGTCATTAATAACAAAAACCTAACAGATTTTTGTCCCGCCTTTTGTTTTACGAGTGTATTGTTGCCGATTATTTTTCTAAATCAACCATAAAAACTGGATTTTCTGCTAAAAAAAGCAATCATTACTCAAAGTATTGCTAAAAAAGGGGTTACGAAAGGTTTTTTAACTGTTTAACTTTGAGGTGACCATTTGCATATCATTCCAGACCTGACCTCGAATCTCAGCGGTGTAATTTCTCAGTAGAAATGCGGGATGGTATGTTGGCATTACTGGTATTGAGCCAAACGAATTCCAACTACCTCGAAGTCGGGTTATTCCTACGTTGGTGCCAAGAATGTACTTTGACGCAGGAGAGCCGAGAGTAACTATGACTTGTGGTTCGATAATTGCAATCTGTTTTTTCAAGAATACACCACATTCCTCAACCTCTCTTGGAAGAGGGGTGCGGTTGTCTGGAGGTCTACTTTTTAGGGCGTTTGCTATGTATACATCTTCGCGTTTAAGTCCCATCGCTTCAATGATTTGATTGAGTTTTTGCCCAGCGGCACCGACAAAAGGAATGCCTTGTGCATCTTCTTCAGCGCCAGGAGCCTCACCAATGAACATAAGCGATGCATTTGGGTTTCCTGTGCCAAAGACAGTTTTGTTATATCCAATTGCGTTCGTGCAATGAGGGCAAGAAGCGTCATGCTCTTCCTTTAGTTGCGCTAGCATTTCTTCTTTACCGTTGGCTTGTTCGTTCACCCTGTTAGTGTCAATAGGAAGAAAGTCGACTCCCATGAGTTTACTAGTTTGAAGATGAAGTTGAGCGGTGTTAAAATCCATGGCTCGTATCTTAACTACGCTCCACAATCAGTGTGACGGGACCATCATTAATGAGTTCAATTTGCATCATCGCTCCAAATACTCCGGTTTGAACAGGTATCTCGTGTACGGTTTTCAATATCTCGCTAACACGCAAAACCAATGGCTCAGCAATCTCTGGGTCGGCTGCATTGATAAAACTTGGACGGTTCCCTTTTGAACAGTCACCTGCTAGGGTGAATTGGCTGATTAACAATAATTCACCATTATTGTCCTTCAAGGAACAATTCATTTTCCCTTGCTCATCACGAAAAACACGCAAATTTGCAAGTTTATTTGCTATCCAAATTGCTTGGGCATCTTTGTCACTATCTTCCACCCCGAGAAAAACGCACAACCCATTACCTATAGATGCCTTGTATGCGGGGGCATCAACAACAACGGATGCTTTTGTAACTCGTTGAACAATGGCTTTCATGTTTAAGCATTGTGGCATTATTTATTGGGATATGTGTAAAAAAAGAACCCGCTGAATAAAAACAGACGGGTTCAGTGTGTGGGGGGTATGGTTAACTGAATGTTCGCAATAATTAGTATGTCGGTTCCAAATATTTTGGCATATGCCACCTGAGACAGATCTGCGTTGGGGTCAGACTCCTCTGGGGTCAGGTCCGCTGGGATAGTCCCCCTCAGAGCAATGCCATGGAGCATGAAGAAACAAGTGCGATACCCTTGGGATCACATGCTTGGCGGTAATCGACCAGTTCGATTCCTTCAGGGTCGACTAATTTGAGGAGTGCGGACATATTTCCAATCGAACACCACTGCGTTGCGTTGTTGTTCCACCTCATTGCGGATACAAATTCTTCAGCATCGTTCTCGATATATTTAGACAACATTTCACGATCATGTCGCTCAACGTCAAATTTGCGTTGATCGTCGACGGATCGCGGCTCACCAAATTGCTGCCCTACATGACTCAAATCAGCAGAAGCAACATAGAACGTTGTTCCACCAATCTCACCAAGAATTTTTTTGAGTTCAGTAATGAACTCCTCTGTAGTAGTTCGTTTTCCGTCATCCTCAATCATTGCAATTAGTGGGCTTGGAATCAGCGCTGCCACGATTGGCACATCACCAAAGCAATATTGCAACCACGGTAGTTGCAATTCGATGGAATGTTCAGCGGAGTGATCGATAAGGTCGGTAGTAATTGCATCACCGAAGGTCTTTATAAGTTTATCAATTACTGGCTCATCAACTGGGCAAGTTCCAAGAGGTGAACTGAACCCTATAGTAGAAAGCACAACCCCATCGCCAGCCCCAAAGTGATTTGTTCCAAGGATGACGACCCTGTCTGGTTTGTCGTTGTTTTTCCAAGGGTAATAGGCAGATGCGTAATTAGGCCAACCTCGGTCGTAGTCAAGGTGTGGTGCAACGATTGCTTTTATTTCTTGTTGGAACTCTGGGTCGTCAATTTCTGAGAACCACTTCTCTATACGTTCACTACAAACCCCATGCGAATCTCCCAATGCTCCGCTTGATCGAATTGGAAAAGAACCCCGTTCCTTTAATTTTGCTATTGCCTCTTCTTCTAGTTTTTTTGCAGTGGGTCCCCAAATCAGACCAATACTATCGAGTTTTTTAACCAATTCTATAAGGGCTTCCGGTTTTGCTTTTGTCTTAACAGTTATCTCCTCAAGGGTCGAATTACCATCAATCATCTTTACCGCAGCGAACACATGTGGTGGGATTGCGATTGATTCATTGGTTAGCATGAATGGATCGCGCAATGCGACTAGTTGCATTTCATCTTTTTTCACTGGCCAGGCCTGAAATTTGCGAAGGGCTGGCATGAAAAGGTGTTCTGGAAGGTCCGAGAATGGCATTATTGACTCCATGTGGTGTAGATAGCGTTTTTGAACCGTCAAAGGGTTCTATATGATTGTATACACAGCAATAATTTGCCTACAATCGCGTTATACCGTACCACCGCTTGCCCTTGAGCGGTGTTCGTTTACAATGTGCAATTCACCTTTTTTGGGAACAGTTAATAGGACTTGCTCGGAAGGAAAGATATGAAAACTCAGACAAACAAACTAACTACTCTTCTCATGCTGACGGTGTCAGCCATTGTTATTGGTTGTGAACAACCAAAAGGTGAGACGAAGCAAGAAGTAGAAAAACCCGCTGTTTCCGATGAAACTATTGAGATAAGCGCAAGCCAAACTGCTGCAGATAAAAAAGCTACAGAAGAAGAGGTAAAGACCGCATTAATTCAAGATAACTCTTCTTCCAACGACCATTCTTCTCATGATCATTCTTTACCAGCAAAAGACAAAACTAGAAAGGGTGAAAATGCAAACGCTAATCCACCACTTGTTAAGCCACCTTCAAGTTTGTCAAGCGGTCAAGCGAGAAAAGAGAACCCTCCACCAGCAGATTCCGCAGCACTGAAGGACCAAGTAATTGTTGCAATTCCTGAAACATTGGACTTGGGTAAGTTCTCAACAAGCGAAAAGAGCATCGGTACGGTTTCTTTAAAAAATACCGGCGATGAATCAGTAACTATCACAAGAGCAAAAGCAAGTTGTGGTTGTACGACATCTGATTTTCAAAATGGAACGGTTCTTCAACCAGGCGAATCAACTGAGATCAGTGTGACGATGAATGGTAAAGGCCGAGCACGTAAATTGTCAAAGACAGTGACGTTTACAATTGATGGTTATCCAGCACTTCGCCTTCCAGTCATTGCTGAAACAATTTCTTACGTTTCACTTGACACAGATCCTGTTTCAATCAATGAAGAAACAGGAACAACCAAAGTAACACTCACGTCACTAGATGAGCAACCATTCAAAGTTACTTCAATTTTACCTGCTATTGCTGAACTTCCCGAAGAGGCCTTAGCATCCCAAGAACTTTTGCTCGACTGGGACGCATTTTGGGATGTTGTTAGGACAACAAAAATTACAATTCGTCTCGACCACCCTCTTTGTAAAGAAATCACGACAAACGTTCGTTTGTCAGCAGAACAGCGCCAGCGGTTAAATAAAATTATTTCTGATCGGCGTGCTGGTGGAGAATTGCCAACAAAAGATCCAAGCAAACCACTCACCGGAGACCAACTAGCAAGATACATAAAAGGTGGACGTGGCAAGAAAGTTCTTGAATATATTGAAAGTGGTTTAGGTAAATTCAATGCAACAGATAAAGGTGGTGTTACTTTACTTAGCACAGCAGTCGAAGCAGGTGATGCAGAGACAACTACTGGCTTATTAGAATTAGGTGCACAAGTTGAACGAGTAGATAGAGTCAACAGAACTCCGCTAATGTATGCGGCACGTTCTAAGAATCCAGAGACCATTCAACTCCTCATTGATGCTGGTGCTGATATTCAGGCAAGAGACCGTCTTGGAAACACACCTCTATCTTGGGCTGCTGGGTTTGGTACTTCTGATGGTGTTCAAGTACTCATAGATGCAGGAGCTGATGCGAATACTGTTGACACTGTTCTTGGGTATACACCTCTGCTTTGGGCGGCTGGTTTTGGTGATTCTAAATCAGTTGAAATTTTACTCGATGCAGATGCAGAAGTGAACGTAATTGACACTGCAGAGAGCCGATCGCCACTTATGCACGCAGTTAGAACAGGTAAGACAGAAGGTGTTGCGCTGCTTCTTAATGCTGGTGCGAATGTGAACGATATTGATAAACAAAAATCTACAGCGTTGCACATTGGTGCTGAAAATTCCAACGTTTCCTTTGATAAAATAAAGTTGCTTGTTGAAGCCGGAGCCGATGTGAATGCTAAAGACGCATCTGGTAATAAAGCGGCTGATCTTGCTAAACTTCGTGAAGACGACGAAGGACCTGCAATCGTGGCGTATCTGGAAGAGCGTACGTCAAAGGAATAATATTTCTGATTTGATTACCAAAGCGAGCCGCCAATTGGCGGCTCGCTGTCGTTATCATGTAGGTATTGAAGGAGATTAACGATGTCTACAGTAGCAACAGAAACAGCTTACGACCAACTAATTAAGAGAACGAAAGAAGCCAATGCCCTTGGCGCAACAATTTCATTACTTCACTGGGACCAAGAAGTGATGATGCCAAAAAAAGGGATTGAGTTTCGAGCAGGCCAGATTTCATTGACTTCTAGGATGCACCACGAATTGTCAACCGATGATGAAATTGGTGACTTATTAGAGGCCTGTGAGTCGGATAACGAATTGATGAGCGATGCTACTAGCGCGGCTGCTGTAAACATTAGAGAGATTCGTCATCGATATGACCGTGCAACAAAATTACCATCGTCTCTTGTTGAAGAAGAAGCAATGCTTTCAAGTCGCGGTCAAAATGTATGGGCAGAAGCAAGAAAAAACAATGACTTTAAAGAATTCCAACCTTGGCTAGAAAAGATCGTCGATCTCCTCCAAAGAAAAGCAGAATGTTACGGATGGGCTGACGGAGGGGAGCCATGGGACGCTCTTGCAGAGGACTACGAACCAGGATGTACCGCTGCATCAGTAAGCGAAGTATTTACACCTCTTCGAGATAGATTACAAACATTACTTGATGAAATCATGGGGAGCGAAACGAAACCAAGCAATGCTTTTAATGAAATTGTGCTTCCAATCCACCAACAAAAAGAATTTGTTCGAGCAATTGCAACCCAAATCGGTTTTGATTTTGACTCAGGTCGCCTTGATGAGTCAACGCACCCATTTTGTGGTGGCACACATTGCAAAGACGTTCGACTTACAACTCGTTTTCACGAAAACAATGTGAACGACGCAATTGGTTCGACAATGCACGAGGCGGGGCACGGCATATATGAACAGGGACTTTTGTTTACGAATGTCGGAACGCCTATGGGTAATGCGGTATCTCTTGGCATCCATGAATCACAAAGTCGAATGTGGGAAAACCAAGTTGGTCGCAGTGAAGCGTTTTGGAAATGGTGCCACCCAAAGATGAATGAGTTTTTTGGCGATGCTACTAGTTCACTTACTTTCGATGACGTGTACGGCGGTGCGAACATTGTCAAACCCGACTTTATACGAGTAGAAGCAGACGAAGCAACTTATAATATGCACATAATGATTCGATTCGAAATCGAACGCATGATGATGAAGGGTGATCTTGCTGTTGACGACCTTCCAGAAGCTTGGAATTCGCGGTACAAAGAGTATCTAGGTATTGATGTACCAAGTGATACTAAAGGATGTTTGCAAGACATTCACTGGTCAATGACTTCGATGGGTTATTTCCCAACCTATACGCTTGGGAATTTGTACTGTGCTCAATTTTTTGAAAAGGTACTGGAAGAAATTCCAAACATGTACGAACAGTTTGCTCTTGGTGAGTTTGGTGCACTAAAAACGTGGCTTAACGAAAACATTCATCAACGTGGTCAACAATATCGTGCTGCGGAACTTTGTGAAGTTGTAACAGGAAAACCACTAAGTGCTGATCCGCTTTTGCGGCATCTTGAGTCAAAGTTGCGACCTCTTTATGGACTTACCTGAACCCATCCAACAACCTTTTTTGAGCCCCGCCTTCCTGTAATTTGAGGAAGAGTTATTGATACATTATCTTGTGCAAGAGCACCAAGAATTGCCATCGCCATCGCTTCTCGTGCTTGAGTTGGTACACCCAGATCATTAGTTGTTCCGTGATTATGTATTGTTTTAGTTAGCATTTGATTATGCACTCCACCACCTGCCAATAACACACGGTCGACACCCATTGTTGACTCAGTAATACATGCACCAATCGCTGAAGCAGTTGTCGCAAGCAAATCTTGCGTGTTAAGTGTACTGCCTTGTCTTAGAACTTCTTCTGTGAAATCATCATAAGTTCCAAGTGACCGATTTTCTTCGCGCTGTTCTTCAAGTTTGTTGAGAATTGATTGAAATAATTTATTGTCAATGCTTCCCTTATCTGCTTCTTTTCCACCGCAGTCAAACTCTACACCTAGGCGTGTCTTTGCTATTGCATTCAACAATAAATTGCAGCAACACACGTCAAACCCATGAATTTGATTTACGCTGCAATTTGCAGGTATAACCGTAACGTTACAGAATCCTCCTAGGTTGACGATTGCTGTGGACTTATTAGTTGAACGAAACATAATCCAGTCAGCTAGAGGAGTAATTGGTGCTCCCTGCCCGCCGAGTTGTAAGTCATGTTGTCGAGGATCAGTAAAAATTGTGCAATTAAACTTTTCTGTGATAGACCTTGGGTTAATCAGTTGCATACTTTTTGGTGGGTTATGAAAAACCGTTTGTCCATGTAAAGCGATTAGGTCGATTGCATTAAGTTCTAATTTTGAGATTGCTTCTGCTGTAATTTTCCCAACGAGCGTTGCTGCTTCGTCCATTTCATCTTGAGAACCACCTTGCACAGCGAGTTTTTGCAGTAAAGGTTTCGCACTACCCAGTCCACACGAAGCCATCTTGTAAAACGACGCAGACATTGTTTCCCCAACACCATCAATTTGAACAGCGACCGCATCAACGCCGTCCATACTTGTGCCTGTCATAGTTCCTACGATTGTTCGCATTGCCACACTTTACACGTTTCCTCGCCTATAATTGGCATCATGACACAAAGAACATTAGTAACTGGCGGGGCAGGGTTTCTTGGTTCTCACCTTTGTCAGCGCTTGGTTGATCGAGGGGAACACGTAATATGTCTTGATAATCTCTTTACTAGTCGAAAAGAAACAATCGAGCACATGCTTGATTTGCCAAACTTCGAATTTGTTTATCACGATATTACTGAACCATACGAAATAGAAGTAGATGCTATTTATAACTTGGCATGTCCTGCAGCTCCGGGTCATTACCAACATAATCCAATTAAAACCTTGAAGACCAGTTTGCTTGGGGCAATTCATACCCTTGGAATGGCTAAAGCAAATAACGCGAAGATTTTTCATTCTTCAACGAGCGAGGTCTATGGCGATCCCGATGTTCACCCACAGTCAGAGACGTACCGTGGTAACGTCAATCCAATTGGGTTACGTGCTTGTTACGATGAAGGCAAACGTGCAGCAGAAACATTGATGTTTGATTATCACCGTGGACATGGAATAGACATTCGTGTTGCCAGAATTTTTAATACATATGGTCCACACATGCACCCTTATGATGGGCGAGTTGTCAGTAACTTTATTCGTCAGGCACTTGCAGGTGAAGACATTACAATTTTTGGTGATGGGCAACAATCGCGTTCGTTTTGTTATGTTGATGACTTAATTGACGGATTCCTTGCAATGATGGATGCCGACGATGCAACGGGTCCTATTAATCTTGGGAACCCCGGTGAATATACAATGTTGGAATTAGCCTCGTTTGTTATTGAATTAACTAACAGTAACTCCGAACTGATTTTGAAGCCATTGCCAGCTGACGATCCAACTAAGCGCCAGCCAGATATCACCCTTGCCAAAACCATTCTCGGTTGGGAACCAAGTATTCCTTTGAAGGAGGGACTTGAAAAGACAATTGCGTGGTTCTCAGAGATAGATCTATCCCAGTGGACACCTCCCACCCCAAACTGGGAGGGTGGGCTTACAGAGACCGTGTAGTCGCTTTCTGACGACATAGTGTCAGTGCAAACCCTGTTTTTCGATGAAAAACGAATAAATATACCGAATAACTACCGAACATCGCTTGACATTGCCGATGTTTCTGTCATCCTACCGTAAACCTAACAAACAAGGCAACAAAGGAGCAAGGCAGTTATGGCATTACTTTCAAGAAACGGATCCAAAAATGGATCAACGAGCAAAAAAGCAGTAAAAACTTCACGAAAAACCGCACCGTCAACTGAAAAATCCCAAAAGGTCGGTATCGTACAAACGGATAGAGCAACTACGTCACGTACAGGAAGTACGGTAACAGAACCAAGGAAGGCGAAGAAACCTATGGCAGTAAAAACAACTGCAAAAAAGAAAACAAAGACAGCAACTAAGGCAAGCGCAACCATCGAAGATAAGGGAAAAGTGCAAGCACTTGAGAATGCGCTTTCTCAAATTGATAAACAATTCGGCTCTGGTGCGATTATGCGCCTTAATGGCGATGATATCACTGCTATCCCTGCAATTTCAACTGGCGCCATCAGTTTAGATCTTGCTCTTGGTGGCAGGGGTATGCCGCGAGGTCGCATAATTGAGGTCTTTGGTCCTGAGTCATCAGGAAAAACAACCTTGACATTAAATGTCGTTGCTCAAGCACAGAAAAATGGTGTTGCGGCATTTATTGATGCGGAACATGCACTGGATCCAACTTGGGCAAAGAAACTTGGTGTTGATGTTGATGCGCTTCTTGTTTCTCAGCCGGACACAGGCGAGCAAGCGCTTGAAATTTGCGAAATGCTCGTTCGGTCCAATGCAGTTGACGTAGTTGTTATTGACTCTGTCGCAGCGCTTATCCCTCGTGCTGAAATCGAAGGCGAAATGGGTGATACACATGTTGGTTTACAAGCGCGCTTGATGAGCCAAGCTATGCGAAAACTAACTGGTGCAATCGCCAAGAGTGATTGTATGGTAATTTTCATTAACCAAATTCGTGAAAAAATAGGTGTGATGTTTGGAAGCCCAGAAACAACCCCCGGAGGGAGAGCACTCAAATTCTACTCTTCAATCCGAGTGGATATTCGACGAATCGGCTCCATTAAAGATGGCGATCAAGCGATTGGTAACCGCGTGCGTACTCGTGTTGTAAAGAATAAAACCGCTCCACCATTCCGCACTGCTGAGTTTGACATTATGTTCAATGAAGGCATTAGTATCACCGGAGATCTTCTTGATCTTGCAGTTGAAGATGGCATCGTTGATAAGAGTGGTTCATGGTTTAGTTATGGTGAAATACGCTTGGGTCAAGGTCGCGAGAATTCAAAACAGCACATAGCAGATAACCCTGAAATGTTTGAAGAAATCAAACAAAAAGTACTTGTAGCTCGAGGTGCCTGCGAAAGTTGCGAAACGACGGACGTGGCACCTGAGAATGCAGAAGAAATTTCTGACTAACTACTACTAGTAAAAATTACTCCAAACAGCGTGCGCTCTAGAAATGGCGCACGCTGTTTTTATTCGTGTTTGCTGTTATTGTGTACTTAGTGCATATCAACTCACAGACATGTAAATTAGTTCAATCTCACCGCGGTCTTACTGCACTTCTCATTGCGCAATTCATGGGTGCTGCGAATGATAATATCCTAAAGACGTTGCTTGGTTTTGCTGTCGTTCGTGGAATGTGGGAGGGAAAACTCGGAGAGGGCGGACAAGGGCTCATCGCCCTTTGCTTGTTTGTGCCGTTTATTTTATTCTCGGGTTGGGCGGGTCCGCTTGCGGACAGATATTCAAAGCGCTCAATCTCTGTTCTTATGAAATGGATTGAGGTTCCACTTGCGATAGTGGCTGGCATAGGGTTTGTAACTGCTAACTTTTGGCTTGCTGCAATAGCAATGTTGTTACTAGCAACTCAATCGACTTTCTTTAGTCCTGCAAAGTATGGAATGATTCCCGAAATTGTCCCCAAAGCCAATGTAAGCAGGGCGAACGGTATTCTAAATATGGCAACGAATGTCGCAGTTATCGTTGGTATGTTGGTTGCTGGAATTGTTAGTGACAATCTCCAACAACAGAAACACACATTAATTGGTGTTTGGTTACCTGGGATTGTGCTTACTCTTGTTGCGGTTTTTGGGCTATTTGCAATTGTATGGCTACCTAAGTTAAAGGCGATGGAACCATTGATGACTTTGCCATCAAATCCATTTAAAACATACGTTGAAACTGGAAAAGAAATGTGCGGCTCACTACTGATGAGAGTTGCAATTGCTTGGGCGTTTTTCTATTTGCTTGCAACAATTGTGTTATTACTTGTGACGGAACTTGGCTCTGTCTTAAAAGTAGACGACACAAGGGTGTCATATCTTCTTGCATCTATTGGAATTTCTGTTGGTTTTGGTTCACTAATTGCAGGATTTTTATCTCGTGGAAAAATACGAGTGATTTTGTCAAAGTATGCCGCGCTTGGGATGGCGTTTGCCATGTTTGGGATAGTGCTTGCAACTGTTTCTTATTGGTCAACGCTTGCATACCTGACGTTGCTAGGATTATGCGCAGGACTGTATGCTGTACCGTTGCAATCTCTCATGCAAATGCTTCCAACGCCAGCACACCGAGGCCGAGTCCTTGCTACTTCTAATGCTATTTCGTTTTTATTCATGGCAATTGGCTCACTTCTATTCTGGTTAGTTCGTCCATGGTTTGGGTCTAACCCGTACTACATTTTCGTTGTCTGTGGTGTAATTGCTGTTATTGCTTGGCTGATTACGATTACAATACGAAACAATGAATTCAGCTAGTATTTATCTTGATAACAACGCAACGACAAAACCACTTCCTTCAGTAACAGAAGCGGTATTGTTCTCGATGGAAACACTCTGGGGTAACCCATCAAGCATCCATCGTTTCGGTCAGGAAGCAAGGCAGCAAATTGATTTAGCAAGAGAAGAAGTTGCGAAACTAATCAACGTTTCACCCTCACAAATCACATTTACTTCTGGTGGAACAGAATCAGCAAACCTTGCTATTCAAACTGCTTGCGCAACCAACCCAGACAGAAAAGTAATAATCACAAGCCAAATTGAACACGCCGCAGTTGGCGAAATGATGGATCGCCTTGTAGAAGATGGCATGGAAGTGATTCTGCTTCACAATGATGGCGACGGCGTTATTTGTATGGAACATTTAGAAGAGGTCTTACATAAAAGATCAGGTGAAATCGCTGTGGTTTCATTGATGTGGTGTAACAACGAAACAGGAGTTGTCGAACCATTAGAAAAAGCGGTGGAACTGTGCCATGCAAACGACGTGCTTATACACAGTGATGGCACGCAATGGGTCGCCAAGATGCCAGTTGATCTTCAACAAGTGCCAATAGATTTGCTCTCCTTTGCTGCACATAAATTTCATGGCCCAAAAGGAGTTGGCGCACTCTATGCACGAACTGGCTTAACAATTTCTCCACTTGTTACGGGTGGACAGCAAGAACGTGGACGTCGTGGTGGCACAGAGAACGTGCCATCTATTTTGGGCTTTGGTGTAGCAGCAAAAGAAGCTAGGGATTGGCTTACCAATGAAAATATATCTGCGATGGAAAAGTTGCGTGATGCTTTTGAGAGCAAACTAAAAGAAGTTATACCATCTTCACATATTAATTCTCAAGGCGCAAAGCGAGCATGGACTACAACGTCAGTTTCATTTCCAAATGTGAAGGGGGAGTTGTTGTTACTAATGTTGTCAGAAAGAGGTGTTTGTGCTTCATCAGGTTCCGCATGTTCAAGCGGTGCTTCTGAAAACTCCAAAGTTATTGATGCACTCGAAACACCAGATGATGGAGAGTGGGGTGCCATTCGTTTTAGTTTTTCAAGAACAACAACACCTGAAGAGATTAACCTAGCAGTTGACGCTATGGCTGATGTTTTTGCAACGCTCGACAGTATGGAATACACAAGAGAAGTAACTGCTACTTAATTCAGAGTACACTACACTCAGAATACACTATATTCAGAGCTCACCAGTTTCGCCCTGTTAGCTCAGTTGGCAGAGCAGCTGACTCTTAATCAGCGGGTCGCAGGTTCGAGTCCTGCACAGGGCATTACTCCAAAGAGGAAAGCATTTTGCTTCCCTCTTTTTCGTTTAGCCCTGCGTGTCGTGGCGAAGCCACGACTGCGTGATTTGCAAGGCAAACCCCGCCATGCCTTCGGTCAATTTTTCGGCTTCGCCTCAAAACAGTGCGAGTCCTGCACAGGGCATT
>CAZABE010000115.1:0-8599 GCA_964483425.1 uncultured Isosphaeraceae bacterium | reverse complement strand
AAGCATCCCAGAACCCTCACCCATGACAAATCCACCGCGGTCTTTAGAGAATGGTTTTGACGCCTTCTTGGGGTCTCCATCAAAAGTCGAAAGAGCGGTCAAACGATTGAAACCCGTTACACCAAGAGCGTGCAACATTGTATGGGTTCCGCCGCTGAACATGACATCGGCATCGCCGGCCATAAGGACGCTACACGCTTCACCGATTGCTTGCGTGCTCGCAGCGCATGCAGTTAAGCAATTAAATGAGGGACCTTGTAAACAGTATTCTTTTGCAACGTGCCAGAGCGGCATGTTTGGTTCTTGCTCAACCTCACCCCACTCGTCAAGTTGTTCCTTGGCAAATTTTGCCCAAGCGATTGCGTCTACTTTGCCATCTTCAACATCCCAAGAGTGCGTATCAATCATGGAATGCGCTGAAAAATCCAAGACGCCTTCACCTGCACCAAGGTAAATGCCAGCACGGTCAAGGTTCAACTCGCTGTAATTACCAAGCCCAGATTGTTCCCACGCTTGATTTGCTGCGCCAAGGGCAAACTGTGAATTCATCGCGGGTTTGTGGTGGATGGAAGCATCTTTTACAAATTGAGTCCAATCGTAATCTCGGACTTGCCCAGCAAACTTCGTTGGAAAACTTGATGCGTCGAAACGATCTATTGGTGCAATTGCTGATTCACCATTGCACATTCGTTTCCAGACCGAATCGAGATCGTTGCCTAGTGGCGTTACCCAGCCCATGCCTGTGATTACGACTCTTGTCATGTTTTAAGCCCTCCCAGAATAATAGCGACACATTGTCCACCTTCACTTGGAGTGACTACAAGCACCTTGTTGATTTTTTGTTGTTGCGCATCGCTTCGAGCAGCATCTATGCCATGAGTTTCCGTTGCACCAAGCCGAGCAGGAATCATCTGTTCTTTAATTGCTTTTGCTGCAACGCTTATTGCAATTGCACCGTTGCCAGCCATGCAGTTACCTGTATACGGAATCGTAGTTATGGTTGGAATTGATTGAAGCGTATCCCCAAAAACGGCTGTAAGTCCTGCTCTTTCAACGTCATCAAACTGTTTTACCCCTGAGCCAAGTGGCACGATGACATCAATATCGCTTGGTTCACACTTTGCCTCAGCGAGCGCTTTCTTGATTGCCGATTTGATTGCGTGTGGCTCAGCTTCAAGTGGCGAACCGGCAAACGATTGTCTGCAACCAATTCCATCAATAGTGCACCATGGCGAACCATTTCTTGAGTCGCAAGATGTTTTGGATTCAACAATCATGATGCCGCCACCCTCACCGATTACAGTTCCATTTGCTTCAGTTGAAAATGGCTTTAAAACTGTAGCCATGTCGTCTGAACCATCAGAGTTTAAAAGGCGACCGGTGCAGTGTTGCCGGTAAAGGGCAAGTGGATTAACTCGATCTTCCGCTCCACCCGAAAGACATGCGTCTGCATCACCTCGGCAAATGACTCTCCTTGACTCTGCGATGGAAAGACCACTAGATGCTTCACAACATGTGATTGTATTGCTTGGTCCTTGGCAATCGTGCACTATTGTGACGTGGCAAGCGAGCATGTTAGGTAAATACTTCAATAGCCAAAGAGGTGTTAGATTTTGCATGCCTTCGCTTCCCCAGTGTGCGAGGTCGAAGGTGCCATCTTCTTTTTGGCTTGTAACGAGGGCTGCGCCAAGTTCATTGACTTCGGCTGAAATGAGTCCTGCGCCGATATGGCAACCAACACGGTCGGGAGAAATGGTAGGTGGATCTTCACTTGTTGCGGCAGTTTGTAGTCCAGCATTCTCAATTGCATCAGACGCTGCGCCAACTGCAAGTTCGGTGTCACGGCACATCACCTTAGTTGCCTTGCGGTGGCTTTTTGGAACGATTTTTTTTACTTTGAAGGCGTCTTCTGCAAGTTCCCCAGCGACTTGAGAAGTGAACCCGCTTGGGTCAAAACGTTCGATGCGGTGAATTCCGGTCCTACCCTCAAGCATCGCTTCCCAAAGCGGCTCGATGCCTACCCCAAAACAGGTGATGACACCCATTCCAGAGATGACTATTTGTGCATCACTCGATGACATAGGCGGGGATTGTACCGCATTGTTTTGGGGTCAGACTCCAATTGAGCCAATTAGAGTGACTGTCACACTGCGAAGCGGAAACGACCCGCGGGGTTGTTTTTCGGGGTTGTTTTTTAGCCGAGTTTTTGGCCGACGAGCATCGCAAGCTCGATTGACTGTTCGTAGTTCAAACGAGGATCGACGAGCGTCTCGTAAGAATCGCCAAGCCCCGCCTCATCAAGACCACGCGCACCACCAGTACACTCTGTAACGTTTTGTCCACAGACCTCAACGTGTACACCACCAAGCGACGAGTCCATGTCCTTATGAATGTCGATGGATTGTTCTAATTCAGAAAGAATAGAATCGAAATTACGCGTTTTGACTCCGCTTTGGGTTTTCTTTGTATTACCGTGCATTGGATCACTTATAAACAACACCTGCTTACCGGTTGCTTTGACGGATTCGATGAGTTTTGGAAGTTCATCAGAAACTTTCTCTGCTCCGTATCGGTGAATTATTGTTAACCGACCCGTCTCGTTGTTTGGATGCAGTGCATCTAAAAGTTTTTCGATATCAACATCGTGTGTTCCAAGTTTGATACCAATTGGATTTGCAATCCCTCGGAAAAATTCTATGTGCCCACCATCAAGGTCTGTTGTTCTTGCACCAATCCAAGGTAGGTGGCAAGACAAGTCATACCAACCCTCTCGTCTTGGAACTTTCCGAGTTTGGGCTTGTTCGTAATGTAAATGTAAACCCTCATGACTTGTAAAAAATTCCACTCTGTTAATCGAACCAACCGATTCGCCAGCGAGCGTCTCCATGAAACGTAAACTCTCTGCAATTGATGCAACTATTTCTTGGTATTCAGTTGCCTTTGGAGAATGTTTAACAAACCCCAAATCCCAATATTCAGGATGGTGTAAGTCGGCAAAACCCCCATCGATGAGCGCCCTTACAAAATTAATCGTCATCGCACTTCGTTCAAAGCCACGAAGTAGTCGATTTGGATTTGGTGTTCGAGCAATTTCAGAAAATTCAATATCGTTTACTAAATCGCCACGGTAACTCGGAAGCGTTTCCCCGTTAATAGTTTCTGTATCGCTAGAACGTGGTTTTGCGTATTGCCCAGCAAGGCGACCCACTCTAATGACACGGCGCTTTGTCGAATGAACCAAAACAAGTGACATCTGAAGAAGCACCTTAAGTTGCCCAGTAATCCTTTTTGGAGTGCAATCAGCAAATCGCTCAGCACAATCGCCCGCCTGTAACAAGAACCTTTTTCCATTTGCCGCATCCGCAAGTTGTGATTTGAGGGTTTCGATTTCCCAAGAGGAAACAAGAGGTGGCAGCGTAGAAAGTTTCTCAACAGCATTCGACAACGCCTCAACATCGCCATAATTTGGCTGTTGAGCCGTGTTTTTACTTTGCCATGATGTTGGAGACCATTGTGTCATTGTCAATAATGCGGGCGAGAGGACTCGAACCTCCACGGGTGTTACCCCACCAGAACCTAAATCTGGCGCGTCTGCCAATTTCGCCACGCCCGCTGGGTGGTGCAGAGCGGATATGATACGGTGAAACCTACTTTCCTAATGACCATTTTATGATGAACTTTACCACAACTTCTGTAATGCCACTTTTGGCACGAATCGTAATCGCCGCTGCGATGTTGACCTCTGGTTGGGTTAACTGTTTTGGTCATGTTGAAGTTCGAAAGTCAATCGCTGAAGGTCTTCGCGAAATGGATATTGAGGTGTTTACTCCAGTTACTCCAGTTGCTCCTGTTACTCAGGTTGCTGCGGAAGTTCCACAAGTTGCAACAGATAACGATACCGAAGCAGAAGCAGCGCAATCGGAAGAACCAGCACAGTCCAAGATAGAAGTACGAGATAAAACCCGTGGTGTTAACCGAATCGTCTGGCTCCTTCATGAGAAGTGGCCAGAACTCGGTGGGTGGGGAACGTTAATTGCGTGGTTAGCAGGGATCTCTCAACTTGCAGCCGGCGTGCTATTACTTGCAGGCCTCTTTACACGGTTTGCAGCACTTGCAGTATGTTTTGCAACTGGTGGTGCTGTACTTCTTGTTTCTGGTGGGATGCATGGTTTGCAAAGCATGTTCACAATGAATCCATTTGACTGGCCACATGATCCTCACCGCTTTATGCAATTGTTTGCTGGACTTGGGCTATTTATACTATCTCTTGGATTGCTTTTAGGTGGTGGAGGTGGACTTTCTCTTGACGCAAGATATAAAAAATCCGCACCAGAGCGAAAAAGCAAAGAAACGAAAAACCGCAGCGAATAAACTAGTCCAGAATAATCTAGTGTATTGTGCGCTTTTATAATGTGCACTACTTCAGACAAACCGAATAAAAATCAAGACGTGAGTGCTCCTATTGCATGGACACTCTCGATTGGTGTGCATATTGGAGTCGGGCTTCTTGCGTTTTTTATAACTTGGTCGGTTATCCGCGAGGACGATACACCTCCACAAGTTGTGACAGCGTCTTGGCATGAGCAGCCAATTGTTGAAGAAGCCCTGCAGCCATTACAGTTGCCACAGGAACCGGAAGTTAAAAAAGAAAAAAAAGAAGTGGTCATTCCAAAGCGCAAAGTTAAAGTGGAAATAAAAAAACCACTTGATGACGGATTGGCTGTCTTGCACCAGATTGAAACAACGGGGGAAGTGCCAAAAGAAGTACTACGAGAACCAGAAACAGAAGTGCAATTTATGGGTCTTGATGCAGTCGCGGCGAAGCGCATTGTCTACGTTGTTGATGCTTCTGGTTCAATGATGTTGCATCTCTCCTCGGTGCTTAAAGAACTTGAACGATCATTAAGAGCATTACATCCAAAACAAGAGTTTGCGATAATTTTTTTCCAGAAGAGAAAGGCCATTCAGGTTCCACCAAAGGGTGATCTTGTTTTTGCAAACGCAAACAATGTTGCAAAGGCGATTAGGTGGATTCATAAAAGTGGGAAAGTTATTCCAACAGGCGGAAGCAATCCAATCGTTGCGATGAAAGATGCGATGCGATTGAAGCCAGAAGTCATTTATTTGTTGAGCGAAAACATTACTGGCGCGGGTCAATACGAAGTTCCTCCCAAGGAACTGCTTTTAGAAATTGACGCTTTGAACCCAAAAGATAGTAGAAATGGTATGAGGCGAGTACAAATTAATTGTGTTCAATATCTCTCACAAGATGTTCGTGGCACCATGAAAAAGATTGCGGAAATTCATGGCGGAGAAGATGGATATACATTTATTGAGCGTGGTACAGTAGTGAAGTAAGGAGAAATGGCATGGATGCCAAACTAAGAGTATTACATGTTGGAGTTTTCATTGTTGCCGCGATGGCAACTTCAGCATTCGCAGAAAATGTTGAAAGTAGTTTCGCTGAAGCGTTTTTTGTGTCGCGGAGGAACGATGGCTCTCTTGAGGTTCTAGGGAGCGCTGTTACTTGGCTTCTCCTTCTTATGTCAATGAGTGGAATTGGGCTAATTGTGCACCTTTCTTTGGCTAATCGAAGGATAAGCGTGTTGCCTGACTTGCTTGCGTCGAGGATTAAAGCAAATATTAAAAAGAAAAAGTTTCAACATGCCATTGATGCTGCTACAAAAGATGACAGTTACCTCGCAAAGATTTTAACAGCGGCATTTCGCGAAGCAAAATTCGGTTTTCCAGCAATGATGCGTGCTCTTGAACAAACTGCGGATGAACTTGCAACGAAGCGTCTTCGCAGAATAGAGTTGTTAAACGTGATCGGACAAGTGAGTCCAATGATTGGATTGTTTGGAACTGTGTACGGAATGATTCTTGCTTTTGGCGCAATTGTTGCAGCTGGTGGAAGTGCAGACCCAGTTGCATTAGCGGGTGGGATTGGCACGGCATTGACAACTACGTTTTGGGGGTTAGTTGTTGCGATACCTGCTCTCTCTGGTTACGCAGTTATCCGAAACAAAATTGATGAATTGACAGTCGAGGCAACAATTGAAGCCGAAGAAATCTTAAACAGTTTTAGACCACGAAAAACTGGAAATCAGATTAGAGAACACAAACCAGTTGTCACACAATCTCAACCGAAAGAGTTAAAGGCGGTCTGATGGCGCGCCGCGGGAAATCATCTTCAACTATAAATGCAAACATGACACCAATGATTGATGTCACGTTTTTGTTAATTGTATTTTTTGTTGTTGTCTCTCAAATTGTTGACAGAGATGCTGTCTCAATGAATTTGCCATCACCTGACCACGCTGTCTCTGGTATGCCAGATAAACAAAGTAGGGTCGTTGTAAACATTGTTCCACTTGAAAACGGAGAAGTGGCAGGCATCGTTGTTGGCGGACATACCATTGCTTGGGATTCGATGGGTGAACTGACTTCAATTGTTGATTCAAGGTTACAAGCCGGCGCAGATGAAGTTCATCTTCGTGCGGATAGGTCCACGAAATACACCTACGTTTATCAGGTTATGGAAGCGATTCGAAATGTTGGATCAACACCACGACTACAACTGATTATTGATGGTGAACATAGATGATTATTAAACGCAGAAAAGCGGGATCACTCGGGTTAAACCTAACAGCGATGATT
Organism: uncultured Isosphaeraceae bacterium; assembly: GCA_964483425.1. Classification (GTDB taxonomy): domain Bacteria; phylum Planctomycetota; class Phycisphaerae; order Phycisphaerales; family SM1A02. Next base: position 1,939 of record CAZABE010000115.1, on the reverse strand, counting down.
GACGTCGTATTCTTGTTGCTAATTTATTTTATGGTTGCAACGGAGTTTAAAACAGCGGAAGAATCATTCCCTATGGATTTACCAGCACGAGAACATGGACAGACAATATCACTTGATACAAAACCACTTGTTATTCGTGTTGAATCAGCAGGAAAGTCTGTTCAAGATGTTCGTATCCGACTAGATGGACCTTGGGAGCCAATAGCTTCGGTTGAAGAACTTGTGAATTTTCTCAATTCAAACAAAGCAAAGAAGTTTGGAAATACTGGTTTGTTTTTTAACACACACCCAATTGTCATCAAGCCAACAAACGAAACAAGGTGGGATCACACCATTGCAACGTATAACGCTGTTGCGAGGGCTGACTATATAAACATTACTCTTGATGAACCGTCATGAAGCCCTGCGCTTGTCAGCTTGGGTTTCATGTTGCATGCGTTCTCGCAATCTGCGAAGCGAATCAATTTCAATTTGTCTAACTCTTTCTCTAGTTAACCCTATGACTACCCCTATTTCTTTAAGGGTTAGTGGGTCTTGTCCCTCTAAACCAAACCGCAATCGTAGAACACGTGCATCTCGATGATCTAATTGTCCAAGAAAACCAAGAATATCTTTGATTGTTTCGCGCTGCTCTACTTGCTCGTCAGGGCGCTTACTTCTTGCATCTTCAAAGATCTCCGACAACGATAATGGTTCTCCGCTCGTGGTTCTTGGTACTCGCCCCGAACAAGTTCGCATCGCCCTTCGAACAGCGTTCAGTTTTTTCAACGGAATTTCCATTTCATCAGCAATCTCTTGGTTGGACGGCGTGTGTTCTAATCTATCTTTAAGTTTATTAGTTGTATCCCGATAACGATTAATCAGGTCAACCATATAAGCAGGGATGTGAACCGGTTGCGTGGCATTTGTAAGCATTCGTTTAATTGATTGCTTAATCCACCACGAAGCATAGGTTGAGAAGCGTGCCCCATGGGCTGGGTCAAATCCTTCAACCGCTCTTATGAGACCTACATTTCCTTCCTCAATTAAGTCACCAAGTGTAAGACCTCTACCAAGATATCGCTTGCCTATCGAAACAACTAGCCGGAGGTTAGCACGGATCATGTGTTCTTTCGACACTGCGCAACTATCATTGATAATTCTCCAGCCAAGCACCTTTTCCTCATCTGGAGTTAAAAGTGGTACCTCGTTGATTTGTTGTAAATATAAATCTAAATTCACGCTTATCTCCTGATTGAAACTTCTAGCCCAATCAGTAATTCGTCGTTTTTTTTGTTCTAATCAACCCCATTGTAGAAATCAGTGTTTGTTGAACCCGCATAACCTGTACTAAGTACCTAACTAGTACCGACACACTAGGTAAGATGTGAGGGTAATGCAGAACGATGATATTTCAAACATCCTAAATTCATGGTCCTACGAGCAGGGAAAACTGAATGTTAGAACCATAGAAGCAAGTGACGGGCGTGAAATAATTCAGCTTAGAATTGAATTGGGTGTTATTCAGATGGAAATGAGAGGTCGACCTGATGGAGTGATGCAAGATGGTTTTCCATCATTGTTAGCCCTATACGAGGAGCGGGGAACTTATGGTGGACTTGAACCAGAGACATGCCGCCAACTTCGGGAAGAAGGTGTACAGAGGTCGCACCGTTCTGCTGCCCTCTTTGCAATTGGGCGCTGGGAAGAAACTATTTGTGATTGCAACGACAATTTATCGTTATTTGATTTGTGCCATCATCACGCAGTTGAAGAACAGGACCGATTAGCCCTAGAACAATTTCGCGGCTCCGTGATAGCCCTTAGCGCAAGGGCAGCAGCGGAATGGGCGATCGAAGAAGATAGCGTTTCTCGTGCAATGGATGCTCTTGATTCTGGACTTGAATTGTTACAGCAGACACTCGGAGATAAATGGGAACAGTCAAACGAAGTGCAATTA
>CAZABE010000114.1:0-7142 GCA_964483425.1 uncultured Isosphaeraceae bacterium | reverse complement strand
AACATATAAGAACCAAATATCTTGACTATTGCCCCATTCAAGGTAGGTGCCCGAGCACTGTGATTCATCTGGTTCAGGTGAACTAGGAGTTGCTGTGTTTGTTTCAAAAGGATTAGCACCATCGACTGCTATTAGAGGTGAACTACATTCATCACCAGCACCTGCTACAGGACAGTCAGTTGTTTTACAGTTTGTTCCATCACCTTGGAATCCACCACCGAGTGCGGAGCAATCAGAAGCCATAGTAAATGCACAACTGCCATCATCGAAGCAGCATGCTCCTGGCTCTGGGCAATTTGCGGATGCACAGTCTGAATCATCGCCAGAGTAGTCACCACCAGCAGCGACGCAATTTGCTTCCGTCACTTGAATTTCGCAGCCACCTACTGGAAGGCAGCAAGCACCAACTGGAGTACAGTCGTTGCCCCAAGCACCAATAATTGCTAGAAGGTCACCAACTGTTACGCAGCAGTCGCCATCAACATCACCAAGCGGACGATAGGTTCCATCGCCACAGTCGCCCCAGTTACCGACAGTCGCAAGGATGTCGCCAACTGCAACAAGGCCACTGCCATCCACATCTCCTGGGCAATCGCCAAGTGGAAGATCGCATGGGTCTATAGTAGAACCAGCAGGAATCATTACTGAAGCTGTGAGGGAAGAACCGTTTCCTGGTCGGAAGATACCCATTGATAGTGATCCAATTTCAGGTGCAGCAGTTGCAACGAAACTGTAGTTGTACATCGTTCCCCAGCGAAGTGCGTTACCGTTTGGATTTTCTTCAAATGTTGGGCCGTTCCATGAGACAGAACCAGTAGCAACATTACTTGTCCAGTCGGTGTTGTCGTAAATTTCACCACTGTTGTAATCAATATCCTTAAAGCCAACCGCGGAAATAACCGCATCACCAGTTGGAATAGTTACCGACTGAATGCTTCGGTGGCTATTCAGATTGTGAATGGCGTATTCATACGTATGTGTACCATCACCATTATCTGTAACTTTTGAGCCAATAATTATCTTTCCATCGTCAGGAACTGCGACTTGAACCAATCGAACACTAGAATCAATAGCAGACCATGCACGAATCGCTGGCTCTCCAGCGTGTGTTTCAGTTGCACCATCGTTATCCAAAACATAGGGATCAGAAATTGAATTAAAACCAATTTCACGCCATGAAGCGTTATTGTCTCCGTTGCCATATTGTTGGTCATCTTGCGCAACGTACTGTGCTTCAATAAAATAACGAGCACCAGCATTTTGAGAAGGATCAACATCTGCATTTAAAACTTGAAGGTTGCCGCGAATTGAGCTGTTGCCTGATGAATTGTGCGTAAATGGGTAGGGGTATTCACCAGTAAAGCCGTTTACATCTGACCGAGGACATTCACCATTTGAATTAAGACCAGCCCAATACGTATCCGCACAGCCGATACCGAGCGTGTCGCAGTTCGTTGCTTGACAATCTCCGCAACCCGGCTCACTCAACGCGCAAAACGAGTGCTTCATAAATGCTTGCAAACCAATTTGTTCAAAACGACCATCTTTGAGCCGGAACATATTTTGCATAATAATTGGGGATTGGTTTGTACCGCCGTACCAATCGAGGACAGCGTCGCCCCAGTTGCATGACTGTGTCGCAATGGCGTAACCGCCTATACCTTCAAACGAGCCATAGTAATCTATGTCCGCACTATTTTGTCCACCAATCGTCCAAGCGACGACGTCTGGCCCAATGATACCTCTGTTGGAGGATTCTTTTCGGTTAGCATGTCCGTTCACGGCAATAATGCCAACAGTTGTACATGCTGCAACTGCAGCAGTAATAATTAACGTTCTTCCTCGCATTGAGAGCTCTCCTACTGGTTTCAAAGGGGGGTACTGTAATCGGTTAAAGATAACACGGGAAACCCGTATTTCAAAGAGATATTCGGGCTTTTTTCGTCAATGGTTGCGATTGATTATTCGTTTTTCAACTTAATTTCTGCAATATATTGCCTAAACTACCAAGCCCCTAGGACTGCTAGCAAGTCAACAACATCGACCACTCCATCACCATTTAAATCGGCTGGGCAACTAAGTTCGCAAACTCCCCACGAGTCAATCACCATAAGCAAATCAGTAACATTTACTATCCCGTCACCGTTGACATCACCTGTTACAGCAGTTCCATTTATTGAGAAGAAACCATTACCTTGATCCTCGCCAGTATTACCATCGTTGTCATAGGCAACTACTCGGATTAACCCAGAGGAAGTATTGACATCTGGTACTTGCCAATTATGGTAACCATCATCCGAAGTACCTGACACTATCGATTGCCAAGTGATTCCACCATCTGGAGAGAAATCGATATCCATATAACTAACCGAATTGTCATCGTCAGTTATCCAAGTAATTGGAACACTCTGGTTTGGTTCATAGACAACGCCACCATTTGGGGATTGCAGGTAAACAGTTGGATGAGTTCCACCTAGATGGCTTGGAATGTGCATACAAATACAGTGCATAACGCCTGCTGATGAGACAATTGATTCACAAGGAACAGAGAGAATTGTTTTTTCTGGGCACGCTTGCTGCCAAGCAGCAATTGCATCATCGTTGTACTGTGAAACTTGAGAATTAGTAAAACTAGGTACTAAGACAAGGTCATTACAAATGACAGAATTAGCATAAGTATAGTGTGTCCAACTAACGCTTCTTGCTGGAATCCGTACGACAGAGTAACCCTGCATTTGCAATTCAAACGCAACCGAATCACAAATTTGATCTTGCGTTGAACCGCTGTCATGCGGCCAGTCACTAATGATACATGTACTATCTGATGCCCAGCACATCCACATATCTATGTGCTGGGTGTAATCAACCGAAGTTGGGAATGCGTCTGTAATCGTAACCTGTAAGTTTTGGTAGTCCTGCCAATACCCACGAATTTCCGCAGCAGACATACCGCCATTCTCATTTAAAATCAGTTCGGTCGCCCATCCCTTTGCATCGATTCCATTAAGGTGAAAATTACCACCACCATGTACAAGGGGAAGTTCATATATCGCATGTCCTACTTCTTCTGCATAGTGTCCGTTAAGTGCATTGTCATTTGGACGAGGTCTATTGTAAGTGTGATCTACAATTGCTCTGCATTCACCTTCGTAAATGTACCTCGGACCATAATCACGAATCCAAATGGTGTCGACAGTGCGATAATAGAACTTTACTCGGTCGGTATCGCCGCCATACGATGCAATTTGAGAAAGTGCTTGCGTTTGTTCGTTTGACTGGTCAATGACAATGACAGCATCCGCTTCCCCAACAGTTGTAATTTTTGCGGCCATTTCAGCAACGATGGATGAGAAACCTTCCCAAGAAAGTAAAATCCCGTCCATTGGCTCATATTCAGCAACGCAATGGATTGGACCACTTGGCGGGGCGGTAACACCTCTTGGTGGGGTAATTGGGTTTCGTTTAATGTACCTTGCTTCCTCCTTCGTAAGATTACGTGGGATGTTCGCACCTTCAGGGTACGAAGGCGGGGTAGCCATAGAAGCTAAAACGCAGATAGTTGCAACAGTAATCATAGATTTTCCTATTTTAAGTATACGAATTTTTCACGTAAATCAAACTAAAAAAGAATACGATTCAATCAGATATCTGGTTGCACTTTACCTCTCAAACGCTTGATTTCACCACGTTTTTTCTTTGAATCAAGCCGTTTGAGTTTTGATGAGCGGGGGACTTTTGTTTTTCTACGGGTGCGGGTTGGTTTTAGGGCTTCTTGCAGAAGTTCAAGAAACCTCGATTTTGCTGCTTCTTTATTTGCCCGTTGTGACCTGTATTTAGACGAGGAAACACGTAAAACACCCAACTTATTTATCCTAGTTGCATGTCTATTGTGAATACGTTGTTTCTGCATCTTTGATAGTGTTTGTGATGCATCAACGTCAAATAAGAGTGTAGCCTTTGTCGAGACACGATTTACATGCTGCCCTCCCGGACCTGTACTTGTCCCATACGTGAACGTTAACTCCTTATTCGGAATCGATACCCTTGCATTGACTCGTAACATGAACAAATCTTAACACCGAAGCTATTAACGAAGCGAATTTATTCCAAATGAACAATTTTGGTGCAAAAAGCGACTCTTAAGAATTAATTAACTAGAACAATAATGACATAAATTGCGTATGTAACTGAAGTTGAGGCTTTATTTGGTCGATTCGGAATTGAAGATGAACTGGAAAAAAATCAAAAATCGCTATAAAAGGCGCTATCGTTGGCTCTTTAAAAAAGAAGACGTACTAATGAAAGTACTAATAGCCACTAGCGGACTTTTTATTGGCTTAATAGTTGGCAAAGGCATTCAAGCTCTCTTCTCAACCGTGAGCTAGTGATTTCCCTGTTTCCATTTGATGCACCCAGCCCTCAACACAGTGGTCAGTTGTTGCTTTTGGTGTAATCATTGTGTGCAAAGGTGATGAGAAATCGGGAAAATCGGTTCTAAAATGTACACCCCTTGATTCTTTACGGATTTGGGCACCCATTGTTGCAAGATTTGCAATCGTAAGCATATTGACCAACTCCCATGCCCGTGGCTCGGCTGGGGCTAGTCGCATAACAGCATCAAACCAAAAGGATAAATGAGATCTTGCGTCTTCTAGCGCTTGAGCATTACGCTCTAGTCCCACTTGCCTCCACATCATCGATTTCATTGAATAGAGTAAGTCAGAAATACCTAGTTCAATACCACTTGGAGCTGCATCGAGTTCTCGTCTCAAGATGCGAGCAGGTCGATGTCGCTCTCTTCCACCATCACCCTTTACAACAGACAAACCAGCAGCTCTCCCTAGAACCATCCCTTCAAGAAGTGAATTCGACCCCATTCGATTTGCTCCATGTAAACCACTGCTTGCGCATTCACCAACTGCATAGACACCAGGAATAGAAGTTCGAGCTTCATTGTCAACGTGAATACCGCCAATCATATAGTGGGCACCGGGTCTAACTGGAACGGGGTCTTTTGCGATATCAATCGCGAAAAAACCGCACATCTTACTTATGCCGGGAAACAAAACGTGTGGATCACTATCAACGTCTGAAAGATCGAGATAGACGTTTGTGTCTTGAGTTGCAATCATCTGTCTAAAAACAGCTCTGCTTACAACATCTCGAGGTGCAAGTTCTGCATCAGGATGCGCTCTTGGCATAAACCTTTCACCATTTTTATCTCGAAGAATACCTCCATGACCTCGCACGATTTCACTAATTAAAACGCGTGCAGCACCAGCAATATACAAACAGGTAGGATGAAATTGAAAAAACTCTGGATCTCTAATAGTCGCTCCAGCACGAAATGCCATTGCGACCCCATCCGCTGTTGCAATCGTTGGATTTGTGGTCTCTCTATAAAGTTGACCACCTCCACCAGTTGCAAGAATAATATTTGGTGAAGAGAATAAGACAAAATTTCCAGAATTGGCTTGAGCGACTACACCGTACGCTTCTTGGTCGGCAGTCACGATATCTAGAGCGAAGGTATGCGGGAAAGTTGTAATTAAGTCATGTCCAGTCAGGGCATTTGTCAAGACACGTTGCATTTCTCTACCTGTAGCATCACCATGTGCATGCACAACTCTGGGGTGGTTATGCCCACCTTCGCGAGAACAATCTAAAGAGCCAGAGGGTGTTCGGTCAAATTCTGCCCCAAGTGTTAGGAGTTCTTCTACTGCCGAAGGACCGCCCTCAACGACCCTGCGAACAACATCAGGACAACAAAGCCCTTTGCCAACATGTATCGTATCTTCAATGTGTGATTCAAATGAATCACCGTTGGTCATCACCGCGGCCATACCACCTTGTGCCATATTGGTATTGCTTGTACTGATATCTGACTTGGTAACAACAGCAACTGACTTGCCTTCGTTTGCTGATGCTAACGCAGCAGCAGCACCTGCTACTCCAGTCCCAACTACAACAACATCAAAACGATAAGCAGGCACAGATCGCAAATCGACTTCCACTAAATGACGGTCGCAATGCAGGGTCATGGAGCACACTCTGTAATCTTTATCATTCGTTCTAATGCCAACTTAGCATCGCTAACCATAATCGCTCGATCTTCTCCAACAAGGCGTTCACGCTTTGCTGTCGTTTCATCCACTGTGTCCCCTGCAAAAACTCTATTTAAGTCGGGGGGTTCGCCTTTTCGAAGCAAGTCGAGCATACCCGCTAAATGAGGTGGGTCGTTGCGGCTCATTGTTGCACATCCGCAGCCACCAATGGTTAAATCTTCATCATCGTGATCCAAAGTTGCTTCTGCTAGATGCTTAACTTCGATATCTTTTGTTGCTGCCTGCTCTTTTAAGTTCCGTACAAAGTGTCCTTCAGTACCAACTGCAAACTTACTTCTGGGAGGTGAGTTCATCACTTCGTTCCAAAGATAAGACGTGCTTCCCGATCCGTCAGCCCCTAGAACTGCTTCCATTTGTGATTCCGGATGAATCAAAACACGCCATCCTCTATTTTTCCACCATTCAACTTGTTCTTTTGTAAAGACGGTATGAACTCCACAAAAGCCACCCCACAGGAACATCTGCGCTTCGTCAATTCCTGTAAGTTCTTCTATTTTCCAATCGATGCCTTCATAGAGGGGGTTTGGGAAGGTTACAAGTTTTGTCAGATCCATTCCAAGTTTTACAGCGGTGTTTCTTCCAAGATGTTCGTCAGGAACGAATAGGATTTTCTTACCCTCTTTACGAGCCCAGTCAACTACAAGATGAGCATTAGAACTCGTACAAACAGCTCCACCAGTTCTACCAGCGAGTGCCTTGAGTCGACCTGATGTATTCATATATGCAATTACTATCAGATCTTCACCATACTTTGCTAATAACTGTTCTTCGATTGGCTTAACCATCCAATCCTTAGCCATCATCTCCATCGTGCAGCCTGCTTTGGGATTGGTAATCCAAACTTGTTGGTCCGCATTTGCAAGTGTTGCAATTGTCTCAGCCATAAAATGAACTGCTGATTCGACAATTACTTTCTTTTCAGGATTTCTTGATGCCTGCAAGGCAAGTGCGTAACTATCTGCAACTTTGCCACCGTAGCGTTCAACCATTTTGACAATTTCCCCACCCATGTAGTAA
>CAZABE010000113.1:0-5487 GCA_964483425.1 uncultured Isosphaeraceae bacterium | reverse complement strand
AGTTGCAAGATTTATGTTTTGAACCTTACCCTCTGGAAACGAGTGAATGTGGGGCCAAATAGCTTCAGTTACGAAAGGGCAAATCGGATGTAATAGTCGGCAAATAACATCAACAACGGTTAGAAGCACTCTTTGTTGTGTTAGGTTTTCCTTGATTGTTGGCTTAATCGCTTCCAAATACCAATCACACAAATCGCGCCAAAGCACATCATAAATTGACTCAACTACTGAGTTGAATTGATAGGACTTAAGAGATGCATCCACTTTAGTCGTAGCAAAAGCAACTTTAGATAACATCCACTGATCAACGGGAGCGATATCACAAAGTGAAACTGACTTGCTCGGTTCTGTTATATTCATAAGTGCAAATCTGCATCCATTCCAAAACTTATTTGCAAAATTGCGTCCAATATCAAATCTTGAAGATGAGTTAACAGCTAAAGGTGTCTCCTTCGAATTTTCAACTTCGCCAATAAGTAACCCGTATAGAGTAGACAATTTATTAGATGAATCTTTCGGGGAGGTCTGTAGTGGTGCCATAACTTGATGACCTGTGTTTGATTCAACAAAGTCAGGTGTGAAGGAAATTCCAGAATATGGACAAATTAAGTCAACTGCTAGACGAACATCTTGCGTTCCTGTTGCAAGTTGAGCCATGGTGTAACGCATCGCATCTGCACCGTGAGTACCAATTATGTCTCTCGGGTCAACCCCATTCCCAAGTGATTTACTCATTCGTTGACCAAAACCATCCTGTATCATCGGATTGATGTAAACTTCAGTAAAAGGCAAAGTCCCGTCTCGGAAGTATCTATTGAACATTACCATTCTGCTTACCCAAAGCGTAATGATGTCCCTACCTGTGCAAAGTACACTAGAAGGGTTAAACTTTTCGAGCAGACCTTCTGTCTCTGGAAATGCTTTTGGGCTGGGCCATCCCATTGTAGAAATTGGCCAAAGAGCAGAACTAAACCATGTATCAAGTACATCTTCATCACGAACAAACCCAGCAGATTCGATAGCAAGTTCAATCAACTCGTTACCACCAGAAATACATAAATAAACCCGCGTAATACCCTCGCCAGCATCAAACTCTTGGGTTGCAACGACTGCACTTTCTCCTTCATGTGGCCATGTTATTGTTTCATCTTGAGTGAAGGATTTTGACCAAACAGGTATTTGATGACCCCACCAAAGTTGCCTAGAAATGCACCAGTCACGAAGGTTTTCATGCCATGATTGATAGGAATGTGCATATCTTGAAGGATGAAAAGTCAAGCCACCGTCACCATCTTTATCGCCAGAGTTTCTTTCTGGTGGTTTCCCATCGTATTGATTTGGAGCGAGTGCCCGCAATGCCTCATTGCTAAGTCGGTCATCTGTTACCTTGACATACCACTGATCGCTCAAATAGGGTTCAATTGGTACATGGCTTCGATAACTGTGTCCCACACTATGAGAGTATTTTTTTATACCTTCAAGTAAATCGTTTTCCCTAAACCAACTAACAATCCCTTCTCTGGCTTTTTCGCGGGAAAGACCAACAAATTGGAGAGCGGTCTCTCCAACGTCATCCCAACCATAGGCATCAGAAATAGTAGCGTCCGGTGCCATCACATTTATTACATCTAGTTCATGACGAACTCCAATTTCCCAATCGTTTGGATCATGCGCAGGAGTAACTTTCAAAAACCCAGTTGCATATTCCGCCTTTGGATCCTCAGAGTCCGGCATAACAACGTACTCATCTTCAACGATTGGGATAAGCCGACCAACAATCGGTAAGCAAACTGATTTGCCACGTAGAGAAGTTGCTCGTGGGTCATCAGGGTTAATAGCAACAGCAGTATCACCGAGCATTGTTTCTGGTCTAGTAGTTGCCACTGTAATTGTCCCAGTCCCATCCTCAAGTGGGTACTGAAGATAGTACATCTGCCCATCGACCTCTTTCATTTCGACTTCATCATCGGCAAGTGCTGTGAGTGTGATTGGATCCCAATTCACTAACCGCTTGCCACGATAAATTAGACCTTCCTTATATAGTTGAAAAAATGCCTCCCGAACAGCAGAAGCACACACGTCGTCCATCGTAAAACGAGTTCTATCCCAATCACAAGACGCGCCCAACGAACGAAGTTGCTGGAGAATAGTTAATTCGTATTCATCTTTCCATTCTTGCACTCGATTTACAAATTCTTCCCTTGTAAAATCAGTTCTTTTTTTCCCTTCTTGCTGGAGCAATCTCTTCTCAACAACTGTCTGTGTTGCGATTCCTGCATGATCTGTCCCAGGCATCCAAAGAGTTGCATCACCCTTCATCCGATGCCACCTAACTAGAATATCTTGCAAGGTATTATTGAGAGCATGTCCTAAGTGCAGGGGAGCGGTTACATTTGGCGGCGGGATAAGCACAGTAAATGTACTCCCTTCAGAATCTACTTCACAATGCCCAATATTCTCGGTTTCCCATTTTGAAAGAATATCTCCCTCAACGTCAGATGGAGCGTATGATTTAGGAATGGTATTTTTATCTAAAGCCGTGTCTGTCATATCTTGCATGATACCCTTCCTCTTGGCTGCTGTAATCGCTACTGGCTGTGCAAGAGAAGAAACTTCACAAGAAATTCAAATCTCAGTTGAACAACGCAGAGCAGCAATAAATAGCGCAATGGAACACATTGATGCCAATAGAATAGATGAAGCAATGGCTATCGTTTCAACTTTGGTGAGGAAGGATCCCATTTCACCACAAACCCAAGAGACGTATGGAATCGTTCTTTTAGCTCAATCATTTCAATATGAAGAGTTAGGTGAAATAACAAATGCATTTGAGTCACGAAAAAAGGCATTACATGCGTATATTGAAGCGTGTAAATATAGTTCTTCTCCAGGGATGTTGTACTTATCAACTGCTCAACTTGCGCAAACAGTCAATGATTTAACCACTGCAACAACTTACTACAAACTCGCACACGACAACAACCAAAACGATGGCAGACCAGCATTTTTCTTAACCCAACTACACTTACTAGAAAAGGAATGGGACCAAGCAAAACATTGGGCATACGAAAGTTTAAATCGCAATCCGGATGAACCATATACTCTCCTATCAGCATCTCTAGCAGAAGCAGAACTTGAGAATTGCATTGAAGCAAAAGCACTATCCACAAGTGGGTGTTCGATGAACCCTAACGATTCCAACTTGCGGCTGATGCAAGCAAGAGTTCTACGCCTTTGTGATGAGCCAAATCAAGCATTAGAAATACTTTCTGGATTACCTAAAGCAATGCAAGAAAGTGAAATTGTTGAAGAGGAGAAAGATTTATGTTTAAAAGAAATTGAAAAGGTAAACTAATGTCGCCTTCCATTACACTTTTGTACTTTCTAACTGCTTTGGTGCTTCTTGTTGGAGTTTTCTCCATTTCAATCATCTTCCTTGTTGCAAAAAAATGTAGAAACAAATCCGATAATAAAAGAAAAACTCCTGACGAAGAGCAAGAAAAACTCGATATTTGGGCAGAATCAGCGAATCGCTTACAAGATGATTACCCCGAACACGACTAACGAATTAACGTAATATTCAAATGCCGTCCTTGCTTAGGTATCCTCAAGAAGATGCGAAAAAGAGCCGATTTTAATGAAATCACAAACTCTGGCTCACAAAGGACTTATTTGAAGATGAAATCCTACAAACTATCTATATTTTCATTAATTGCTGTTCTTCTATCGTTTTCTTTGGCAAATGCACAAACGACCGCTGAATGGTCAACAAAGGTATGGGCAACTGCATCGGATGGGAAATGGGAAGCAGTAGTTGATCTTCTAGAAAAAGCCCCAAATGGAAATAATGAAGCGCTAGAAAAATTCCATTCGCAACTTGAAACATATCGCCTCCATCGGGAAGAAGAAATCACAACCGCTCTTGAAGAGAGAGACGCAGCACTTGAGGAAATGAAGACCCATTTTGAAAATGGTAAGACACTGCAGTCACTGCAATCAGCTGTAAAAGCACAAACTCTAAGCAAATCACTTGATGACATAATGTACAACTCGGATGTGCAAAATGTCTTAACTCGTTCACAAGAAGAGATTGATTCCCTAGACAACATCCTAACTGTACAAACACTCTTATATTATCTTCGCACTTTTTATGAAGGCACCTCAAGGCGTGATCTCTATGAGAAGTGGAATGACGAACTAGAAGAGATAGCACTTAAAGTATCGTTGCTAAGGCAATATGCTCCTGAGCACCTTCATGAATTAACAGTTGAAAAAGCAATCGTCCTAGGTGATGAACCACCTGAACCATACAGTGAACAATCCAACGACAATTGGAAAGAACGGATTGATGATATTGACAAGAGAATGCTAATCCGTTCATTGTCAACTGCAGTTCAAGAACACATTGATGGAGTAGAGTGGAGCACCATTATTAAAGGTGGTCTTGAAGCAGTTCGTACTCTTGGTGAAATACCTGTCATCAAAGAAACTTTTAAAAACGCTGCGAAAGAGAAACTACAGAAAAGATGGGTAACCCTTGTTGATGAAGAATTGCATGCATGTGATGAGTATCTTCTGCACATACCTGGCAAACGCGTCCTTACCCAAATCATAGATCGATTAATCACAGCAAACCAACAATCTATGCAATTACCTGAGGGAATGATATTTAGAGAATTTGGTGAAGGCGCAATGAATAAGTTAGATAAATACAGCGCAATCATTTGGCCAGACGAGTATCGTCGGTTCCAACAGCAAACCGAGGGTAGTTTTGTTGGGGTTGGAATCGTAATTCGTGAAAATACAAAGGGCGAAGTCATGGTTGTAAACCCTATCGAAGGGTCACCTGCATACTACGGTGGGGTGCAACCTGATGACATTATTTCAGCAGTCAACGGAAAGTCCACAACTGGCTGGTCGTTAAATGATGCAGTGGATCGGATAACAGGACCAAGAGGTACCGGTGTTACTCTAACAATTCTACGCCAAGAATCAGATGAACCAATCGATCTCTTTCTTACTCGTGACCATATAAAGTTACATTCTGTGCAGGGTTGGTGGAAAAAAGGACTTGATGAAGATGGAAATCCAGAGTGGGATTGGTTAGTTGACAAAGAAAACAAAATTGGATACGTAAAGTTAACTGGTTTTTCTGAAGAAACCTACTCAGATATGATAAATGCAATAAGAGTAATGCAAAGTGAAAGTCCGCCGAACGGATTGATTCTTGACCTTCGTTACAATCCTGGTGGGCTACTTCCTACTGCTAGGCAAATATCCAATCTCTTTGTTTCTTCCGGAACAATTGTAAGTGGTGAAGCAGCAAATGGTGAAGAATTATTTCGCATGAGCGCGAGAGCAAACCGTGCATACCTTGCGGATTGGCCAGTAGTTATCTTGATTAATCAGGGCTCAGCAAGTGCAAGTGAAATTGTTTCGGGCTGCGTACAAGCACACGATGCTGGCATTATTGTTGGGCAACGTAGT
>CAZABE010000112.1:0-1884 GCA_964483425.1 uncultured Isosphaeraceae bacterium | reverse complement strand
TTCGTTCAAAAATTGAAGCGTTGGTGTTGCAATGTCGAGAGAGAATTAAGCTGCGTTCAAAATAGTATTGGAATGGACCCAGCAAACAACTTGTACGATGCTAGTAACACCAATAAAGCAAACACAATTCTAATTGCTTTACTTGGAAGTGCATTTGTAAGTTTTGCACCAATCCAACCACCAATCAATGCTCCGGGAATGATTTGAGCAGCACTCTTGATTGCTGTTAATGCATTGTGGTCCGCATTTTGAAGGGATAAGTCCTTGACTGTTGCGCCAATAATTGCTGTTACAAACATAATTGCGGAGGAGGTGCCAATGGCGCGCTTGATTGGAAGTTTGCAGAGCCGATTGAGAAGTGGAACTTGTATCAACCCACCACCAATTCCAAGTAAACCAGCCATTGTTCCTGTAATTCCACCAGTAGCACCAAATTGAAACATGGTTGAATTTGTTGATTCGGTTTCTGGTTTCGGCTTTCCGATAATGCACGAAACTTGATCCCAAAGTACCCACACAAGAAAAGTTGCAAATGCAAACTCGAGCCACGCACCTTTGGTTGAATTACTAAACCAAGCAGCAATGATGATGAAAAGGATGGATAATGGTAGAACTTTCCAAACTACGTTCCATGAGACATTTTGATTTTTATGGTGTTTTGCTGCCGATGAGACAGCAACAGCAGGATTGACAGTCATCGCTATTGCTTGCGAAAGGTGAATTGTCATGTTTGGGAAAAAAAACAGTAAGACGGGAATCATAATGACTGAGCCACCAATTCCCAATAAGCCACCAAGTATTCCGGCAACAAGTCCAAGTCCAGCAAAAAGAAGAAAATCCATTTGGCATATCGTACACTAAGGCAGCGCACAATCCGAAAACAATCCCGCGGGTCGTTTCTTGCTTGTCGTTTAATTTACGAGCAAGCCAGAAACATTTTTGGCACGGTTGGTATGATGGGACTATGGAAATTTGGCACATTGTTGGCGATATAACTGTCTTGTTATGCGTTGCCGTGCTGCTTGGTATTGTTGCTGAGAAATTTGGTTTAAGCGGGATTGTCGGTTACCTCATTGCAGGCACAATCGTTGGACCCTCTGTGTTGAATTTGATTTCTTCTAGTGAGGAAGCAATCGTCTCAATTGCTGAGATTGGGGTAGCGCTACTACTTTTTACAATTGGACTTGAAGTTAATGGCAAACGGTTAAAACAGTTGATGAGCAGAAATATGCCAATCGGAGTGCTGCAGATAATTATGACGGGTGGGATTGGATATATAGCGGCGAAGTTGTTTGGGTGTTCAGTGCAAGCATCAATCGTAATTGGCGCAATGGCTTCCCTTAGTTCAACTGCGGTTGTTTCAAGGGTCTTGCAAGATAGAAGTGAACTTGATTCTGCACACGGTCGGCTTTCATTTGGTGTTTTACTAGTTCAAGATCTTGCAATAGTTCCACTTATGTTACTTATCGCTTTTCTACAGGATTCCCCCGAAGAGACGGAAATGGTGACTAAGGTTGGAATTGCAGGAGTTAAATTTTTTGCACTTTTAGTTATCATTTTCTTAGTTGGCTTATTAATCCTACCTAGATTTTTTGGTGCTGCTCTAATCCGTCGATCAACAGAGTTTCCGGTGATTCTTGGCATCGTTACCGCTTTAGCATCGATGTGGTTAGCAGAAGAATTAAATGTATCTCCAGCACTTGGTGCTTTTGTTGCAGGAATAATTTTGGCAGGTACTCCGTTTGCTTCACAGATTCGTGGGGACATGGCTCCATTTAAATACATTTTCTTAACATTATTCTTTGCATGTACGGGAATGCTTGCTGACTTACCATGGATTATCGAATCATTTCATTGGATTCTTGTAATCGGAGTCGTAGTTGG
>CAZABE010000111.1:0-9620 GCA_964483425.1 uncultured Isosphaeraceae bacterium | reverse complement strand
ATAGGCGAAAAAAATAACTACCGAGACAGGAATTGCCCAGAGGACTCCTGCAAGCACTCCCTTTGTATTTGTTGGTGACCAACTAAGTTTTCCTTTATCTACAAAAAGGAGCCATGCTACTGGAAGTGCCATCAGCCATATCTTTGCAATTGCCCAAATGATTTTTCCAACTTCGATTTCCTGTCCAGTTGGCGTTGTGAGAGGCGGAAAATAAAATGAACTCGATACCCCAATCAGCGGTGCTGGCAAAATCAAAACCAGCGCTAGCAATGCTTTTTGTGTTGGATTTAAGTTTGTTAGTAACTGCTTCATGCAAACCATCATAACCACAGAATAAACTTTCGCGGGATTGTTTACAAGGAGTTGTTTACTGGATGTGGCTGTCACTTGGCATTGAAATATTTTGCTTGGGGGTGATGCACAATTACTGCGCTTGTGGATTGTTCAGGAACTATTTCAAATGATTCAGTGAGCGTGCAACCAATCCGGTCTGGCTCAAGTAATTTGAATAATATTTCTTGTTTGTCCATCTCTGGGCACGCTGGATAGCCAAAACTGTACCGGCTTCCTCGATACCCCTGCGCAAACAATTCTTTCAGTGTCGGCTTATCATCGCCCTCAATTCCTAGTTCTACTCGCATTTGTTTATGCCAATACTCTGCTAGCGCTTCTGCGCACTCAACTCCTATTCCGTGTAAATATAAATATTCAGAGTATTCATCGGCATCGAACAAATCACGTGTACGCTTACTTACTTTTGACCCAACCGTTACGCATGACAAACCGATGATATCTTTTTCGTTGTAATTTATAGGTAAAAAGAAGTCGCTAATGCAACGCTTATTTCGTTTCGTTTGTCTTGGGAACGAATACCTTGCTATTTCTCTTTCATGATCAACTTCATCAAATATCACGACGTCATTTCCATCGCTGTTGCATGGCCACCAACCGTAAACGACTTTGGGACGAAGTGCATGTTCTTCCTTGCACCATACTTTTAATCGTTCATAGATTGGTTCAACTGTTTCTGTCACAAGGTCATCAAATGCATTCCGACTCAAAGCACCCCTCTTAAATCCCCACTGACCTCTAAACAGCGCTGTCGTATTTATGTAAGGGTAAATAAGATCCAAATCGATTTCGGTCTCAACTTTGGAACCATAAAACGGTACGCTTGGAATTGAAACTCTCTCAATCACGTCTGGTTCCACAGCACTAAATTTGTCTACTCGCTCTCTGCGCCCCGCTTGCACTTTTGCTTCAACCTCTGCACGTATTTCTAAACGAGTTTCAATTTGTGAATCAATTTCAAAAAGTTCATCTGAGATTAGTTTGTCGCACACTGCGAGTGCTTCAAATGCGTCGCGTCCATAATAGAGTGGACCTTTATACACAGAACGTAAATGTGATTCCGTCCAATGTCTTGTTAGTGCTGCACCACCAAGCATAACTGGTGTTTCAATTTCTTTTCGATTTAGAGCGTGAAGATTTTGTTCCATAACACCAACTGATTTCACTAGCAAACCAGACATACCAACTGCATCTGCATCATGTTGTTCAGTTGCTTCAATAATCTCATCAATCGATTTACGTATCCCAATATTAAAAACGGAATAGCCATTGTTAGACAAAATGATATCAACCAAATTTTTGCCAATATCGTGTACATCCCCAGCAACCGTTGCTAGAACAATACGTCCCTTGTTTACGGATTCTCCTTTTTCCATATACGGTTCTAAATATTCCACCGCTTTCTTCATTACTTCTGCAGATTGCAGTACAAAAGGGAGTTGCATCTTTCCCGAACCAAACAATTCACCGACCGTTTTCATGCCTGCTAGTAAATAATTGTTGATGATGTCGATTGCTGGCCAAAGCAGCAGTGCATTATCTAACATTGATTCTAAACCCACCTTTGTGCCATCCAAAATATATTTTTGAAGCAGTTCTTCTAATGGCATCTCCATTGAACTATCTTCTTCTTCTAAAACATCTTCTTCAAATAGTGACAAAAAATGAGTTAGTGGGTCAAAAGAATCCGAACGCTTGTCATAAATTAAGTCAATCGCTGCTTGCCAATGACTTTCTTCAATTCTGTGCTTAGGAAGAATCTTTGAAGCATGCACTATTGCTGCAGTAAGCCCTCTTTGAATCGCTTCGTGTAAAAACACCGAGTTGAGAACGCGACGAGCATGAGGTTTTAAACCGAAACTAACGTTAGAAATACCAAGTAATAAACCACAATCTGGCAATTCATTAGACAAATGCCCTATGGCATCTAAAGTTTCTACCGCTAACTTTCGGTCGGTTTCCATACCAGTTGCAATAGTGAATGTGAGTACATCAATCATCAAATCAGACGATTGAAAACCCCATTTAATTGTGTACAAATCATGCAATCGCTTTGCAATCTCAACCTTATGCTTAGCAGTCCTCGCCATACCATCTTCGTCGATAGTTAAACCAACAGCAGTTGCACCAAATTGTCTTAGCAGTGGACAAATTTCGTCGAGCCGTTGTTCACCATCCTCTAGGTTAATTGAATTTACAATACATCTGCCGCCAGCGAGTTGTAACCCCGACTTAATTGTGTTCACATCAGTGGAGTCAATCATTATTGGGGCATCTATTTGTTTAGCGAGACGCCCAATTAATTCTTCCATGTCAGAGGTTCCATCTCTTCCTACATAATCAACGCAAATATCAAGAACATGAGCACCGCCTGAAAGTTCCTCTCGTGCCATATCAACAAGACCATCCCAATGCTCCTCTTCAAGTAAGCGTTTAAATTTGCGCGATCCGTTGGCATTAGTTCTCTCTGCGACAATCAGAATCGATGTGTCTTGCTTTAATTCAACTGTTGAATATAAACTCGTAACAGATGGTAATAAAGAAACATAGTTACGTTTTTTTATCTCAGGTTTTTGCTTTATAAACGAAGCAAGGTGTTGTGGTGTTGTCCCGCAGCAACCGCCAACAATATTAACTCCGTAGTCCTCGACGAACCTCCTCATCGAAACACCATAAGCGTGTGGTGAAAGTGGAAACCTTGCTACACCGTTTATCATTTCTGGGAGACCGGCGTTTGGAATAACTGAAATTGCTCTACTCCAATGTTTTGAAAGCCAATCAACATGTGTCTCCATTAGTTCTGGACCCGTTGCGCAGTTCAATCCAAGCGAAAGAATTGGATACGGTGCAAGAGCATGAACAACTGTTTGTAAATCGCTGCCAACAAGCATCGAACCAGATGTCTCAATAGTAATACTCACCATGATTGGAATATCGTTAGTTGTCTTATCAACGAGTGATAGCGAATCTAAGCAAGCATTGATTGCATTTTTAACCTGCAAAATATCTTGGCATGTCTCAATAAGAAAAGCATCAACCCCACCAGCGATTAACCCACTTGCCTGTTCCATGTAGGACTCAAACATTTCATCCCACGAAGTTTGACCAAGTGAAATTAGTTTTGTACCAGGTCCAATCGAGCCCAAGACAAAACGAGTTCCAGAAGCACTATCACACGCGTCACGAGCAATTTGTGCCGAACAAACATTTAATTCGTGCGCCCACGATGCTGCCTCTTCATCGAATTCGGATAATACAAGCCGATTGGCTCCGAACGTGTTCGTTTCCACAGCATCGACTCCAACCTCTAAAAAAGAATTGTGAATCTCCCTTACAAGGTCTGGCCTGCTTCTTGACAAAACATCGGTACAGTTTTCTCTTCCCAAATAATCACGTTTAATATCAGTTTTTATCGATTGAACCGCTGTTCCCATCGCGCCATCAACCACAAAGACCCCACTATTTATTGCTTCTTGTATTTGCTGGCTCATCTCTTGGAACTTTACACGAGATATTCAATCCTTACAACCGTAAATCCGGATTAACGGATAAAGGGATTTTTCGCTCGTTACGGTACAAAACGGCTACGATAAGCATTTGTGCGACTCTTAATCTTACCAATTCTATTGTTCATTCATATCGCAGAACTTGAGGTTCAACCACAAGTGATGAACGAGCCCACCCCCGAGTCCATCTTTTCCAAAGCGATTCAATCAATTGGAGGTCGCAGAGCTTTGGAAAAAATCGACTCTTTCCAACTGCACGGTGTAATGCGACTGGCGGACGAACGCCCAGTTATAGAAATTGACCTTTCTACGAGTAAGGGTGGCAAAGTCCTCGGCATCATGACATACATTGGTCTAGGGCAATCTAGATTTGGATCCAACGGAACAATTGCTTGGGAACAAATATTCAAAGCAACTCAAGAATATGAATGGTCTATCATTGACCAAAGCGTCCTCTCTCAAAAAGTTAGACAGATAAACTGGCTTGAATGGTTCACGATGTTACCTGCTAAGTTAAAAAATATTGAATTTGATGGTGAAGAAGAGTTTGGCAATGAGAAATGTTGGAAACTCATAATACAAGAAGATGATGGTAGAGAACAACATGCATTTTTCTCCCAATCAACCTTTAGACCAAAAGGGAGAACAACAATCGAAAAAACACCAAACGGGGACGCAACAATCCACGTTTACTTCAAGGATTGGCAAAGAGTTGGGGACCTCTTACTTTTTCACACTGTCGTCTACGATCGTGATGGTTCTCTTGTCACCCTAAAACTCAATAAAATTTCTATCGAACCAATTCTTGACTCTTTTTTCGATTTACCCCCTGAAGTTAAGTTGTTAATTAAAGAACAATGAGCGAAGCAATAACAATTTCATCTGTATGCAAGTCCTTTGGCGATACACAAGCTGTAAAAAACTTGGACTTATCCATCCCAGAGGGTTCGCTTTGTGGGTTTTTAGGTCCAAATGGAGCAGGGAAAAGCACAACTATTCGGATGATAATGTCAATCATTCACGCTGATTCCGGTTCTATATCTGTTCTTGGAACAAATGCACTTCGAGCCAAAGACAACATCGGCTACTTACCTGAAGAACGTGGTATTTACCGAAAAATGAAAGTCGTTAGTTTTATTGAGTACATCGCAAACCTTAAAGGAATCCATGGGCGATCTATAAAACAAAAAATCACAGATTGGCTTGAGCGAATCGAACTCCCAGAGGTACAACAAAAAAAGTGCGAAGAACTCAGTAAAGGGATGCAACAAAAAGTGCAATTCCTTGCTTCCATTATACATGAGCCAGAATTGATTATCCTAGACGAACCATTCACAGGTCTCGACCCAGTAAATGCAAAAGTAATTGGTAAGATAATCGATGAACTTCATCAAGAAGGAAGAACCATCCTATTCTCGACTCACGTTCTTCCACAAGCAGAACAAATTTGTAATCGTATTGTAATGATTGACCAAGGCATCAAAGTACTTGATGGCACGATTGGCTCCATACGCGAACAATTTGACCCTCGCATGATTCAGGTCGAACCAGTTGATAATTCAACTGACTTTTCCAGAATAACCGGTATTACACAGGTCTCCCCTCTCAACAAAAATGGAACGATTAATCTTCGACTCGAGGACAATGCATCGCCATCAGAAGTGCTACAAAATATTGTCTCATTTGCACCTGTATTAGGAGCGCAACTTGTAAAGCCGACCCTTGATGAAATTTTTATTGAACAAGTTGTACAACGAAGAGGCATCGAGGCAGCAGCAAAGACGCGTGAGGAATTAAGCCGTGCGTAAAACGTTGACCGTTGCGTGGAGAGAGTTCCGCCACACTGCAATGACAAAAGCATTTTTGTTTGGGGCTGTCATCATGCCAGTCCTAATGATGGCTCTTTTCATAATTGTCATCCCTCTAATGATGGATTCGAACGAAACACCATTACGTGGAAAAATTGCGATTATTGCACCCTCAGATGTCATTACTGAAATAGATAGAAGATTTAATCAAGGCGACTTCAACCAAAATGAAGTAGTCGAACAACTTCCAGAAATAATAAAGAACGATCCAATTGCATCTGCAATGATTAATTCAAATGAAGGAGCATCCGTTGACGTTGAACTCATTGAAGAAAACGTAGACAACATTGAATCATTAAAGCAACAAGTTCAAGATGGAATCCTAGAAGGATTCATTGTCGTTCCAGAATCCTTAGTTAAATCAACACAGTCAGAAGAAAAATTAGATGTATTCATACCTAGTAGTTTTTCACCGAACCACACCGACCTCTTGACATCAACTGCGTCAAGGTCAATTGTTGACGTACGCCTTCGCCGTCTTGGACACACTCCAAGTGATATCCACGATTTGATGAGAAGACCGAGAGCAAAAGCGATTCGAATCTCTGATGATGGAGGAGAAGTTCCTGATAACGAAGTTGCTAGGCAACTAATCCCTATGGCTTTCATGATGTTGCTTTGGATTGCAACCTTCACAAGCGGTAACTACTTGTTAACAACTACTATTGAAGAGAAAGCAAACAAGGTAATGGAAGTGTTGCTTAGTGCAATTAGTCCTATGCAACTTCTTGCTGGAAAAATTCTTGGACAAGCTGGGGTGAGCGCCGTAATCCTTTGTATGTATGGTTCGGCTGCTATCGCTGGTCTTGTTGCATTTGCGATGATGGATCTTGTGCCAATCGAGCATCTAATATTCTTTGCAATATTTTTTATCATCGCTTACTTTATGGTGGCTACCATCATGGCAGCTGTTGGAAGTGCAGTAACTGAGTTGCGAGATGCCCAATCACTCATGGGTCCAGTAATGATCGTATTGATTATTCCAATGGTGCTTTGGCCAGTGCTTGCTGAACATCCAAATGGTCTTATTGCTACCATCACAAGTTTAACACCACCATTACTTCCATTCATCATGATTTTAAGAGTTACTGCTTCAACTGAACCGGTAGCAATGTGGCAAGTAGTTCTCTCAATCGTCATTGGATTTGGCTCTGTAATCGCTATGGTGTGGATGTGCGCTCGCATTTTCCGAATTGGGGTTCTTATGCAGGGTAAACCTCCTAGTGTTGTCCAACTCATTCGTTGGATCCGCCAAGGTTAATAGCACTTTTAAGTCCATAATTGGCGTATGATGCCAAATATGGCGAACAAGATATATGAGTCACCCAACACAGCTCTTGAAGGGCTCACCTTCGATGGCATGATGGTCGCAGTTGGCGGTTTTGGCTTATGTGGTCTCCCTGAAAATCTCATAATTGCACTACGCGATACTGGTGCAACTGACTTGACATGTGTTTCAAATAATGCAGGAATAGATGATTTCGGGCTAGGACTTCTATTGCAAACAAAGCAAATTAAAAAAATGATGAGTTCTTATGTGGGCGAAAACGCAGAGTTTGAACGTCAGTTTATGTCCAATGAACTTGAGATAGAGTTTTGCCCCCAAGGAACACTTGCAGAGCGCCTAAGAGCTGGTGGTGCAGGTATTCGTGGCTTCTACACAAAAACAGGTGTTGGAACAGTCGTAGCCGAAGGCAAAGAGATGATGGACTTCGATGGTGATACATGCATCCTAGAACGTGGGATAGTCACTGACTTGTCACTCGTCAAAGCGTGGAAAGCGGATGAAGCAGGTAATTTGGTCTATAAAAAGACAGCTCGAAACTTCAATCCGATGGTTGCTATGGCAGGAAAAGTAACCGTAGCTGAAGTTGAAGAAATTGTGCCAATTGGCTCATTGGATCCAGACGAAATCCATACTCCCTCTATTTACGTCAACCGAATTGTGCAATCCACATTCGAAAAAAGAATCGAACAACGTACGATAACCCCATCTTAACCATGCAGTCCGATAGCACTTATTTTCAAAATAGAGGTCATATTAATTGTTTAAGTACGTTGAACTATGGCTATTTTTCAACCGAAAATAGGTTTTCGACTAGAAATTTCTTAGATAGACAAGTATTGAGAAGGAAACAAAATGAGTTTCAATAATTCCATAAAATCACTCTTATTTCTTGCTGTAATAGCACTTTTGCCACTAATTCCAACAAGATCAACAAATGCCCAAATGGAGTACATGGCAGAAGCAATGCGACCTGAGTATATGTCAAGAGACCTAGTGGTCTTTGCCCAGGGACTTAATCTTGACGATACCCAAGAAGTTATGGTTGAGGCGATGTTTGAGTCATACGAAGATGATTTTGAACTGGGCTGGGCAGCAACTCAGGAACGATTAAATAAAGTAGCTTCGGATTTAAAAACCAATCCCCCAACTTCAACTAAGGACACCCTTGAACCAGTCTTGAATGCGCTAGGTGACTGGCTTGAAGAAAAAAGAGGACTGGACCAAAGTCTACTTGAAAACGTACAAGCAATTTTAGTTATTGAACAAAAACATTTATGGTCTGGATTTGCTCAACGACTATATAGAGAGAAAAATATTAATAAAGGACGACTCAGCGGTGAATCCGTTGATTTATTTCTCATCGTCCGTGACTCAGAACTCCCACCTGCTGCTGAATCCATAATTGAGTCAAACCTTATTGAATACGCATCAGCAATAGACGTCGCCATGAGAAATCGTGACACAATTCTTAGGGGTAATCCTAAGAAACTATTTGACAACATACTCTCAGGTGATACCGATAGACCACCAGCTCTTGTTGACTCACTTATACGCGCTCGGATTGAAGTAAGAGATTTAAATGACCGCTACATCGATATTATCAGTGGTGCACTGGCTTCGACGGATGGTGAAAACTTCCGCAACCGTGCGTTGAAACGAGGATACACACGCATTTACCGAAGAACTCCTGCTCAAAGAATATTACGACAAGCTGCTGAAAATGAAAATTATCCTCCCGAAACTACTGCATTAATACTACAACTCGAAACTGCTTACCTTCAGGAGTTAGAAAGCATTAATCATAATTTATTAACTCTCACAAGAAGGTACGAACCAGAAGTACATCGCAATCGAGAACTTGCAGGTCAAGTACGAAAGAGCGGTGGGATACCTCAAAAACTAGAAGATCCAACCCGTGCAATTTTTAAAGACCGTGAAGAACTTGGTAAAAAATATGTTGAAATGCTTCGGAATCTTCTTTCACCAGAAGAGTTTATCGAATTAGAAGGTGCAAGGAGATGGGTACCAAGATCTGAAATGCCAGATGCTGGCAACAGTGGATTGCCTCCTACAGGAAGAGGGGCAGGTGGTGAACTTACAATTGGAGCGGGAGGAAAATCCAAAGACAAAAACCAAGACAAGGGCACCGGCAAGGGCAAAGGTCAATCTGGGGGTGGAGCAAAGAAAGATAGTGGATTTGGAAATCCAAACAACGACTAAAAGAATCCGCCTTTAATAATTATGCCAATCAACGTTGAACAACTAGAAAATGATGCTGGACTACAACCAAAACAGCGTTGCCTTGACATGCAACTTGATTGGATAGATACCACTCAAGAAATCGAACAAAACGTTATTGACTTAATCAATGCCGAGTTAGCTGTTCGGCTTCGCATACTACCCATAAACAAATTTAACGGACGACTTCGAGTTGCAATGTTAAACCCAGAAGATGTCGAGGCCTCAGATGAAGTAGCAACGATAACTGGATTTCCTGTTACACGGTGCGGAATGGAATCGCAAATTTTCTCAGAACTAATGCGAAAACATTACGGTACCACTGCTGCAAGAATGGCTGAAAGTTTAGGTAGCCAATCAAACTCCTCT
>CAZABE010000110.1:0-3306 GCA_964483425.1 uncultured Isosphaeraceae bacterium | reverse complement strand
GAGAGTTTACGAAGACATGGATGCGATTATCTCAACAAGCGAAGGTGATATTAGAATTTCCCTGCGTCCAGATGCCGCCCCAAACACAGTTTGGAATTTTCGAGAACTTGTTTCTGGTGACTTTTATGACAACACGACTTTTCATAGAATTGTTCCACTTTCAAGTAAGGGGTATCCGTTTGTTATTCAGGGCGGTGATCCCACAGGAACTGGAATGGGAGGACCTGGTTATTGGCTCCCAATCGAACGAAGCCCGTTACTACACGGCTTTGGGGTTATTTCCATGGCAAGGGCCGGAGACCCCGACTCCGCAGGGTGCCAATTCTTTATATGTTTATCAAGAGCAGGTACCGCTCGCCTTGACAATCAATACTGTGCTTTTGGCGAGACAATAAGTGGGGATGAAGTTATTAGGGCAATTGCTGCGGTTCCACTTAGCAATCCATCCACGGGTAAACCATCAAACCCACCAACCATAAGTTCAATTACCCTTGTCTCCAAAAGAGAGCCGTCTTGATAATTTATGGAAGGTGATCGGTCTTGTGAACTCTTCGCCAATCGTGTAGCGAAAGAAATAAGTGTCCATGGTAGTTCAGCATCTCACCAGACAACAAAACAGGCGTAGATGGATCTTGTTTACCCGCCCAACGAGTAAGTGACTTAAATTTCGTGCTTGGCAAAATTGTACAAGGCGGGTCACTCAAACCCGAAGTGTCGCTAACAAAAACAGCAACCCAGCCCCCGCTTTTATTTCGAGTCAAATGACATCTGCGAGAGTTTACATGCGAACCTTCTTTAAAGTTTGCGTTTGGTTCAAGTGGATTTTCAGAAGCGTTTCGAATGCTACTTACGAGCGAACCAGTTGCTTCCTCGAGTTCTTTAAAAATATCATCAACGGAATCATCAAAGTCATCTTCGGTAACTTCTTCGGCGTTTGGGTCAATGGGAACAACCGAAGGAAGATTGCGCTCTGCAAGTTTCCCAAGAGCAACAACACTGCGAACCAATAAATAGTTTTGTGAACCATAGGAAAAAACCTCCCCAGAAAACTGAAAGGTATTGTTTTTGTTTTTTGCTGAGGCCGACTCCATTTCAGCTAGACGTTCATTAGGCATTAGTACTAGTTGGTTGGAAATCTCGCCACCGTCACGGTCAATAGTAATTGACAGGGGATGGATATTCGATAATCTAGTTAATTTGCCTGTTGCTTCATATATTTTGGTCCCCTCTCTTAGAAGTGGAACGCGTTTGTTTGGCACTTCTTGGTCGAACAACGGAGCGGTTATCAATAAGAAAAACAGGGCTAATTTCATGACAATGACCATAGTACCTCAAAATTGAACGAATACGTGCGATTCTTGTCGATAGGAACGCATGCGCTTTTTATTTCTTACACTTTTATTCTTCCTTTGTGGATGCGTCTCAAACCCGTGGGCTTACAACTCCACTCCGGGCTCTGGATGGACAGGCGAAGAAGCACAACTAAAACCCACCATTTTCCTTGGGGATTTTACAACAAGCAGCGGCGTAGACCCTAGATGGTCAGATGTCTCAACTGAAATGCAAAAAACATTTGCAAGGGCACTAATAAAGTCGGGCAAATTTGATGTGGTTCACGACAGATCTTCAGCAGAACGGTCAACAGCGGGTTTTTTTGTCGAAGTCAAGGTAACAGATTTTTTGCACAGCAGCGACGCTCCCGAAAGTGTTCGGCGGCTTTCATGGTTTACCGAAGCGAACGATGCAATAGTCGCACTTGATGTTACCGCTTCTAATATACACACGAGCAAAATAGTGTTCTGTGACCAAGTGGTTGCGACGGTCTTAGCGGGTGATAAGGATACAGACCAATATGGTGATTTAGAGTTTGGTTCATATTTGTTTTGGTCTACTCCACTTGGCAAGGCAACGACCGAGGCGATAAACGACACGGTTACTAAGTTAGCAACGCTACGCGGCTCTACGCCCGGAACAGTGACAATTACTAAATATGTTGAAGGAGAACGCGAAGTTACGCTCTCGGATAGAGATATTCTAGATGATGGTGGTATCTATTATGTTGGAACATCTGATCCAGTATCTCACGAGTTTGTTTCGGTTGATGACGACTTGGGAAGACCTCTTCGTGTCAAGGTCGAGCATCACTTTTTTGGAAATTCAACTGGTTGGCTGCTGTCGGAGCCAGCGGAATACGAGAACATCTTTGGGGCAACTTTATCAAAATCGCCACTGCCCACCCAAATCACCTCCGAATAATTAACCCTGGGTTAATAAATGACATCGAAACCTCGAGTGAACTCTGGGTTGATTAAGTGTTGCTATTGAACCCGCGAGATAGTATCCTGCCCTATCCTTGGCCGAGTACCCAAGTGGACTAAGGGAACGGATTGCAAATCCGTGATTCGTGGGTTCGAATCCCACCTCGGCCTTGCAAAAAAACCTGTAGCTTTGCTACGGGTTTTTTTACAAGGCCAAAGCAACGCGAAACGCGTCGCTTTTAAATCTGAGTGTGGCAAGTGGAGGAAAGAGCGAGGCGCCCGTCCCTCCACTTGCCACACTCAGATTTGAGGTGCAATTCGGTCTTGCAAATGGCTGTCGCCATTTGCATTATCGAATCCCACCCTGGATTATGAGACACCCAACCGCCTTCGGAAGGAGCGAGGCGCCCATCCCTCCACTTGCCACACTCAGATTAGAGGTGCAATTCGGTGGTCCAAATGACTTTCGTCATTTTTCACATCGAATCTAACCTTGGATTATGAGGCACCCAACCGCCTTCGGAAGGAGCGAGGCGCCCGTCCTTCCACTTGCCACACTCAGATTTGAGGTGCAATTCGGTGGTCCAAATGACTTTCGTCATTTGTCACATCGAATCCCACCTTCAATGTGATTTCCATAAGACCAAAATCGCTCGTAAAACGAGCGGTTTTTTTGAAATTTGATCACAATCTAAACACAAGGTTAACACTCGGACGCTACTCTTCGTTCAAACACAACCTTAAGGAGGTTTAACATGATTGTAACTACAGTTATTATGGCAACAACAGCCCTAACAGGAAATCAGGACACCCAAATCAAACAACTAAACGACCTTGTACAGGAACTTCGAAGCGAAGTTGCAGAACTAAAAATGTCAAAGTCAGAAAACTGGCTAAATGAACAACGGGCAAATGAAATTCGTGGTCTTGTGCACGACGTGTTAGCAGACGCAGACACAAGAACGAACTTACAGGGCGGCGGAGCGACCGCCGGATATAACGGTGGCGCTTTTCTCGTATCAGAAGATGGCAACTGGAAACTCAAAAT
>CAZABE010000109.1:0-23679 GCA_964483425.1 uncultured Isosphaeraceae bacterium | reverse complement strand
ATTGGCATCATCATTGGTGTTGACCGAATCCTCGACATGTGCCGCACTGCCGTTAATGTTTGGGGTGATGCGGTTGGCGCAAAAATTATTACTCAAATTGCACCGGATGTCGAAGCTGGATAAACTTTCCCGCGGGATTGTGTTTTATTCTGAAAGTGCGCTTAAATAGTGTTCCGCATCAATCGCAGCTTGGCAACCCATACCAGCTGCGCTGATTGCTTGCCGATAGAAGGGGTCGGCTACATCGCCTGCAGCAAAAACACCATCAATACTTGTTTTGCTGCTTCTTGACTTTAGTTTGATATATTTATTTTTATCAAGTTCGATCCCTGAGTCATCTAAGAAGTCGGTTGTTGGCGTGTGACCAATCGCTACAAAGAGACCTCGCAATTCAAGAGTTGACTCTTCACCTGTTACAGTGTCCTTTAACAATGCACCTGTAATTACATCATCTCCAAGAACATCGATTACTACTTTGTTCCAGAGTGGTTCTGCGTTGGGCGAATCGAAAATACGTTGTTGCATTGCCTTTGAGGCGCGAAACTCGTCTCGCCTATGAATTATATAAACCTTTGATGCAAATTTTGTCAAATAACTTGCTTCTTCAAGAGCGCTGTCTCCACCCCCGACTACGGCTAGAGGTTGATCGCGGAATGCTGGCAAGGCACCATCGCAAACAGCACACGCACTCACTCCACCACCGCTTCTGGCTAGTCGCATCTCGTTTTCAAGACCAAGCCAATTGGCTGTTGCACCAGTTGCAATAATGACTGCGTTTGCAAGCACCGTTTCGCCTTTGTTCGTTTCTAGTTTAAATGGCTTATCTGAAAAATCACAAGAAACAATGTCTTCAACACGCATACGCGAACCAAAACGCTCCGCTTGCTTTTGAAAATTAGCCATCATGTCTGGACCAGTAATTCCATCTGGAAAGCCTGGGTAATTTTCAACTTCTGTTGTTAACATCAATTGACCACCCGGAAGCATAATTGATGGCGATGTTTTAGGAACACCAACAAAAATAAGTGGATTTAAATCAGCTCTAGCTGCATAGATCGCTGAAGTCCATCCAGCAGGCCCACTTCCAATTATTACTACATTCTCAACATCAGCCATACTAGTTTAACAATCCCGCATTGCGTTCAAGTGATTTTAATGGTGGCCAAATAATTGTATCTAAATCAGCATCAAGACCCCCATCATCCTCTTCGTTTTTCGAATGCCCATACAAAAAACTTTCGCCTTTTTCGATTGGGAGGTTGCCTCGTAATGTCTTAATCATAATTGTTTCGTTTATTCGCCGGTAATGAAACTTTCCTGCTTCACCAATATAAAGTTCCCAGTCGGAATCAATTCGCATTTCGTTCTTGCGCATTGGGTCTAGGTTGTTCGCTCTGTGCATAAACTGAGCATACATTTTTTTAATACTTACAGGGAATTCTCCAAACTGATTAAAATAACCACAAAGTGCTGCTGAAACGATCGTTCCGTTAATCTGAGTTATCAATAATCTACGTTCTTTAAACAACTCTTGTGTATCTTTCACAATCATTTTCACTGCGGCGTAATTCACCGGATTAGCATTTTCAAATTGAGTTGGTGTAGAAAGCATTGGGTGGAATAAACGTAATTTCCATCTTCGCCACCAATCGTCGTAAATCATGTTCAACCGTTTAATTGAATCGAGTTTCCCACGATGCAAATCAGCCATCGATGTCCAGAACTTTGTAGCACCAAATCCACTAAGTGGTTCAGCGTTCACCTGCATTTGGGTTAGGATTTCGTTAAATTTAGAAGCGTCTGCCACTCCCTGTGAATCAAATAACTCTTCCAACAAGACCTCGCTCAACATCTGGTCGCCTAATGGCATTAGTAAGGAGGTAGAACCAGTTCGAATATTTGGAAGCCAATCCATTGCAAAACGCCTGAACTGGGATGGATTTATTTCGGCACGATATGTGTAAAGCATATCCCGTGAATTGGACAGTGCGTCACCTAACATTTCCATGAATGTTATTTTTTCTTTTAAAAATTCGCGGTCGCAAAACTTACGTAGCACAAGCATTTCAGACATCATTAAATAGAGTGCGCGATTTGTTTCTCCCTCTTCAAGAAGTACGTACGATTCAGCAGTTGCCCAGAGACAAGCAAGTTTTACCATTTCAATGTAGCCAAAGTTGTAGTCGTTTAAATTTCCTCCTACTCCGATATCAGCAACAACATTGGTGGTTTTATATTCATCTGGCACATTTTCTTTTCCATACGGCAAGCCAATAATTGTTTTTCTAGTTGTCTGAATAAACACATCTTCCATATGTTCATTTTCAGATGCCCACTGAGACACTTTCGCCCAACCGACCATGCGAGGCCAGATAGTGTTCATATTAAAAGAGTCGCTTAATGGAGTTGGTGGAGGTGTAATCGATAAACAAGCGTCAAAAAACTCTCTCCACGACTTCCCATCATCACTTACATCCATTGATTCTGTGGTGTTAAGATCAGTAATTAATTCCTCGCGTGGTCCTGCTTTGGCGGGAAGAGCGACTAAGGCAACTAGTGTAAATGTGCAAATAATTCTAAAAAACATCGGGTGTTCTCTCCATAAATGGCATTCCTAGGATACATGAGTGTACCAGATGAGGCGCACTACTGGTCGAGATGGTCGCGTATCGATATCATGCCTTATCTCACGTAATCAAGGAGTTTTACTATGACAATTGTAGGCGTACCAACTGAAGTTAAAAAAGACGAATACCGTGTAGGAATGCGCCCTGTCGGCGTTGAGGTCTTAACTCGTGAGGGACACACTGTTTTGGTTCAATCTGGGTCTGGTCTTGGAAGTGGCTATGAGGACTCCTTGTACGAAGCTGCGGGAGCTCAAATTGTTCCAACAGCTGATGAGGTCTGGGGAACCGCTGACATGATTGTCAAAGTAAAGGAACCCCAGCCCAAAGAAGTTGCTCTAATTAGAGATGGGCAAACCGTTTTCACCTATTTCCATTTCGCAGCAGATCGTGATTTGACTGTTGGATGTCTTGACCGCGGATGTATTTCCGTCGCGTACGAAACTCTTACTGATGATTTAGGACACCTTCCTCTTCTAACTCCTATGAGTGAAATTGCTGGAAAACTTTCTGTTCAAGAGGGTGCAAAATATTTAGAGAAGCCACAAGGTGGACGAGGGATTTTGCTTGGTGGAGTGCCGGGGGTTGAAATCGGCAAAGTACTTGTACTTGGCGGAGGAGTAGTTGGAACATGTGCTGCAAGTGTTGCTGCGGGAATGGGCGCAGATGTAGTGATAATGGACATCAACATTGATAGGATGAGGGAACTAAATGAATTTATGCCAGCAAATTGCAGAACTATCTATTCTGATCCAGAAGCTATAAGAGATCACTTAGCATGGGCAGACCTTGTCATCGGTGCAGTACTTATACCAGGCGCTAAAGCCCCAAGTTTAGTGAGCCGTGGAGATTTGTCATACATGAAAAGTGGTTCTGTCATTGTTGACGTTGCAATCGACCAAGGTGGGTGTGTCGAAACAGCAAAAGTTACAACGCACAGCGACCCAATTTACACAGTAGATGGCGTTGTTCACTACTGCGTTGGCAATATGCCGGGTGCAGTCGCAAGGACATCCACTCAAGCGTTAACGAACGCAACAATGCCATGGGTCATCAAACTAGCATCTTCCTCAGCGGTTGAACTTGCAAGTAAAGACCATCACTTTGCGAATGCAATAAATACAAATTGCGGAACTCTCACTAATCAACCAGTCGCAGAAGCGCATAACTTACCCTTTGAAGCAATTTCTGTCTAATTTATGCAACCATATTTTGACAACGCAGCGACTTCGTTTCCAAAACCTGATGAAGTCTATTGTGCAATGGAAGCATACCAACGCAGTTGTGGAGCAAGTCCTGGTCGTGGAGCCTATTTGCAAGCAAAAGACGCAACTTCGCTGTTGGATTCATGCAGGAAACTCCTTTGTGAACTAGTTAATGCTCCATCTCAAAAACACTGCATATTTACCCTCAACTGCACCGACGCTTTGAATCTAACCATTTGCGGAATCATTTCGTATTACCTTTCTAGGGATGAGCCAGTACACGTTGTCACAACAGCGATGGACCACAATTCCGTCTTAAGACCACTTAGTTTTTATGCTCAACAAGGTGTCGAGTACACTGTTGTGCAAGCGAATAAATCTGGTTTGGTGAACCCAAACGACATAAAAAAATCTATTACAGAAAACACCCGACTCGTTGCAGTAGCCCACGGTTCAAATGTTACCGGCTCAGTTCAAGATTTAACTGCAATCGGAAATATCTGTGGCAAAGTTCCTTTTCTTGTTGATGCGGCACAAACAATGGGGCATACTCATATCGATGTGCAAACCATGAAGATTGACCTCCTTGCATTCCCAGGACATAAGGGTCTTCTTGGTCCTCTTGGCACGGGTGGTTTAATTATAAGACCAACTATTGAAAAAATCGTACTCCCTCATCGCACTGGTGGAACCGGAAGTCAAAGTGAACATCCTGTTCAACCCGAAACACTCCCTGACAAGTATGAGTCCGGCTCCCACAACATGGTTGGAATTGCTGGGCTTCTTGCAAGCACACAATGGATTTTGGACAATGGGGTCGATAATCTACATGCAAGAGAGATGATGCTTTGTGAACAATTCATCCATGAATTGGAACAAATCGATGGCGTTCGCATTGTTGGTCCACAGACAACAGCTAATCGGTGTGGCGTTTTCTCTTTGGTGTTTGATGAATGCCCTCATGACATTGCAAATCAACTTGAAAACAAGTTTGGAATTTGCTCAAGGAGCGGCTTGCACTGTGCCCCGTACGCACACGAAGCGATGGGAACAGACGCTCTAGGTGGAACGGTCCGGGTTTCATTTGGTCCATTCCATACATCAGAAGATGTTTCTCATCTTGTTCAAGCGATTTCACACTGCACCCAAAAATGCTTTGCATAGAATTGATAAACTTTCCCGCGGGATTGTTTTTTGGTTAACCCTCTCCGCCCTCACCGCCAGCGTTTCCACCGTCTCTTGCGCCTGTGAAGGTGTACGGTGGAGGAAGGTGTTTTCGCCAATCGTCATCGGCAGTAAATTCCTCAACCACTTCACGACCTTCATCCTCTGATGTTTTCATCCAATCACCTTGACGCTTCGCTGGGATTTTTTCAGGACCTTGTTGCCAGTTCTCTTCATTGCGTAAATAAACAGTTCTAGATGGAAAGGCGAATTCAATTTCAAGTTCTCCCGCAAGCCGAATTATGTCAAGCATAAATCGATGACGTTCTCTTAGTTCTGTTTGCCAGTCGGGGGCTGTCCAAAATACGTATACAAGAACGTTTAAACTTGATCCACCAAATTCGTTTAACCAAACTTGGTAATAGTCCTTGCGAGTATATGGATGCACACGAAGCAGTTCTCGAATGCCTTCACAAAAAGCTGCAATTTTTTCGGGTGGAGTTGCATATCCAATTCCTATCATCTGTTTCCAACGACGGAAACGGCGTTTTGAGTAGTTATTGCACTTCGCAGTTACCAGAATCGAATTCGGTATTGTCACTACAGTGTCGTAAAAAGTTCTAACACGAGTTGAGCGAATCCCTACTGAATCAACGGTACCTTCGACTCCCTCTACGATTATCCAGTCACCTATCTCAAACGGCTTATCTAGTATGACTGTAATTGAACCAAAGAAATTTTCAATAGTGTCTTTAATCGCAAATCCAAATCCTATTGCGCCAACTCCAAGACCTGCAAGGATTGGTGTTAATTGAATTTTTAAACTATCAGCAAGATATACAACGCCAAATACAATAACAATTGCTTTAAGAGTTTTGCGAAGAAGAGGAACAAGCAAGTCGTCGAGTTTGTTTTTTGATTTCTTTGCTTTCTGACCTGCAACCCATGAAATTAAGTCCGTACCTCTAAATCCGAACCAAATACAAGCAAGGGTTATGTAAACATGAATAACTGTTTGAAGAATGTTCAGAACACCATCAGGCAACCCAATCAGTGGGAGCAGTAAAAGCCAAATCGCACCGCCCGCTGCTCCCCCTGCAGGTCTTGGAACGCGCTTGATTATCGAAACAAGTTCTGGATCATGCGTGTCTGAATGTGTAATGGAACGAAGAACTCCTCGTAAAACCATTCGAACAATGAGATCGACAACAAACCCAACCGCAATCACCAACACAATTGCAGCCCACTTCCAATATTCCATTCCAATGAATTCCCCCTGAAGCCACACAATTTCCAGCGACTTTACCCAGTCATCAATCGGGGTAGGTTTTGGTGTTTTCGTTGCAAGCACTATATTGATTAGTCCTGATATTTGCATGCGCTGCATATTACGTTAGAACAGATGTAACGTGGCATGGATGAAAGCAGATTGCCCAGATTAACGCAACTCAACTGATAACCCTCATAAACCTACCTGCGACTCAATTGCTTGGGTAATTTATTTAGGAGTACATAGTGAGACGCCGAAAATGGGTGTTGATACCCCATTTAGGGTTTTGAGAGTATGCATGAAACAAACTAGATTCTTACTACCGATGACTACAATCAGCTGCTTATTTGCTATTCCAGTAAATGCTGACCTTATTCAAATAAGTAATGCCTCTGGCACCTTTGAATTGCAAGCGCAATCTATGGATTTGTTCAACTCTGGGACTCCCAATTTTTCATCTTTAGACCTTGCATATATACACTCAGAACTAAACAACAACGGCATCACAACTGATGGCAAAATTACATTGCTTCCAGTAAATACTATTGAGGGTTTATCTTTTCTGACGCTAGTAGATGAAGAACTAGGTGGTGGTGACAATGATACAAATGCATCACTAGGGATAACGAGCACAGCATCAAGTTCGCTTGGAATATACATAAATGACTTTGAACAGGACTCTTGGCAACTAATTGAACCTCCATTTGGCTCCCAAACGTTTGGTGCAACCTTCGTTTGGGGAAGGACCGGAAGCGGTGATGGTTTTGGTTGGACTGATTTGTCGCTTGGAGATGCTGTTTCTTACTCATTTACCGATTTAGATGGTGATGGCGGAGCGATAGATGCTGAAGCATTCCAATTTGTTGGATGGAACGATGATATCTGGGAAATCATTTCAACAAACGGTTTTAAGTTAGATGGAACTTCAATCTTCACTGGAATGGTCATCCCTGCTCCTCCAGCTGCGATAGTTCTTACTGCATTCGTTATGGGAAGACGCAAAAGACGCCGCTAGACCACTTTCCCGTGTTAAAATCCGAATATGACTGAAGAAAACACCCCTGCTCCAAAGCAGAAAGTTGTCGGTTGGATTGGTGCCATCCTTGTTCGTCTTGTTGTGCCTGCTTGGATTATTTTTGGTGCTATGCAAAAAGTTCTAGGCGGATCTCCTAAATTACTTCCACGATCTGTGCTAGACGGTGGTGGAATTCTAGGATTTAAAGATTTTCATCTTCTACTTGCATTTATTGTTTGCATTGAATTTTTCTTCGTTGGGATTATGCTCTTCGTACCGAAACTAGCTCGTGTTGCTGCGGTAATGATGCTTGGAGTTTTTCTTGTTGTTCTTTGTGTGGAAATGTTTGGGTATGGCAACTATGAGAGTTGTGGGTGTTTTGGAGAAAAATCTCTTTCACCAATAATCATGTTTGTTATTGACTTTGCACTTCTCATCGGTATTTTTGCTTGCAAACCACGCACAAGCAAATGCCACATGAACATAGGCAAACGTGCCCCAGTTGCAGCAGCAATTTTTATCCTACTTGCATGGGTATTTACATTCAGTTCAATCATGTACGCTAAAGAAAAAGGCAATTCTGATAACACTGATCCTACATTACCAACTCTACCAACCTCATGGTACCCACAAAATATAGCGGACTGGGTTGGCAAGTCGGTGGATGATCTTGAATTGTTTGGTTGGGTAAAAGAGTGGCCGATCGATATTCACGATGGGAAACAATATTTCATTTTTTATTCGCTAACTTGCGACCATTGCGAAGCGTTACTCTGGGAATATTTTGAATTTCCTACAACTCCAACTACCCTTGTAGCAATACCACTATCAACTGAGGGGTTTGACTACGAAAGCGCATTTGAAAACCCTTGCTCTGATTGTAATAAAACCGAACTACGCATAGGCACCGATTGGATAATTGGAACGCCACTTGTCGTAGCAACTGAAAATGGCATAGTGAAATGTGCCGTAGAAAACGAAGAATACGAGGCTCCGACATGCCTGATATGGTAATGAGCGACACCCTTCAACCTGTACTCCAACAGATTGACAATAACATCGATACATCTATCGAACGTCTACTAGCATTTCTACGAATCCCAAGTATCAGCACTGACCCAGAATACAAATCCGAGGTTCGTCGTTGTGCAGAACACATTACAAGTGAACTTAAGTCCATAGGTCTTGACGCAAATTTACACGATACTGTCGGGCATCCCATGGTTGTTGCAACCGATGACAGTGCTGGGTCTGATGCTCCAAGAGTTTTATATTACGGACATTATGACGTACAACCAGTCGAACCACTTGAAGAATGGGAACATCCTCCGTTTGATGGAATAGTAACGGATGGACCAAGAGGTAAACGAATTGTTGCTCGTGGTGCTGCTGACGATAAGGGGCAACTCATGACGTTCATTGAAGCAATTAGTGCTTGGAAAAAAGTACACCAGACTCTACCAGTTCGTGTTGTAATCTTGCTTGAAGGTGAAGAAGAGTGTGGAAGTGAATCACTAGCACCATTCCTAACTCAGCATAAAGATACCCTTCAAGCGGACACCTGCATCGTATGTGATACTGGAATGTGGGACGAAGATACTCCTGCAATTACAAGCCGTCTTCGTGGGCTGGTCTACATCGAAGCAACATTACACGGACCATCTCACGATCTTCATAGTGGAAGTTACGGAGGGGCTGTTGTAAATCCAGCCAATGCACTTGCTAAAATTCTTGGGCAACTCCATGACGATGAAGGGTGTATTCAGATAGATGGTTTCTACGATGATGTTCAAGAAGTAAGTGATGAACAAGTTGAACAATGGAACTCTCTTGGTGATGCAGATGCTCTACTCTTAGAAAGTTCTGGGGCAAAGGCAACATTTGGCGAAAAAGGATATGGAACCCTAGAACGATTATGGTCTAGACCTACATGTGATGTAAATGGACTTGTTGCTGGTTATACCGGAGAAGGTGCAAAGACCGTGATTGGAGCAAAGGCGAGCGCAAAGATTAGTTGCCGACTAGTTGCAAACCAAAACCCAGAAAAAATCGAAAAAGCGCTATTCGCATTTCTAGAAACGAGAACTCCAACTGGATGCAGGTGGGACTTAAAAAGTTATGGGGCAACTCCAGCAATCGCTGTTCCAACTGAATCTCCGTGGCTAACTGCTGCAAGTAATGCTTTAACCAGTGTATTCCCTAACCCTGCTGTTCTAATTGGCACGGGAGGTTCAATACCAGTCGTTGGTGAGTTCCAAAAGATATTAGAAGTAGACACAGTTATGGTTGGGTTTTCTCTTGACGACGATTTAATTCACGCCCCAAATGAAAAATTTGAGGTTTCGTGCTTCCACCGTGGCATTTTGTCTCATGCAGCAATTCTTGAAGCGTATGCGAACATTTCGTCTTAGTATTTTTCTAATTTCATTTGTTGCTAACTTTGGATTTGCAGCAGAAGATTTTTCCTTAGTAGTTAACAATGTTGGCATAGGCAACAACTGGCGAACTGGGTCAATTACTCCGGTAAATGTCACAGTCACATCAAGCAAAAAAGAACCTATTTCTGCATGGATTCAATGGGAAGTTCCTGACGCTGATGGTGATACTGTTCTTTGGGGAAGACCAATAACCTTGACTCCAATGGGTGAGACAACCACCTGGCTCTACGCACCTACAAGGGGTTGGGACAAGCCCGATACAGTTTGGACAATTCGTCTCAGAGAATTTGAGGATTCTTCCCCCATTGGTGAATTAGCATTCCTTCGCTTCTCTCCATTGTCAATCGGTGCTCAACTTGTTGATTCTCGTTTGGAATCCATCGCAGTCATAGGAACTAGACGTCTTGGGCTAAGTAACTACTTACCATTAAAACCAGAAATCAAACAAGAGGCGTCGATGATTGTCTCAGGTCTTACTGCAAAAGACCTTCCTGACTCATGGCCTTGTTATGAGTCCACAGACGTTCTTGTATGGGCAGATGCAACACCTGACTTAAACTTAAGGCAATCTCAAGCAATCGAGGATTGGGTCTCACGCGGTGGACACCTTGTTATTAGTTTGCCAAATCTAGGGAACCAATGGTCGCTCGGATCCACAAACGCTCCGCTTGAAACATTGACTTCTGGATTACAGACCGAAATTTCCCAGATAAATATTACAAAACTGCACTTTATTTTGGGAAGAAATAACAACTGGACAAACATAAAGGTACCCATTCGTTTTTTTGGGAATGTGCATGATGACTGGAGTAAAGATCTCTGCCCATTGCTTTGGCTCGATGATGGTCGAGTATTAGCCGTTCAAAAGAGAGTTGGGTTTGGTTCGGTAACAATGATTGGTGTAGATCTCACAAATGGACAACTTGCTTCCCTTGGTTTGCCAGAAACTGATGTTCTTTGGAATCGAGTTTTAGGCAAAAGGTCGGACACTCCATCAATAAAAACTCTTGATCAACTAGATGTTTCAAGCAAACTCTCTCCCGCTATCCCAAAAGTAGCAACTCTGCCAACAGGAAAACTGGTTGCACAAGAAATTGCAATGTCAACAACTGCAAGTGGAAAACTCGGAATTGTTTTTGTTATAGTTGTTCTATATTGGATTATTGGTGGACCACTAAGCTATTACATACTTCGACAAAGAAGGAAATTGCAATGGTCTTGGGTTTTGTTTGTTCTTTCTGCTGCAATTTTTACATTTGCATCTTGGGTTATTGCTGCATCGACATCTGGAGTTTCAGTATCGTTAAAACACTTTAGTGTGTTAGATCAAGTATACGGAAGCAATGGTCAAAGAGTCACGGGTTGGTTCTCTCTATTCCTTCCCAATTTTGGAAAAACCAATGTTTCAGTTCAAGGTGAAGAGAATAATTTGTTATTCCCATGGTCTCCGCCCAATGTTTCAATGACCCCTGATTTTATTGACAAACGAGAAGTTATAGTAAATGAGAGCAACGTTCCAAGTGCATTTAATCAACCAGCGCGTTCAACCACTGCTAACTTTGCGTTTGATTGGAAGGGCTTTGTAGACGAACAGTTTTATAATTCAATAATCCGTATTTCTCCTAGCGATAGACCATCTGTTAGTAAAACTACAACCGGCTCAAACTTTCCAAAATTAAATGGTTCAATAAAAAATAATACTCAAGCAACAATACAGGATGTCACAATTTTGTTGGTATCTAGTAGCAGACCTGAACCCGCTTCTTTTGATGTTGACAGTTCTCTTGAAAACTCTCCGACATGGATTAATCCAAAACAAAGCGGCCAAACACTACAAGAAATATACACTTGGAGGGTTCCAACTTGGAGACAAGATAGCATAATATCCCTTGATGACTTAATTGCAGATAGCAGTTCTTCATTTTCAAATGAAATAGATAATCGCTATCAAATAGAGGATGTTTTTGGTAAGGGAACACTTTCATCGAGCGATTGGAGAGCAAAAATGGAGATGCTGTCACTCTACTCGCATCTTAAACCGCCTGTATACCAGAAAAAACCAAATTCAAAACAAGGTCCAAAGAGTCACCACTCTATCAGGCAAGGAGGAAGGAAACTAGATT
Organism: uncultured Isosphaeraceae bacterium; assembly: GCA_964483425.1. Taxonomy (GTDB): domain Bacteria; phylum Planctomycetota; class Phycisphaerae; order Phycisphaerales; family SM1A02. Next base: position 11,840 of record CAZABE010000109.1, on the reverse strand, counting down.
TTTCAGAATGGTTCAGCAGGCCATGTATTATTGTAATGGGTTATATTCCAAATTCACCAATTCCAGTTACGGTTACAACAAATGGTAATAAAATTAATCAGAGCCAAGGTGTAACAATGGTGCGTTGGGTGTATCCTTTGGAACAAACCCAATGATTCAAACGACAAATTTGACAAGAAAATATGGAGAACTCATCGCGCTTGACAATCTCAATTTGGAAATTGCTCAAGGAGAGTGTTATGGATTTATTGGGCCAAATGGTGCTGGGAAAACTACAACCATAAAAATTCTTGCAACGCTACTAAAACCATCTTGGGGCGAAGCGCGAATCGATGGGAAAGTAATCGGATATCAAAACCCAGAGATTCGACCAATTATCGGTTACGTTCCTGATTTTATGGGCTCATACGATGACATGAACGTAAACGAGTATCTCGATTTTTTTGCAACCTGTTACGGTTTAAGTGGATCACAGAGACACAGAGCAGTTGGTGATGTTCTAGAACTTACTGATTTAAATTACAAATCGACTTCTCAAGTTGCTAGTCTTAGTCGTGGAATGAGCCAACGACTCTCTATAGCAAGGGTACTTTTACATGATCCAAAAGTTTTGCTGCTTGATGAGCCGGCTTCAGGACTTGATCCAAGAGCACGAATTGAAATCCGTGAATTACTAAAAGAACTGCACCGATTAGGCAAAACAATTCTAATCAGTTCTCACATCTTGCATGAACTAGCTGAACTTTGCACAAGTGTTGGAATTATCGAACAAGGTAAATTGCTATTCTCTGGAAAAGTTGAGGAAATTCTTTCTCGTGCAAAAGTTGGGCAAATAGTTCACATCGAAGTAAATGAACGACCAGATGAAGCCGCAGCCCTACTTCGATCAGTGGATGGCATCAGTTGCGTTGATGTCGTGCAAGAAAACGGTCATGATCGAATCGATGTCACTATTGATTCCAATTCTAAGTTGGATATTTCAGAACTTCCTAACCGTCTAATAGCACAGGGATATCGCATCACTTCTATGCAAGGAGAACAGGTAAACCTAGAGACCGCATTCATGCGCCTAACCAAAGGTCTTGTCGGATAGCAAACATCGGTTTGGTACTACACATCAAAACAAATATGCCTTTTTCGACTTGAAATAGTCATTGATGATTTAATTGCAGACGTTTGGGAACCCTCCTACTCCGATGTACAATGCCCGATATGACTTTAAGACGTGTAATTTTACTCGCTGACCGTTCTGATTCATCGATTGACTCAATTGCGACCACCCTTGAGAGTGAATTGGCGGATGTTGTGGAATTCGTTTCAATTGAAAATGAGGAATCCAATCTCGCAATAGCAATTGGGGGTGATGGCACTCTTATAAGACATGGAAGAGCTTTAGCGGAGAAGAATATTCCTCTAGTTGGAGTAAACAGCGGGCGACTTGGTTTTCTTGCTAGATTTGATGTCAATTCACTCATTAAGAACAGGAAAGAAATTTTTACCAAATCTCCTGCAATATTAAAAGCTATGCTTCTGGATGTTAGTGTAGACAATCAACCTCCTACTATTTCGATGAATGAAGCAATGATTGCGGCGGGTGCACCCTTTCGGTTGCTAGAACTCGGTTTGACGATAGATGGTGTTCCTGCTCCTACTTTACGAGGAGATGGTGTCATAATTGCAACCCCGACAGGTTCCACTGCACACAATGCATCCGTCGGAGGTCCTATCGTTGACCCGTCTACAAGTGCTTTTATCCTTACGCCAATCGCTGCTCATTCATTAGCAGTTCGACCAATTGTTCTTGAGGGGAAAGCAAACATTACAATCGAGGTTGTACAAGCAAATGAAGGAACTTCGCTAGTCATCGATGGGCAAGTCCACTGCATATTGAAACAAGGAATGAAATTAAGAGTTCAGCAATCAACGCACTCCCTATCTATAGTACTAAACCCTTCATACTCCTATTGGAATACATTAGTCGATAAACTTCACTGGGCAGCACATCCAGAACTACAAGAAAAGCCAAACAAGCAATGATTGACATAAAACTACTTAGAGAAAACCCACAACGATTTATCGATGGAGCAGCAGATAAAAACATCGCTGTCGACATCACGACTTTGCTTGATCTAGATGAACAACGACGCTTATTAACTAGACAACGAGAAGAACACCGAGCTGAACAAAAAAAAATATCTAAAGAAATCGGACCACAGATTGGAAAACTAAAAGGACAACTCAAAAGTTCCAACGAAGAAGAGCGAGCTAATATCGAATCGCAACTTGCAGATTTAGAGTCAAGACCAAGTGCATTAAAAAGCGAAATCCAACGATTAGACGATTCAATTGCAGAGATAGATCCAACGTGGAACGAATTACTACTACAAATTCCACAGCCAGCAGATGACGATGTCCCAAAAGGTAATAGCGCAGAAGATAACGTTGAACTTAGAACATGGTCACCAGACACTTTTGATTTAGCACAGTCATTCAGAGGTAATCGTGGGTTTGAACCAAAATCTCACCTTGAACTCGTAAAAGATTTAGAACTCGCTGATTTTGAACGAGGGGTAAAAATGGCTGGTACTCGTCATTACATATTGACGGGTAACGGGATGCTGTTGCACCAAGCGGTGTTACGTTTTGCTTTTGACTTAATAACAATCGAGCATGGATTTGTTCCTATGTCTGTGCCCGTCATTCTAAGAGAAGAGTGTATGGTTGGCACTGGTTTCTTCCCAACTGGCAAAGAGCAAGCTTACCACATAGAAGAATCAAAACGTGGTGCGGGGCATGACCTGTTTTTAGCTGGAACTGGAGAGGTCGGATTGATGGGTATGTACGCAGATGAAATTCTTAACGCTGAACAACTTCCAATTAAAATGGCGACTGTTTCAACTTGCTTTAGACGCGAGGCGGGAGCAGCTGGACGAGACACAGCGGGTTTATACCGAATCCATCAATTTGATAAAGTTGAGCAAGTTGTAATCTGTAAAGGAGATGAAGAAGAAAGTCGTTCTTGGCATAAATTTATGATTGGTGTCGTGGAGGAACTTCTTCAAAAATTAGAACTCCCCTATCGATTGTTGCAGTGCTGCACCGCTGATTTGGGGTCAAAGAATGCAGACATGATTGATATCGAGTGTTGGATGCCTGGAAGAGGTGAACTAGACGAAAACGGAAGACCCACCGGCGCTTGGGGTGAAACGCACTCAGCTTCTCGACTTTACGATTACCAATGCCGACGATTGAATATGCGTTACCGAGACAACGATGGGAATAATGTTATTGCACATTCGCTTAATAACACGGTCATTGCAAGCCCCCGTATTCTGATTCCACTTCTTGAAATGAATCAACAAAATGATGGCTCTGTAACCATTCCCGAATGTTTACATCCATATATGAACGGTTTAACATTGCTTGAACCAAACACAGCAACTGCAAAAGCATGAACAAGGATGCCATTCCACTGCAAGTACGAAGGCACAAACTTGTTGCTACTGTCCGTAAATCAATCAACGATAGAGATGTAGTAGTTGGGGTTAGTGGAGGAGTTGATTCAGTCGCTCTATTACTCCTTGCTTGCGCTGCATCCCTTCAAGAATCAACCAATTTCAAAGTTGTCGCTACACATATCCATCATGGTTTGCGAAAAGAATCAGACCATGAACAAGAGTTCGTTGAGGAACTCTGCGATTCTATTGGAGTGAAGTGTGTTTCAAAACGAATAACAGTTGAGCCATTAATGGGATCTATTGCTGCTGGTGCTAGAAAGATGCGGTACGAGGTGCTTACATCAGTTGCTCAAAAAACAAAATGCAAAGCAGTTGCTGTTGCACACCATGCTGAGGATCAACTTGAAACAATGCTCATGGCGCTATGTCGGGGTGGAGGTCTTAGAAAACTATCAGGAATGGCATCCGTTCGGCTTCTCAATGAGGAAATCGATTTAATTAGGCCATTGTTACATACCACAAAGAGGGAGCTTGTCGAAATTTGCAACCATGCAAGTGCTAACTGGTGTGAGGATTCTACGAATTGTGATGTGTCAACACCAAGAGGACGGTTGCGTGCTGATGTGTTACCTGTACTAAGAGAACTTTGGAACGCTGCTGATAAACATGCAGCGAATGCCTCTTCGTTACTTCATGCTGCTACAGATTCCTTTGAGGCGTTTGTCCCTTCTGGATCACAATGGAACCGTAACCAACTAGCCGAACTTCCTCAACCTGTGATTGACGCAACGCTGCAGCGTGCAATCGGCGAACAAGCAACTTTTGAAACAATACAAACAATCACAGAGGCGGTGATTGATAAAAGCACTGAGCCCCGAACTTTTCAATGTAAAGATGGTTGTAGAGCAACAGTTACCGCCCACATTGTTTCGGTTGTTCATGAATAACTAGCAGGACCAGCCATCACAACAGAACCCGCTTCGTCATAGTAATAGGTTAGTGTCCCGCCAACACTTGAAACGTAAAACGGACCAGAATTTCCTGAAGAAACAAATACGGAAGCTCCCCCAGTCCCAGAAGCGTGCGTATTACCAACACCGCGTTCATACGATGCACATGTTGCATACTTGTCTCCGTCTCGTCTAGCAAAATGCACATTCATTCCATGAATAAATTCTGGAAGTGAAGCAATCTTATGTCCCAATGAATCACGTATAGAGATCGGATCATCCTCAGTCCAGTAGACTGCATTTGGATTTCCCATATTTACGAATTTAAGATTAGGGAATGCTGGAATTTGGATGGATTCCTTTTTAGGTGCGCACAACGTAACCTCTACTTCGTTGCGGTCATCGTGTACTACGCATTTATTAAACCCAGCAAGAGTACGGATTACAATTTCGTTGGAATTAATCAATTTGCTCCTAACTAGATGTAAGGCAGCACAACGTAGTCCATTTCCACATTGCTCAGCTTCATCCCCGTCAGCATTAATTATTCGCATGAAAACCGTTTCCCCGCCATCTTCTTCAAGAATTAATATTCCATCTTCGCCATCTAGTTGTTTAAGCAATTTATTTGGTTCAATGGTTCCAAGATGTAGCAAAAATTGATTACCAGCACCATTCATCCTTACTAACTGTGGTTTGCTCATATCACGCACCCAATTACAAGAAGAACGATTAATCCAATTTTTAAAAATACTATCCTCTTGTTAATTGCCAATTCTGTAATGTTACACCCAACAAGATTTTGAAGATTTGTTGTTCGAGACGCAATTGATCCGTGTAGAAGGTCACTTCTGTTAATGTTGAAGTTTTGAGTAGTTGCGATAGCGACAAGGGCAGATGACAAAGCGTCGGCTCCATCTTGTGTAACAAAATCGCTTCCTGTAGATTTTGAAATATCTACTGCTGAATAAGCATCTGCTTGTAGTTCAAATTGTCTAGAGACAAAAATTATTGCAAAAATCACAATCACCACTTGAGAAATTAATACAAAACTTCCACCTAAATCAAAAGCCATAAATGTAAACAATTGTGATGAGCAAACCAGCGCAGCAATAGCAGTAATGATTAAGAACGGAAGATGCCAATATTTGTGGTGACCAAACTCATGTGCAGCAACTGCGAGCAATTCGCGCTTAGTTAGATTATTGAGCAATTTATCGGTTAATACAATTTTTTTTGGCTGAAAAATAATTCCAATTGCAAGAGCATTCATTATTCGATTGTGAGTGTTCCAGACAAGCACTTTTGTTTTTTGAACACTTGCCCTTCTTCCAATGCTAGCAATCTCTGAACAGAGTTCATCGTTATTTATAGATTTTGCAGGCAAGATAATTTCTATAAAAAACGGCGCAAAACCCAATAGAGCAATAATTCCAACTAATTCTATTAGCGAAGTGGTGCCCTCTTGAAATCCGAAACTAAAAGCCAGTTCACTTATACCAATAAAAATCAGCAGTGGAATCAACAACAATAATGCATCCAACCGGAGTCGGTGAGATACCCACGAGATTCTGTTAGTGATCGGAGATGTTACGAACCATAAAACAGATAACCAGAACAGTGCTGGAAACAAAATCAATACGTCATTAAGAAACACTTGGTTATTTGTAGAGACATGCAAAGCAGCAGGCAAAGAAAAGAAATAGATGGACATGAACCAAGCAAGAAGTAAAATCCAAGTTGCAATCAATGCAACTATTTTTCCACCAGCGAAAAACCAAGCACCGATAACTGCTACAAGTGGGACTAAGCCAAGGAGAAGCACTAATCCTAAATAATTAACTGATTCTACTGTTTGCTCGTTTCTATTAGCAGAAATAAGTGCAACAAATAAGACAAAAGAGATTGGTCGAATCATTATCGAGTTATTGTTCCTACATCTACTACTATTCCGCCGTGGCGGTAATAATCAACATTCATAGTTTTCTCATCGACAAAAGTAAACACTAGGCAATTTGCTCTTGTATTGTCTGCATAGTATTTGTCTCCTAGCCCTGGTCCTGCGTGATCGCCGTTTCTGATTTTTTGTGCGTGAAAATGAAAGTGGAACAGCGCTGTATAAGCAGCATCAAACATATTTTGCGATGCATTGAATCTACGGTCATGCGTTCTCACTTTTGGCTCAAATTCTAAAATTTCAAATCTGCCTTTCTTATCGAGGGTAATGACTCCACCATATTCAGTTGTTGTATCTTGATTATCTCTTAATGCATAATCAAACAAATGCGCTTTAACTTCAGGAATTCGTAATGCAGTTAACAAAATTTCTAAGGTCACTGCATCACCCCAAGTTAAGGAATCTCTATGTGTTCTAAGAAGTTCAGTTCTTGCGTCGTACTGTCCACCCCCTTCCGTTTCAAAATAATGCCGTTCGTTTTTTATTTCATTCGCTACTTGATTGATAATCTTATTTGTAGATCTATCAAAAGCGTTCTTCCCCCCGTGTCTTAAGAGTGAGACAGAAATTGGAATATCTCGCATTTCAATTGTGTCCCTCCGCTCATTGTCTAATTTCGAAAGTGCTTCTATTGCTTCAATCCAAAAGGAATCATATTTCGGTTTTGAAAGCTCGCGAATCCATAAAATTTCTTCTCTTCTTCTTGGAACAATACCAAGATCGTTTTTTGCACGTTGCAAATCGAGAAAAAATAAATCATCATCATCAAATTTTGTCTTCTCAAGCAAGGAGATTAACTGTTTGCGATATCCAAGTCGATGCAATAGTTCCCAACATCGTGTTCTGTATCCTTGTTTCCAAGTTTTCTTTGATGCGAGCATTGTTTCAAAAATTAACTCAGTAATTTTCTCATCACCATACATCCTCTCTAGAGCTAAAAACTCTGGTCTCTCTTGCTCTGTTTTTACAAATATACTCGGCTTTGCCCATGAACTTATCAGTGCTTCATTAAGTTCATCTATGTGTTCATCAGCAACCCACTTTGAGAGAGTCGTAAGCCATGACCAATTATTTAGTCGAGGAAGTTGTTGCCTTATCGTTCTAATTGTTCCTTCCTTGTCCGAGTTCCACAATCGTCTAAGTGCCTCTTCTCTCACCGTGTTGGTGTAACCAGGAACAAAGAGCATCCTATGTAGTTGATCGTGGTATTGTTTATTTTTAACCCCAACACTACTATCGAGCATTTCCATTGCCCGAATGTGCACTTTTGGCGATAGACCAATCTCTTTGATAGTTGCGCTGGGGTTGTGAATCGTTGGAGCACCACAGGAAGCAAGAAAAAGTAGAGAAATTAAGAGAAAAATAAATCGATACATACTTACAGTGTACAGGTGCTAGCGGAGAAAACGAGTTGCGCATACTATTTAACATCATGTCTGAAAAAAGAAGCAAATCCAAACAAACTCTCTTCGATGAGGTACTCGCTGTTGTGGACTTGATTCGACCATCAATTCAAGCAGATGGCGGAGATGTTGAGGTCGTCTCAGTTGATAACAATGGCGTGGTATCGATTCGTTTCCTTGGGGCTTGTGTTGGATGTCCTTCGTTAGACATGACCCTACAATCGACTATTGAGTCAACTTTGAAAAACCGTGTTCAGGGCATATCATCCGTTCAAGCAGTTGAATAGCCATATTCACAACTTATTGCGGTTTAAGGGGTTGTAGCCACGTTTTAAACTATATTTCTCACAAACCTTTCTTCGATTTGCTAAGATAATGATTGGTGGTTCGCGCAGGCTGCGCGATTTTCTAAGATGGAAGTGGCGACAGGAGGTTCGCATTATGCTTGTAATTACTCGTAAAGAGGGGGAAGAGGTGGTTATTGGTGACCCTTCCAATCCTCTTGGTGTTGTCAGAATTGCGTCAATTAAAGGAGATCGAGTTCGCATTGCACTTGATTTCCCTAGGGATATATCTGTTCATAGACGCGAAGTAGCTTCAGAAATCGCCAAATCAGGTCCTGCAATCGCCGGAAAAATACGCCCCGCCTCAAACAAATAAATAATTATCCCGAAACACCCCCGGAAATATAACACGCGAAAAATTACGCCGAAAATTAACACGCGAAAAATTACGCCGAAAATTAACCCGCGAAAAAATGACCCGCGAAAAATGATCTGCGAAAAATTGACCCCAGAAAATTAACCCGCGAAAAAATGACCCGCGACATGTGGTGGGTCATGCCGAGGGTCAAAAGGGAAGGTGGTCGAACATTTCATCCGACCGACTTGAGGAAGAGTTCTCGACCCTTGAAGGAGCCGAGAACCGTAGTTGATTAGTACCTTGCGTCCGTGCTGGTACTTTCTCGTTGATGAGCCCTCCTTGGCTCATTAAAAGCAGCATGGCGTGCTGCGTATATTTCCCAACAGGTGGAAGGGTCATCCGTGACGCAATCTTTCCTGTAAACCGAGCGTCCCTGCTCTGCTTTAGAAATCTGTGTAAATGTGTTCATTGAGACGATTCGCCTCGTGTTTTGGCTTGCTTGCTCGCTCTTGCCATGTATTCGTGTAGTTTGGAAATCTTGGCTTTTACGGCTTCCAACTTGGTTTGATTCATAACTTCTAAGTGATCCCCAACGCCAATAATGTGAGCTTGCCCCTCTAGATCTGCTAGTAGCAAAAGGGATTCTGGTAATCGAACTCGTCCCTGTTTGTCTATCTCGATTCGTCTTGATTGTGAAAAGAGAATCTGTTCGAATTCCATCACATCTTCGTCTTGGAATAATGTCTGCTCCATCGCGCTTGCCTTTTTCTCGAAGACATGCTCTGGCGAAAGCCATATAACACCGTTTGGTCCAGGAGAAGCGTAAACAAACCCCGACGGAAAACCCGCTCGCATATCTGCTGGTACAGATATTCGCTGCTTTTCGTCGATAGATCGTTCTGTTTCGCCTGTGAATAACATTGTGAGTGTTCTGCTTCTTCATTACCAATCGCCCCCACAGTACCCCACCTTTCCCCATTTTGCAACACTTTATCATAAAAAGGTGAAGTTGTTTGTTCTCGGACGTTGCATAACCCCACCTTTGTGGCACTCTAAGTATAGTGTGGACAGTATGTTCCACTGTTTTATCATGCTGCAATTTCAATATGACTAGTGAATCAATTCATCCACAGGTAATCCACAATGCATTGCTCCAGATTCCGTCTGCTCAGTTTGTTCTGACTTGTGGACATGATAAGTTTCGCGACGGAATCATGACAAACTGGGTACAAAGGTGCAGTACGGATCCGCCAATGCTAGTTGTTGCTATCCCCAAGGGGCAACCAATAGAGCCAATGCTAAGAGACGCAAGAGCTTTTGCGCTCTGTTTGGTTCAACCAAATGATAGAAGGGCGTTGCGACTTTTTGGGGATGAGCATGAAATGGATGATGATCCATTTCTATCAATTACCACAACAACTGCAGTTACAGGAATGCCAATTCTTCCCGATTCTCCTCTATGGTTCGATTGCAAATTAGAGGGACATCTATCGCCAGACGCAGACTGCCGACTCTATCTTGGTCAAGTTGTCGCTGCTCACCTAGAACGTTCACAACAAGTTAGGCGACAAGAGGACTCAATTATCCCCCCAGTACATACTAGAAGAAAAACACCACACTCCAAGCAAGAAGTTTCAACCACAAAGTGATGGAGTAAACGAGATTCTCTGCCGTAATCCTTCAATAAAACGGGCGGGTGATGCAATCGCTCTGACGTTTGATGTTAGTTCTGCATATTCTTCGGATCTATCTATTTCACCAAGAACAATGTCCAATATACATTTGCTGATATCAAGAACATCTTTAGCGCAAGCAATAGTTGTCCCTAACGATGGAAGACCGTAAATTGGATGTGCTGTTTGCACAGCAAGTGGTAGACCATCCCACGCTGCTTTTAACAATTCTAGAACGCCTAACGATTTGTCAAATAGTGCTGTATTTGGAGCCCAAGCACAAGATGAGCACACGTTCACGTCTGCCATTCTCAGAGAGGATGGTGTATTTCTAAACATATTGGTGAGACCACGTTCTTTTGCCGCAAGCATTAACTGACCTCGGTAGGAATAATTAATAGGTAGTACGAAGACGATTTTTGTGTCAAGCATATGAATCCGGTATGCCATTTCAAGTATTTCTTTCCAAGATGCATTCTTTCCAACAATAGAGACAACGTTCTCAGTGCTCTCTAGTTGTAATTCTTTGCGGACATCTGATTTGTTTGCAACTACTGGAGTTGGGTCTAATCCAATCAAGGGCTCGCATACCGAACTCGCTGAGACACCCAATGATCTTAAATATTTTGCACCTACCCAACTTGTCGGAATGAAAAGTGTTTTAGTATTCGTATAAAAATCATTTTCAATTTCATCCACGAATGCAATCGTGTTAAGTTCATTGCCAAGACCTGAGACAATTCGAGCAGAATGCCATCCCCACGCCATGTAAAAAGTGGTTCGTTGCGTTACGTCTGATTCAATCAATCGGTTTACTCTTTTTATGAGTGTATTTGATGCATCCCTTACACCCCCAACTGTTCCAAGCACATTAATCCCGCGATTGCGTAAAAGTTTCCCCTCGTCATCATTTCCAAGAACAATTGTCTGATGTGAACCTCCTATTTGCTTCTGCACAAGTCGAAGTAGCCCTAGAATCTCTGGAGAAGTGAGTGAAGGTGAAGGTGTAACGATATGCAGAATATGCACTAATTACTTCCTATCTAAATTCTCGCCGAGTCGACCAATAATGTGGTCATAGAATAATTTTGCAACGTTTCCGCCAAGTTCTTCTGCTAATTCTTCAGCCAATTTCCTAATTTCGCTATTTGACGATACGCGGTGTGGATTAATATTTTTGAGATTTGCGTTTACGAAATATGATGGTTTATCTACTGGAAAAAGGCGAGTGTTTTCATTTACGCTAACAACACGAACTCCGCAACTAGCAACTGGATTAGCGGTCTGCCCATCATTTGTTAATCCAAAAGATTCCATCTCAACATAAATAACTACGTCTGCTTCAACTGCTTTTCCTAGTTCTGCAATTGGAAGAGGGTTATTGTATCTGTCGTTTGCCCCGCTAACACGAAAGATATCTTTTGGAGAAATCATCGTTGTTACGATTTCATGTGTTAATAAATCCATTGTAATTCTATCTGCGATAACTTTACGAAGTCGAGTTGGATGCATTACATTTCTGCGATCATCAACAAAAACTACTGTCCGTACATTTGGCAAAAGAAATAGCGCCTCTTGTTCTGGATCTGGAGATAAAATATAGGTAGCGCCTGCAACTATGTTGCAAGAAGACATAACAAAGTAGCTGCAAATTGCCAATACGCTAATTATTATTTTCATTGCTCTCACTTTGTTTCTAACTCCGGACGGTAACGATCTGGGTGCTTGGGTTCAACGTGGAAGTAGAATAGCCAAGC
>CAZABE010000108.1:0-1510 GCA_964483425.1 uncultured Isosphaeraceae bacterium | reverse complement strand
CTTTCGTGACCGAACCTTCAAGTTTGAGACGCTGTTGAAGTACTACCTTCGTCTCGCCACGAGGAATGTTTAGTACTGCTGTCCCCCGTTTTCTGCCCGTTGAGCTTAAACCTCTCGGCTAGCCTCTGTTGGCGTGTTACTGGTTGCGCGTTATTCGGATTCGCCTGGGATCGTGTCACTCTGTTGTCACAATGAAAGACAGAAAGCGAGAAAGAATGGCACATATACGAAGAAGGAAGAATGGATCTTGGCAGGCGATTATCAGGAAGAAAAACTACCCTGATATTGTCAGGACGTTTCTAGAAAAAGGCACAGCTTCTAAGTGGAGCAAGTTAATTGAGACACAAATGGATCGCAAAGTGTTTCAAGATATGTCGGGAGCAGAGAGTACCACGCTGAGTCAATTAGTGATTAAGTATCGTGATGAGATAGTTCCTGAATTGAGGTCAGCTAAGTCGCAAACTTATAAACTCAATAAGCTGTTGAAGCATAAGATCTGCTACCTCAACTTGTTGCAGCTCAACTCTGCTGTAGTGTTTCAATACAAGAAGTCACTACAAAAGGAAGGGTTGGCTCCAAAGACAATTAATATCAATTTGCAAATGTTGAAAAGGATTTGGCATGTTGCAAAATCACAATGGAATATCACCTTGCCTGCAGAGAGCCCCTTTGCACTAGTTCCTATGGAGAAGGTCAACAATGAACGTGAGATAATGTTAACAGATGATGAGTTCAAAAAACTGTTGGATGTAGCGTCTAGATCAAAACTGCATTGCTTAGCAGACATGATTAGATTTGCTGCCCTAACTTTAGCTCGTTATTCTGAGATCGTTGGTTTGCTCAGAAGCAATGTGGACTTTGATAAAAAGACTGCAACATTTATGCAGACTAAGACAACACCAAGTCATACGATTCCGTTGCATGATGACGCTATTGTAATCCTAAAGAAATATCCGTTCGGTGATAGATTCTTTAATGTCAAGACCAGGGAGAGTTTTAGGCATTTTTGGGAGAAGGCTAGAGAAGAAGCTGGACTACCTACGTTCCGCTACCACGATATACGGAGCTGGGGTGCAAACAGGTATCTAATCTCGGGCATGTCTGAAATAGAAGTAGCTGCTATGGGTAATTGGAAAACCTTGGCAATATTACACAGAAGATACTCTAGAATTAAGCCAACACAGCTGCTGGATAAGATAAACAACGTTGTTAATTTAAAATAAAACATGTGCCGAACTCCCCGCCTTCCAGGCGGGTCGTTCGGTGGTAAGGTCAACCCTCTGTACTACAAGAGACGCAGGCATTATTTTGAGTCAGCATTACTGCTCTAGTAATTTATGGGAGACACAATTAAGACAAGATTGTAATTCCATAAAATAAAATAAAAGCTATTGCATTCCTGAATCAGTTTGTTAAAAGATTCATAGTCCAACGCGACTTAAAACGAGAGCAGTTGTGAGTGTTAGCTCCTGAAAAAACAAGGTCACATACGAAATCACCAAAATTTCAC
>CAZABE010000107.1:0-48606 GCA_964483425.1 uncultured Isosphaeraceae bacterium | reverse complement strand
TAAACGAATGTACGACGGGATAGTCGGTGAGGGTCTCCTTGACTGGTCTGTGGCTTCCCTTGCAGCTGCACAGGGGTTTGCAAGTATTACCAGTTTCCTTTGGGCAGCTCTTAGCCATGGAAAACACAAAATACGGTTCATCACTGCTCTAAAAGTTGCGTGTGTCATCCTAGTTGGCGCTGTTTCATTTATTCCACAGAATGCCCTTGGACTTTATATGCTTTTATTCTGTGTAATCGGAACGAGGATTTGTTACACAGGAATTGTTACTCTCCGAACCACGGTTTGGCAAGCAAACTACCCAAGAACAAATCGGGCGTTCGCTGCAGGGAGAATTGCTACCGTACAAGCGCTTGTACTTGCGGCGGTTAGTTTCGGTATTGGCGAAGCGATGGATGTAAACGAAGACGCAATCAGGTGGGTTTATCCGGTCGCGGCTAGTTTTGGGGTGCTTGGAGCATGGATATACAGCAAGATTCGTGTTGAGGGTCATAAGAATATTTTGCAAGATGAACAAGAATCACCACACCTTGTTTCGTTCTTCCCTTGGAAAACATTTAAATTACTACTTGAAGATAAGCCATTTGCAAAATACATGGTGTGCCAATTCGTATTTGGTGTTGGTAACCTAATGCTTACTGCCCCGCTTGTTGTAGTCCTCAGCAAACAGTTTGACCTTGGATATCTCGGTGAAATCATGATTGTCTCGACAATCCCAATTTTGATGATTCCACTGAGCACATTGCTTTGGGCAAGATTGCTCAAAAAAATGCACGTTCTATCTTTTAGATCCATTCATAGTTGGTTTTTTGTGGCATCATCAATCTGCATCGGGTTGAGCATCGCAACGCACAGCGTCACTGGTCTTTGGATTGGTGCAGCAATACGTGGAATTGGTTTTGGCGGCGGAGTACTTGCATGGAACCTTGGACATCAGGACTACGCAACTGTTGGGCAATCTTCTAGATATATGGGATTACACGTCACTCTGACTGGAATTCGCGGTCTTCTTGCCCCAGCACTTGGTATGGCAATCTATTCATATTTAGCTAGCACCGGCTACCCTGCTGGCGCAATTGTTTTCTTTGTTGGCGCGTCGCTTTCGGCTATAGGCGGAGTTGGCTTTATTTTGCTCGCAAAAACTCGTCTAACAAGCACATAACTATCCCAAGACACCGCTTATTTTGGTAGGATGCGTTGCTCGCCTGTGTTTTTCAGCAGGCATGTGAACCCCCGCCCTTCCATCATAATTGAGTAAGGTGCTCAAAGGAATTGCGGCTCACACCAAGCAACTGCGACTCGCGACCACGCAGCCAAGTACGAAACTAAGTCGCAAACTCACATGGTAGATCACAATCTGATTGCGGATATTGGTATTGATGTCGAGGAGGCTGATGCCCTAATTCAAAAAGCCCTTGGTGCTAAAGTTGCTAGCGGCAACATGGATGAGCTCATTTCGAGTGAAATACAACAACTCATTCCCGGGAATATGCTAAAAGGAAAAATTGTTGGAAAGGCCGGAGATGACGCTGTTATTGATGTAGGACTCAAGTCCGAAGGACTCATTCACAAGAGTGAATTTGATGATTGGGACACTCTTGAATCTGGAGTCATTATTGAAGTAATTCTTGAAGATCTTGAAGATGAAAACGGAATCATCAAACTATCAAAGAGAAAAGCGGACCGTATCCGTAATTGGGAGAAAGTGCTTGAAACATATAATGAAGGTGACATTGTTGAAGGTAAAGGAATTAGAAGGATTAAGGGTGGTGTCTTAGTTGACATTGGCGTTCCTGCATTTTTGCCTGCTTCACAAATTGATGTTCGAAGACCTGGTGACGTAAATGATTTCCTAGGAAAAACTATTCGAGCTGAAATTCTCAAAATCGATGAGCCGCGGCGAAACATCGTTATAAGTCGAAGAACACTTATTGAAAATGAACGAGATGAGGCAAAACAGCGGCTACTAAACACAATTAGCGAAGGCGATATTATTATTGGCAAGGTTACAAATGTTGCTGAGTTCGGTGCCTTTGTTGATTTAGGGGGTATAGACGGTCTCCTCCATGTAACTGATATGAGTTGGGGTCGAATCAAGCATCCAAACGATATTTGTAAAACAGGTGATGACATCGAGGTCAAGGTCTTAAAAGTCGACTTCGACACAGAAAAAATCGCCCTCGGACTCAAGCAAAAAGAAGCATCGCCTTGGGATAACATCGAAGGTAGATTCCCAATCAAGACAAGGGTAACTGGAAAAGTTGTTAACCTCGTAAGTTACGGCGCGTTTGTGCACCTTGAAGATGGCGTTGAGGGTCTTGTTCACGTTTCTGAGATGTCATGGCGCAAGCGAGTCAACCACCCAAGCGAAATTGTTTCGCCTGGAGATGAAATCGAAGTTGTCATTCTTGATATTGACAAGGACAAACACGAAATTTCACTTGGCATGAAGCAGGTTGAAAACAACCCATGGGAAGTTGTTTCTGAAAAATACCCCATTGGAACAATTGTTTCCGGAGCTATAAGAAACCTGACCAACTATGGGGCGTTTGTTGAAATTGAACCGGGAATTGATGGTTTGCTCCACGTAAGTGATATTTCTTGGACTGAAAAAATAGCTCATCCAAATGAAAAATATAAAAAGGGTGATGAGGTTGAGTGCATGGTTCTTGAAATTGATCAAGAAAAACAACGAATATCGCTAGGTATGAAGCAAATGCACGAAGATCCATGGCAAAACGCAATTCCTGAAGCGTATAAGCCCGGTATGGTTGTACACGGAACTGTCACAAAAATTACAAACTTCGGTGTTTTTGTTGAACTAGAAGATGGTCTTGAAGGACTTCTTCACATCTCTGAACTAGCGGATAAAAAAGTTGATAACCCTCAAGACATTGTAAAGCCAGGGGAAGAGGTCAATGTAAAGATTCTTCGAGTTGACTTAGAAGATCGAAAAATTGGACTATCCCTCAAACGTGCTACTTCTGGCGAAGATGTGGACGATGATTGGGATTCACATATTCCAAAACCGGATTCCCCTGAACGTGGCGGAATGGATGACCACGGTGCCCTTGGTACTGACAAGATTGAAATGTAAATTCAGTTTTTAAAACAAAAGAGTGCGGCCCGACTCTCCTGAGTCGGGCCGCTTTTCTTCTCTCTTCTCCATACATCGGGGTCTGAAGTCAGCAAAGTGCTAAGAACGTTAGCAAGATCATTATGACCACTTTGCGTCTATGTCTAGTCAACTCTGTTGCATGCTTCAGAATTCGCATCTCTTTAATCTCATCTCTGTTTCTCATTCACGTATCCCCGTGTACACGGTTATCATGCAACAACTTTAGTAAGATGCAAATAATAATTTTCATTTTGTAAAAGAACTTTGATTTTGAGCCGGTTTTGTACATTTTTGTTACTTCTTGCTTCCGTTTGTACCGATTGTGCGGGTGCCAAACTGCCAAATGTTCAAGAAGCATCATTAATCATAAAAAGTGTTAGGGAGTGGATTACTAATGATTTGCAAGTAAACTCCGAAGATACAAAATCATTACTCCCTGAAAATTCATCGGTTTGCATCGTCTTAAGGCACCATGGCGAAGTTATTGGGGTTGGAACATCATCTATTCAAAACGAAAACCCGATTGCGCAAAGTGCGCAACATGCATTCGAAGAATTAAAACGCCATGGCGTACTTCGCCGCCTTACGCCAGAATTTAAAAGTTACGCATTGTCATTTCTTTCTATAGAACTTGAAATTGGTTCTATTCCTGAACCATCTCCAAGTAAGAGTTTGGACAGATTTTCTTATGCCGTAAACAAAGGTATCGATGGAATAGCTGTTCGAAAGGGAAGCAACTGGGCAATTCGACTTCCAGCAGAGTTGCGACTTGTTCCTGATTCTGACATCACTTCCTCCCTTGAGTCCTTATGTGTCGAGGTTGGTGTCCATCCAGCAACCGCTCTTTCAGGAACACTGCCTAAGAAAGAAGATGTAACCCTCTACAAAATACCAACCATCACTTTTACGCAAGCAAGCACAGATTCGAAAATAAGTCAATTATTACGTGGTGACAAGCTCGTATATCAAAAGGATATTACTTCTGAGAATCTACTAAAGCTTGCTAATCTTCTGGCTTCTCACCTCATGATTTGTACAAGTGATGATGGGTTTGTAATTGGCGGTTACCAACCAGAAACCGACACCCTTTCTCCCCCACATTCGACTGTATTTGTTCAAGTTTTAGTTACAACTGCTCTTGAGTCATATTCTGCTAACTGCGTTACAGCCAATGTTGACAGAGCAAACCAAACGACTGACTCCATTCTTTTAAACATAGTTCGTAATTTTGAGAAAACAAATCATCTTTCTGATGGGGTGGCTGCCTCTCTTGTTGTATTGGCAGCAAACAACGACTCGTTGGACAAAAAATTTCCTACTCTATTTCAACATTGCAAAAACCAAGTCGTTGAAAGTTGCAAGAGCATCGTAAAAGACGGAATCTTAAATGAGAAACCACACGTTATCGCAATACTTGCGGATGCAATCGTCTATATTTCAAACAACGATGAGAAAGAACACACAAACTTACTCGCAGAGAAAATGTGCTATACGAGTGTGACCAATATTCCGCTTTCTAACATGATTTCAACCATCCCTTGGCTAATAGATGCTGTCTCAGAAAATTCTAGTGACGGGTTGGTAAGTGAGGTGGCACAAGAAATGTTTTCAATTTGCGTTTCTTCCCAAGTTACAGAAGGAAATGATCCAGACCTTATTGGTGGTTTTGCATTGAAGTCGAATAACATGAAGGTTGTCGATGCTCGTTGCATAAGGATGTTACCGATGCTTGCTCGATTTGCTGAAACTCCAAACCCAAATCAGTCAAAAGCAATATTATCACTCACCAAAGCGCTAAGGTACCTAACACAACTAACAACAACTGAACAAAGAGCAAACACTTTTACGAATCCAAAACTTGCTATTGGGGGTGTCCGTGCAGCAACTTGGGACGCTTCAATGCCAACTGAAGCAACCGCAATGGCTCTGTTGGGTGTCACAAAGGCGATTCGAGCCTTTAATGTTGCCTCTAAAAGTCGTTAATGCATATACTCCTAATATGCAGTACATAAATATAGTACTAAGTTGTTTAATTTTGTGTTTCTGCTCTGTTACATCTAGCGCGCAAACAGAACATCCTCATTCAAAAATACTAGGGGCACTTGTTTACACAGATCTCTCAATAGCAGCAGAGGGTGATGAGGCTACTTCTGTCATGAATGAACTTCGTAAAGAACTTGGGGTATTAATGCAGGTGTATTGGGAGACATCTCACTACGAGGGTATAAATAAAACGACTCCGATCTATTTAACTCTTGAAAAAAAACCAGCAATTGTAGTACTTGAAAGAATAATGGAACAGTTAAGTGAAGATGATGATATAGCTTGGCAAATAAGAGATGGTGTGCTTGAAGTGGGATTAAAATCACGTTTTTCGAAAAGAACTTCTTTAAAACTAATCCAGTATCCAATTAACGACTTATTGTTCACAATTCGTGATTTCGATGATGCTCCAGAAATGGGAACTGGAGGTTCGGGTGGTGGTCCAAATATTGGGTTTGGTTCCGGTGGGAATAATAAAAATCGTGAACCAAAACAAAACCAAATAGACAAAATTATTCAACTTATAGTTAAATTTGTTGAACCAGATCAATGGGAACAAAATGGTGGCGATTGTACTATCGAAAGTTTCAGAGAAACTCTGCTGATAAATGCACCCGACTATATGCACAGGCAAATTGGAGGATACCCATACGAGCCAACTAAGCCAAAAGGTCTTGGAACTCGTCGTGTTAATTACAACAAAGGTAAGACAACCGTTCAGATTCTTCCTTCAAAAACATCTAGTTGACTTCCGATTCATTAACCCAACGATTAAGCCAAGTTTTGTCCCATCTTCCTTCCGCCCAAGCAGTAAACATTCCCCTTGGAGAAATCGAACAACTTGAAACATACGACATAGAAAAGTAGTCGTCAGTTGTTATTGGTTTTGTTTCTTCGCCAAACTGTAAACATAAAACGAACAGTGATGTTAAAAACATATTCCTCCTATCAAATCAATCATGCCTCAAGGCAACTATTGGATCTTGCCTACTCGCAATTATTGCTGGGTATATTCCAAAAACAAGACCCGTACCAGCGGCAACAAGAAACGATAAGATAATTGACCAGCCAGTAATTTGTGTCTCGAGACCTACGCCTACATCTCCGATGTTGCTAAATAGAGGAATACTTAATATCCAAGGTAAAAACGACTCAAGGCCAACGGAAATCAATACACCAAGAACAATTCCCAAAAGTCCTCCCACACAACTAATGCTCCCCGTTTCTATTAAGAACTGAATCGCTATATCTCCCCTCGACGCACCAACCGCACGTCGAATACCTATCTCTCTTGTTCTTTCGACTACAGAGGCGAGCATAATATTCATAATCCCAATTCCGCCAACTAATAAACTAATTGCCGCGATAGCGGTTAATAAAATATTCATTGTGGCTGTCGTTCTACGGACGCTTTCTAATAACTCCCAAGGAACAATGATTTCAACATCACGTAACTTTGGATGTCCTACTTTGATTACGCTTCTTATGTGGTCCGCCATTGGCACAACGGCTTCGGTTGACGGTGCAGTTAAATATAATTCGGAAATTTCGACTTCTTCACCACTAAAAGAACCCGATTGCCTACGTACAACGAGGTCACCAAATTCCAACTTCGCTGTACTTAGTGGAACGTGCACATCCTTGTTTAGGTCACGACCAACAAGAGCGGAACCAGCACCACCCGCTAACCCAACTGGTTCTAAAACTCCGACAACCTTAAAAACCCTTTGGTCAATTCGAATGTTTTTCCCTATTGGATTTGTAAGAGGGAAAAATAGTTTTTCTATCTCAGATCCAATCACTGCAACCGGAGCTCTTCTCTCCAAATCACCATTTACAAGATACCTACCACCATCTTTTATTCTAAGGTTAGCTGCTTTTTGCAACTCAGGAATCGTGCCAAAGGTCTGACTCGTTGTTCTTGATGCGCCTCTTGAAATCTCTGATCCAATTGCTTTAAGTGGAATAATGGAATTCGCAGGTATGAACGTTTCCAAGCGACGATAGTCCTCGCTCGTCATACCAAATGTCGCAACGAATGATCTTCGTTGGGATCCAACCTGCTGTGATTCTGGGGGGCGTTGGGATCGTACAATAATGTTTGTTGCACCAAGTGACTGAATTGCCCGTAGTGCGCTTTGTTTATTCCCTTCGCCTATGGAAACCATCACAATTACTGATGCAACACCTAATATAATCCCCAAACTCGTAAGGATAGAACGAAGAGCGTGCAATCGTAAACTTTTCAATCCAAGTAAAAATGTTTCGACAGTTAAATTCATTCTGGCATCAACGGTTCTGGTGTTTCTGAGGCGAATACTACTGGGATATCAACGTAAAATGAAGACCCCTTCCCATGGATAGATTCTACACCGAGTTCTGCGTGCAGTAGGTCTGCGAGTTCTCTACAAATAGCAAGTCCAAGCCCTGTTCCAGAATGCTCTTTTGTGTGGGTTGCATCTACTTGTCTAAACTTATCGAAAACCATCTCGACCATATCCTCTGGAACACCTGGACCACTATCTTGAACCATTATTCTTACAACGTTTGTCTCTTTCCCGATTTGCTTACTAATTGCACTTAATACAATTGCTGAATTCTCAGGAGAAAATTTTATTGCGTTCGATAAAAAGTTATACATAATTTGTTGCAACTTCCCTGCATCCGTCTGGATAGTTGGCAAACTACTTTCGATTTGTAAATCTATGGTTAAATTTTTCCCAATGGTCTGAGGTCCCATTATCCCGCAAAGTCCTTCAAGCAAATCACCAACGCTTGTTGGTTCAGGATTTACTTCCATTCGACCCGATTCTATCTTAGCCATATCAAGTAACTCATTAATCATGTCCAATAACGATCTACCGCTAGTAAGGATGTTACGTAAATAACGAATGCGTTTTTCATTATCTCTTTCGGTTTCAATTGGTAAGTTCTCAAGTAATTCAGCAAACCCAATAATTGAATTCAGAGGAGTTCTTAATTCATGACTAACATTCGCAATAAATGCGTTTTTTAGACGGCTTGATTCAAATAATCCTACATTTACTTCTGCAAGTTCTTCTACTTTCAAGTCAAGCGACTCGTTCATCTTTCTCAAACTTGTCTGGTCCTTCTCCATACGGTCAAGCATCTCATTAAAGGCAATTGAGAGCTCTTCAAATTCGTCACCAGTTTGCATAGTTGACCTCGCAGTAAGGTCGCCTTTTTGTACGCGTTCGGAAACGCGTCGTAATTTTCTAACTGGAGAAAATATTAACTTTTGAAAAATGAAATAATAAACAAGCACAGAGATTAAACCGCCAACAATGCCCGCAATGATAATTGTGGTTCTTGATCCAACTAATTGTGTGCGTGCAAAATCTGTTTTTCTCCTAACTACCAAGACGGCGTCAATTGGATCTAACAAGTCAGGGTCTGTAACTCCTGATCCAAAATCTGTGACACCTTCGTTTCGACTAGTTTTAAGTTGCGACTCTGTTATTGGTATTGCGTATTGAAAGTAGTTGTAAAAGTCGCGATCATACGCATCATAATATTCTGTGGCCGGTTCGTCTTGCTTTTGAAACGCTGCTAATGCACGATCAACAAAACCATCTTGGCTTCTGTCAATCTGATCCGTTTTGAATAATTGGATGGTAACGCTATCTTGATTGACGTTGGTTTCTGTCTCTGATTCAACCCAAAGATCGGCAAGTTGCCTTGCCACCTCTAATTGATAATCCTGCACAACTGCAGCAGATTTAACCCAAGGAACAATCAAAAGGCAGGTAATAATTATGACATTTGCAGTACCAAAAATAGCAAGGCATTTATTAGCTAAACTTACGCGAGAACCCATATTACCCAAGATACCAGAGTTTGACCATGATAGCCCCACTTCTCACTGGAACAAAAAAACGACCCGCGACAAAACAAACGACCTGCGGGATTGTTTACGAGTTAAATGCGAATCAAAGTTGCACTATGGAAAGGTCTTCCTTCCCGTTTGTATTTTCTTTCAAAATTAGTGCCCACTAGTTCACCCTTACTAGCTGAACATGCAGGACTAAACTCTGTTCTTCTAAAGAGAGATTTATTCCTCAAAAAGTGATTCTCACACCAACTCCATAAGTCGTCGTGATCTGTGACAACGTGCAAAATCCCTTCGTCTTTCAAAACTTGATGAAAAGTTGCAAGTGTGTGATCCTGAATGACTCTTCGTTTATGGTGCCTTTTCTTGGGCCACGGATCGCTAAAGTAGAGATGTATGGTGTCTGCTACACCTCTTTCACACCAATATTCTAGAAATTCTGTTGCATCACCATGCACCAACCTTACATTTGAAATATGGTTCCGTCGTAATCGGTCGGCTGCGTAGTTATAAAACTCAGAAGTCCACTCAAATCCAAGATAGTTTACACCAGTTCTATTCTGCGCTTCTTGTACAAGGAATGTACCTTTGCCAGAACCAATTTCAATTTCAAATGGGAATTCAAACTGTTCAAACCAATTCCTGGGGTCGATGCGACCTTCGGCGCTTGGAGGGAGCGAACGCATTTGAACCCCTATATCCCCCACATCAAATTGCTTACCGCGAGAAAGCCCAAAACTCATGTGGTTACGCCTGTGGTACTAGTTGAAGCTGCCGCTGCAGCTTGTGCAGTAAATACTTGTGCGGATGATTCTTTGGATGAAGAACCATGTAAAGAAACAATGTTCGGAATACCGGTGCCGTGTCCCTTAAGTTCGTTGAACCATACCTCAGAACCAGTGGTGGGTTCTAAACAATAGGTGTAGCCCTGCACTGAAACAATAATTCTGTCACCATCTAATAGCATTGCAGGAAACCCGCTACCCTTTGATGCCTTCCATTCCCATACTTTCTTGCCGTTGTATCTATCAATTGCAATAATTTGTTTGTTAAACCCAACAAATACTAAATCCTCAATTTTATTAGTCATTGTCTGTCACCTCTAAAATCCACTCGCTCATAATTGCAAGAGCCTCGTGGTCAAAAGTAGTTTCAATTTGAGAATATTCTCCAACTGCCCCAGTCGCGGCTGGCTGAAAAAGATGGTTAAGCCCCTCAAGCTCAACAATCGTAATGTCGCCACCCGCGTTATTTATTGCCGATTCGATGACTGGTAGATTTTGTTTTGAATCAACCTGTACATCTTTTGTCCCGTTCATAGCTAGTACTGGACACATTACCCTTGCTAAAACAGGTGCTGGGTCGTGAAAAAGAAAAAACTGCATCCAGGGCAATTGGAAAGTTTGAATCCCTTCATCTATTGCCTGTTCAAAAATTTCCTCCGTTACCTCAATCTGCTGCGCATCGAATTGCATCTTGACAAGTTCAGACATTGCACTTCGAAATTCATCCTCACTCGCAGATCCTTGCATCATTTCGTGCAAAGACATTGAAGCGTTTACTACCCCATCTATTAATTCTTGATCAGTACTAGTCGACTGTAGAAGCCTTGCTTGTTGTACAGGCAATAATTCAAATCCAGGAACTCCTGGTCCAGCAAGCATGACAACAAAAGCCAGTTTTTTATCTTCTACTGCAACTAGTGGACCGATGATTCCACCTTCACTGTGTCCAATAACCCCGACATACTTGTTGTTAATTTCAGGATGCATCCTTGCTGCTTGTACCATCACTTCAACATCAGTTGCAAAGTCCTTTGACGTTGCTGTTTTCAAGTCCTCAATATTTTTTATTTTGGATCCACCTACACCACGATCATCAAACCGTAATACACCTATACCTTGGCGTGTAAGGTAGTCGGCTATAACTAAAAATGGCTTGTGCCCCATAATCGATTCATCTCTGTCTTGTTGACCTGAACCACTTATAAGAACTGCACAAGGAAACGGGCCATCCCCATTAGGAAGAGTGAGCGTTCCTTGTAATAAATGGCCGTCTTGATGTAAACTCGTAACTTCTCTTACAACATATGGGTATGGTTCTGTTGGGTGCTGTGGTCTTTTTAATTCAGCAATCTCATTTACTCTATCAAAATCAATTTCAAAGACAAGACCTTGGTGCATCTCGCCAGTTAGTTTTGAAAAATCTTCATTTTCAAAAACAACAAATTCAAGTCCAGCCTGTTTCAGTTCTGCAGAAAGTGCGCCATCTTTTGTGTACTTCACAGGTAGTGGAATGTTAATTGCTCCTTGAGTTGGCATTGTAAGAAGTAGGTAGGTTCCATCGTCTGTCTCTGAAACACCTAATGTCATTTCCAATGGTCCAATGCTTGGTATTTGAATCTCTCCAGAATAGAGACGTGGTTCATCCGCGCAAACTGTAAAGGTAACAACAAAAAGCCAAGCAATACATTGGCTAACAAACTGTTTCATCATATTAATTCTCCTTAGAGGTTATGTCGTGGCAGATTCAGTCGGTAATTCTATACGCTTGGCATCTGACCATAAATCCTCTAAATCATAGTACGCACGACGCTGAGGTTCAAATAAGTGCAATACAATTGTTATGAAATCAACGACTATCCACGTTGCATCAGTATCTACACTCTTTCTAAATGCAGAAAAATGCATTTCCTCACCTAAGTCCGCTACTTCATCTGCTACGGATTTCATTTGTCGGTCGCTTGTTCCTGTAGCGACAAGAACATAATCACATACTTGGCTAAGCCCAGTTACATCAAGAAGCAGAACGTCTTCACAGTGTCTATCCCGAAGCAAACGCCCCGCTTCCACAGCAAAGGTGGCGGACTCGGGGCGGTTGGCGTTCTTAGAATTCTTTGAAGTCATTTAGAGACCAAGTGCACCCGCAACAACAGGTCCAAAGTTAACAATTAGACCAGCAAAAACTACTGAAACAATTGCAATCAACTTAATCAGAATGTTTAGAGCTGGGCCAGATGTATCTTTGAATGGATCGCCAACAGTGTCGCCAACAACTCCTGCTTTGTGGGAGTCAGACCCCTTACCGCCGTGTTTGCCTGACTCGATGTACTTTTTAGCATTGTCC
Organism: uncultured Isosphaeraceae bacterium; assembly: GCA_964483425.1. Taxonomy (GTDB): domain Bacteria; phylum Planctomycetota; class Phycisphaerae; order Phycisphaerales; family SM1A02. Next base: position 36,469 of record CAZABE010000107.1, on the reverse strand, counting down.
CAAGCACCGCCAGCATTTGCCATATAAATAGCAACTGCAAAACCACTAGTAAGACCGCCTACAAGCAAACCCATAACTCCGCCAACACCAAGAATAAGGCCAACCAAAATTGGAATAAGGATTGCTAGAATTGCTGGAGCTACCATTTCTTTTTGTGCGCTTGCGGTAGAAATGTTTACACATTCTCCATAGTCGGGGAATTGGTGCCCGTTGACTTCAACCTTTGTTGGCCAGTTCATTGGATCGGCAATTTCTTCATCGCTCATACCATTTGATTTGAATGCTTCTTTCATGATTCCAAACTGTCGACGACATTCGTACATCATCTGGTAAGCAGCGCGTCCAACCGCATTCATAGTAAGTGCACAGAACACGAACGCAAGCATTACTCCTAGGAAAATACCACCAAGAACTTTAGGATTCATGATTGTTACTTCATAAAAGTTAAGCAGTTGTTTGATTTTTGCTTTTTTGGTTGGAACAATATCGAATTCCAAATCACCGATACTTACTTGATGAACATTGTCCATTTGGCTCCACTCTAAATCAGCGGAAAGTATTCCTGCTGACCAGTCAAGGTTTTCAACAGCTTCTTTTGTTGCGTCGGATGCAACAAGTACTCCACCAAAGGATTCTACGCCATTATTAACTACAAATTCGCCATTGCCTAAGTGAGCAATTGTGTTTTCTGATTCTTCAACCATAGCAATATCGTTTGAAATTTTCTTATCCAAACTTGTTTGAACAACGGAAACATACGCAGCCAGTAGAGCTAGCGCTGTTAAGGCTGCTGAACCGATTGCAAATCCCTTACCCGTTGCGGCTGTTGTATTGCCCAGAGAGTCGAGCATGTCTGTTCGTTCACGAACAATAGGTGGTTGTCCTGTCATTTCGGCATTACCGCCAGCATTATCCGCAATCGGACCGTATGCATCTGTTGCAAGTGTAATACCAAGCGTACTAAGCATACCTACAGCAGCAATTCCAACACCGTAAAGACCAAGTAGAAAGTTGCTGTTTCCTCCCGCAAAACTAAACGCAGCAATAATTGCAACAACAATCACAACAAGGGGAGCCCAAGTTGAAATCATTCCTTCAGCAATACCAGCGATAATTGTAGTTGCTGCACCTGTCTCGGTTTGTTCAGCAATTCGTTGTGTGGGGGGATGCTCGTATGATGTGTAGTATTCTGTTGCGTAAGCAATAATTAGACCAGCAGCAAGTCCAGTGATAATTGAAAGCCATGGACCCGCCCACCAGATATCTGACCCATTAAAGAGGTAGTAGAACAAACCACCACAAAGAACTGCGATAAGGAATGACGCAACGTATACACCCTTGTGAAGACCTTTTAGTAGTTCACTAAAGGATGCGTTTTCTTTTGCACGAACAACAAAAACGCCAACAAGCGAACAGAAAATACCAAGACCCGCAAGCGCCATAGGAGCAATAGCGAGTCGCATACCAAGTTCTGTATTTTGAAGTCCCATCGCAGCAGCAGCACCAAGCGCCATCGTTGCAAGAATTGAGCCGTAGTAACTTTCGTATAGATCCGCTCCCATGCCAGCAACGTCACCAACGTTATCTCCAACGTTATCGGCGATTGTTGCTGGGTTGCGGGGGTCATCCTCTGGTATACCTGCTTCCACCTTGCCAACAAGGTCGGCACCAACATCAGCAGCTTTTGTGTATACACCACCGCCAACACGAGCAAATAGTGCTTGTGTTGAAGCACCCATACCAAATGTCAACATTATGGAAGTAATCTCAACGAGTTCCTTGCCTGGCATTACTTTGTTCCAAAGATAGAACCAAACTGAAGTATCAAGAAGTGCAAAACCAACAACAACAAGACCCATTACGGCTCCAGATCGGAATGCTACTTTAAGACCATCATTTAATGATTGCTTCGCTGCCCATGTTGTACGAGCAGAAGCATTTGTTGCCATCTTCATTCCAAACCAACCACATAATCCAGAGAATAGACCGGCAATTGGAACACCAACTGCAGACCACACTGGCTGAATATCAGCAAACCCAAGAAGAGCAAGAATCGCTATAAGAACAATAAACACAACAAAAACAACTTTGTATTGGCGTTTCAGATATGCCATTGCACCTGCACGAACGTGCTCAGCAATTTCAATCATTTCTGGTTCGCCTTCGCTTTGTGCCATAACACCCTTGCTGAATATTAAAGCCATTAAAAGAGCTACAACTGCACCAATTGGTGCTATGTAATAAAGCATCCATGGGTCAGATGCTGTTGTTTCTTGAGCGAGCATGAGAAGGTTCATTGTGTGTCTCCAAAATTCGAATGGTTCCTCGCCATTCATTTATTCTGCCTTGTAGGGTGTCCTTGCACCGTTTCGTGAGTTGATTAATCGGAAATAGTGGCTTTCTTCCTCGGGGCAATTCTCCGATATGTTTAGTTTTGTTAAGTATTCAAGAGCGTGTTCGTTGTTGTGGGAAATTCAGTTCACGGTAGCGACGTGATTCTGCTTTTCTACGCGCGCGGCGTTTTCGTTCGGATGGTTTTTCAAAATATTGACGCTTCTTTACATCCTTTATTAGGTTTTCTTTTTCACAGAGTTTTTTGAACCTGCGGAGCATTTGCCCTGCTGATTCATTTTGTCTTGCTTTAATACGAATTGCCATAAATTGAAATACCTTTTGTCTGCTAAAAACTGACTTGAGCCACGTATTAGAACGCATTGTGAGTCGCATTGCAAGGGGTAACTCGATTATACACAACCTATTGTCTAATAAGGGGTTGTGAAGCATAAATGAGGTGGTATCCTAGCCGATATTATGGATTTACTCATTGATACTTGGAATGTTCTACATCAGACAGGAGTCCTTCCCGCGGAGTCGGCCGGAATTGGGACTGCGGGGCTTTGCAGAATGATAGAAAACAGCCGCTGGAACGGCGAAAGAGTAACCCTCATTTGCGATGGAACGCCGTCAAGTGAGGCGAACACTGGAACCAGATACCAAATAGTTTTTACAGGACCAACTAAATCAGCTGACGATGAGATTATTGAAAGAGTAGAAAGTTCAACAGCACCAAAATCGATTTTAGTTGTTACAAGCGACAGAGAAATCGTTACTGCAATTCGCAAACGGGGTGCACAACAAATTGGTTCATCAGCTTTTTTACTCGCTCTGGTCAAAGACAGTCAAATTCCAAAGTCGAAAAAAACTCAAAGACCAACTGGGCTATCACCAAAGTTAGCACAAGAGTGGAAAGAGCATTTTGGAATTGATGACAAAGCCATGGAAGAACTGCAAAACGCTGAATTACCAAAGTTTGGACTGAGAGACCAAACAGAAAAAGAAACTACTGAGTCAACCAACATTCCCAAACCCAAAAGTAAGAGTTCAGTCAAACTAAATAACCCAACTCTACCGGATGACATACTAGAAGAAGCTCGCCGCCTTCTTGAAGACCAATAATTTGGTTATGGGGTCTGACCCGGGGTCTGACCCCAACATTAAATTACCGCGTAGCGATAATTAAATGAATGTCCAAAGAGCATGGATGTTTCTTATCTATTACGGCTGCAAACGCTGATACGACCAGACGCCACCATCGTTTGTATAACGAATACGGTCGTGCAAGCGACCATCGTGCCCTTGCCAAAGTTCAACCATATTAAGTGAAACACGATATCCACCCCAGAAATCAGGTCGCGGCACACTACGACCAACCCATTTTGCGCTTAACGCTGCTACCTTTGCAATTAGAACTGATCGACTTTTTAGTGGTTGTGATTGTTTGCTAGCCCAAGCCCCAAATTGGCTTAAACGTGCGCGGCTTGCGAAATATGCGTCTGATTCCTCTTCGCTAGTCTTCGATGCTTTACCCTGTATTCGTATTTGCCTATGCATATCATCCCAATGAAATAGCAACGATACATTGGGATTCGTTTCTATCTCGCGTGCTTTATCACTAGTATAATTTGTAAAAAACACTGCGCCTTGAGCATCAAACCCTTTTAACAATAACATCCGTGATGAAGGGATACCATCAACATTGACTGTTGTAAGGGCAAAAGAAAGCGGGTTAGGGGAGGAGATTGCATCTTGTGCCTCCTTAAACCACCCCTCTAAAGGAGCAATTGGAGATGTAGGTGGTGAATTAAAATTCATTTGAAGATTTTATCCTTGACGATGTATAGGGTATACCACGTAGAATACAAACGTGGGATTAGTTCGCCGCTAAGTGTGAACTGCTTGTGCGGCGTGGGTTCAGCGTAAGGAGCCATGATATGCACGAAAAACGAAACTTCATACTTATTTTAGTCGTTACTTTTGGTCTTGTTTGGTGTGGGTGGTCTTGGTTTTATGATTCTGGTGATGGCGTAACTCTAATGCGTGGGATTTCAACCTTATTCACCCTAATCGTTGGTGGCTGGTTAGCATACGGAATGACTCTTGAAGATCGGTTGCCAGACACTCTACTTGAGATAGTCGGAGCCCGTTATTTTGAAGCAGATGGAGTATGTGTATTTCCAGTTATCCGTAATTCTCAATCAGGTCCTGAACTCTCAATCTATTACCAGAACCGGTTTGAGAATCCTGCATCAGTAATCGTACACCTTAGACCAACTGGAGAATCGTTTGAAGTCGTGCAAGGAGCTTCGGACGTACACATTGCATTTCGAGCAAGTGGAGGAGATGTAGGAATTATTCACCAACCAATACATGTTCCACAAAAATTGCAAGGAGACGTCGTTGAACTAAAAATGGTTGCAGTTAGCCACTATCCAAGGAGTCACGGTACACGTTGGCGCAGGCATGAGGGTCTTCCGTGTGGTTCGATGCATATTGATTGGGCAGGGAACGCTATGAGAACCGGAGCGCACGAAGTTGATGGTACTATTGGGTTAAAAGACCCAGTAACCCTTCACTTAGCAATGCCTAAGGTGTGCAATGCAGAAGGTACAAACAGAAAGATGCGGCAGGAATTGTTAGGCGATTAACAATTACATCGTGTATACAGCGTCAAGTGCTTTACCAAGTCGTTCGTGCATATCTTGCAAATGAGCATGAGTATACATATCAAGATTTGAACTACCATCAAGAATGTCGCCAAGTTGGTTATATAAGTCACGCGTGTAGTACAACGCTAATGTCTGTACGGTGCGGAACATTCTGACCCTTCCAGTGCTCAAATCAATTAGACGATTGGCCATTTCTGATTGCAAATTCCTATCAAGTGATGAAATCATCGGATTGCGATTTGTCCACTGACCTTCAGTGTTTTCAAGGTCGCCGTAAATCGTATTCATAAGTGTCTCAAAAATTTCAGCAACAGTAATCGCATCTTCATCAGCGGGGATTAGATATTCGTTGTCATACACCATACGCAAACGGCTTGGTGAAAGAATTGATGTCAAAGTTGATGCTTGTGTACCTAAAATTCTGTCATGAATTGGCCACGTTGCTTCACCGCTGTCACCACCACCTCCATACCATTTATCAACATTAAAGTGAGTTAAAAGTTCTGGTGATAATCCAAACGATTTATCATCAAAAATTGTGTCAGTAATAAAAGCAAGTGCAGCTCGTTGTTGGTCCACAGGAACAACTGTTACTGGTGGTTGTTCTTCTTCGTCTTCGCTAAAGTCACCCTTTTTATTTCTATTTGTATGCGCTCCGCCTATCCAATCAGCCATCATGCTTGAAACGCTTGTTTGCATTCTTAATGTGGTCTCGTATCCACGACGAGCTTTTGACCAACTGTCTCCATCTTCTACAAAATGATCAAGAAGATCTTCTCTCAACTTATTTACAATTCGCATTTGATTGTTTGCATAATCAAGAGGGTCTTTACTAAAATCGTACCGCTTTGCAAGAGGATCGGGGCCGCCTGTGTCTTCATCCGTTAAATATGCGTGCTCGGGGAGGTTTGATTTTGCTAACACCTCTTTTACATCACCCGTAGTGTATCCATATTCAATTGCCCAGTAATCGTACGTACCAATTCCAATCATTGCGATGTCACCTTGTACATCACCTGACTCCATGTTGAAATTAACTGGGTTGTAGTCCATGACTGAAGAAGTAAATGGTTTCTTACCGCGTACGTCATCTGAATTTATTTCTGCCATCGTGTACAAACTTGACGCCTTAAAGTTGTGGCGTAGTCCAAGCGTATGCCCAACTTCGTGGCAAACAAGACTTGACATCAATGGACCAATAAACCATTCGGGGATCCCATCAAGTTTATCGTCCGTTACACGTCCGTTGTCCACCGGCGCATCAAGTTCAAGAAGGTTTAACGTTTCAAGCCCCAACCGTGCAAACGCCATCTGGCCTGCAAGTTGGTATGCAGCAAGGCAATGCCTATCTTCGTCACCAAGCCACCCAGCGATTGCGGCAAGGTCTTCGTCATTTGCAAGAATTGGATCAACAGTTGCGTCTTCAATCTCCCCGTTTTTTCTTGCTTGGATAATTTTTCCTCGTTCAATAGGATCCGCTAGTCGTACACGTGGATCCCAATCTGGATATTGTTCCAACCATTGAATATCCTCTGGTGTCAAAGCAGACATCGCTTCTGCGGATTTTGGTTGTTGGTTATACCAACGCCAATACGCTCGAATCCAACCATCTGTAAGCACTATGTCTGCATCCAATATTTCGCCCGTCATTGGATGAGCGCGCGAAGGACCAATCGCAGTCGCAACATCGTTGTTTAACCAACGCAAAAAGTTATATCGAACATCCTCTGGATCTTTATCCATATGTGCGCCTGTTGCTGAATCTTGGTAGTACACCTCAATTGCATTGTCGATACCTATTTTTCTAAAAGCAGCGTTCCAATACAAAACTCCATCACGGACCCAGCGACGATAACGCACTGGGACCGTGTGTTCAACGTAATAAACGATTGGTTTTTTGGGTGGACTTAGTGTAAGTTTGGGATCTCGTTTTTGTAAATCCCAACGGTTTACATAATGTATCCACTTGTCTTCATCGTGGTACTGACCGAGGTCGCGATATGTCGTCCCAAAATACCCAACACGCTCATCCGCCTTTCTTGGTTTGTAACTTCCTCTTTCTGGAACTGCACTTATTGAGTAATGAATTGTTTTAAATTTACCACCAGATGTTGGCATTTCAAAAGCGACTTCTAGGTTCTTTGGAAATGATTTTGCTTTCGAAATTGATGCTAGTTTTTTATTAGCACCTTTTGCAACAGAGCCAGCAATTTTTGATGCGTTGCTTACTAATAATTCGTCTAGATCGATGACTGGTTGACCGCTTGGACCAGTTGCAACAATTGGAACATCCAAAAGTAGTGTGTCTGTGAAAATTGTATCTACCGAGTTCTTTGATGTTTTATCACCGGATGACCTTACTGAAATTTCTGGTGAGATGATTGCTAGACGATCATCATATTGACGAAGGTAAACGTATGCCTCGTTGCCTTGCAAACCAGCAAACGTTACACCTGCGGAAGGAGTAACTGCGATAAAGAATTTTTTACTCGCCCAACCACGCGGTAGTTCAGCGAGTAGTTGTTGTTCCTTTGCATTTTTCCATAGACCAAATAGAGGAGAACTACCGTCAACTGTCGAAACTACTTTGGTGTAGCCATCGTTTACCTCATCAAATTTCTTTGGCTTTGAGAGTGCTGTTGTAGTTATAGATAGTAACAGTCCAGTAATTAGGGTTTTCTTAGTAAATGGCATCTTGTAATTGGCTCCAGTCTTCTCTCCCATACGTCTATGGGCACATTGTTCGAAAAAGTAGGTTCGTTTCGCAAGCATCGGCATCAATTCCGATGTGGCTCTAAACAACGAACACACAGACCACTTATTGTGGTTCTCGGACCTTCCAAATGCAATTAAAAAGTTGTGATTATTCTAGGGAAGTTACAGTTTCGGATTGTCGCTTTCGGTACTCCGAGAACCTCTTTGAAATGGCAGAATCGCCAGTTGCTAGCATCTGTACAGCAAACAAAGCCGCATTAGTGGCTCCAGCACCACCAATTGAAAAAGTTGCAACTGGTATACCCTTTGGCATTTGAACAGTAGAAAGAAGTGAATCAAGCCCATCAAGTGACCATGCTTGCATTGGACACCCCAAGACGGGCTTTTCGGTGTGCGCCGCTACAACTCCTGCAAGATGGGCAGCTCCACCAGCTGCGCAAATGAACATCTCAATACCACGTTTTTCGGCATCTTTGAGGTAATTTTGGAGGATTTCCGAGTTTCTATGCGCTGAGAGGGCGTTGCATTCATGGATCACGTCAAATGAAGTTAGGGTATCGCTTGCCCGCTTCATGGTGGACCAATCAGATGCGCTACCCATTAAAATCCCTACTCTCGCATTTTCTACTGTTGTATAGGTCGCCATCCTTGCATTCTACCTTGGGGACAGCCCCCATGGGTCTGACCACATAGAATGCATATATGGAGATTGCTGTAATTGGTGCAAGAGGATCCGTGGGAAGGGTGTGCATGGAGGAAATAAGAACGCAAGGGCACAATTCTATAGGATTGACCCGAAACGAAGATGTTCCTGCAAATATTGATGGAGTAATTGTCGCTTCACCAATTGAGAGTAGAGATTTCAACATCCCGCTTGTTGACTGCAGTGGAGAGTTATCGAACACCCAACTCGTGTTACCAAATATTTTGGATTCAAATGCAAGACGCCGTCGAATACCAAATTGTATGGCGTCCCTCATCTCGCAAGCACTTGCTCCGCTACATAAAAAATGCACGATTAAATCAATCATCGCAACGTGCCTGCAATCAGTTTCTGGTGCCGGATGGAGAGGTGTACAGGCACTAGAACAAAAACAGACCGAAGAACTTTTCAGTGGACAACTTGTAAACAACATATTACCTCATGAAAATGCAGCCCACGAAGAACAAGAGATTCGAAACGACATAAAAGAAATCTTTGGTTGTGACATTACCGCAACTTCATTTCGTGTTCCGGTTGTTCTTGGTCACCTTGCAAGTTTACGAGTAGAAACCAAAAACCCAATTGATGAATGTTTGCTTCCTTGTTCTGACAATTTTGACCCGTGCACAATGGTAAATAAACGAGAAGTTGCTATCGGTAGAGTCCGTGTACAAAAAAACACCGCAGACCTTGTGGTCTGCGGTGATCAATTACTTTGTGGAACTGCAATTCCTGCTGTTTCCTCAATCCTCTGCGCGTAACTTTGTCAAAACAGTAAAATCCTCAAGAGTTGTAACGTCTTGATTCGAGTCGGTTCCAGCAGCAACATCTCGTAGTAAACGCCTCATTATTTTGCCGCTACGGGTCTTTGGAAGTGCATCAGTAAATTTCAAAATATCTGGTTTTGCAATTGCACCAATTTCATTGCCCACGTGATTACGAAGTGTTTGCTTTAGTTCTTCGCTTGGTTCAACGCCACCAGCAAGTGTACAGAACGCTGCAATCCCAGTACCTTTAATCTCATGTGGTATGCCAACAACTGCAGCTTCAACGACTGATTTATGGCTAACAAGAGATGATTCCACTTCCATTGTTCCAAGACGGTGTCCTGAAACATTGATCACATCATCAATACGACCCATTATCCAGAAATTGCCGCTGGCATCGCGCCTTGCACTATCTCCTGCCAAGTACATTCCATCGACTCGTCCAAAATACGTGTCTACAAATCTATCTCGGTCACCAAAAATTCCACGAAGAATAGACGGCCACGGTTTACGAACAACCAACAACCCTCCAGAATTTGTTTCCACTTCAGTACCCTCTTCGTTTACAACAGCAGCATCAATCCCAAAGAACGGCATAGTGCAAGAACCCGGAGTCGTTGGTGTTGCACCGGGAAGGGGAGTTAACATATGACCGCCTGTTTCGGTCTGCCACCAAGTATCTACTATCGGGCAGTTGTTTCCGCCAATTGTCTCTTTGTACCACATCCATGCTTCTGGGTTAATTGGCTCGCCAACAGTTCCTAATAGTTTTAGTGATGAGAGATCGTGCTTTTGAGGATGTTCATCACCCCACTTCATAAAAGCGCGAATCGCAGTGGGTGCAGTGTAAAACTGTGTGATCTTATGCCTTTCAACGATATCCCAAAATCTATCCGAGTCAGGGAAATTTGGTGCTCCTTCATACATAACCGTTGGAACACGGTTTGGAAGCACGCCATAAATAATATAACTATGCCCTGTAATCCAACCGACATCCGCTGTGCACCAATAGACCTGATTTGTGTCGGGGCGCAGATTAAACACCCACTTACTTGTCAAGTAGGTATAGACCATATAGCCGCCTGTTGTATGAATAATTCCCTTTGGTTTTCCGGTTGAACCGCTTGTGTACAACAAGAAAAGCATGTCTTCCGAGTCCATCGACTCACAAGGGCAATCCTCTTCTTGTGATTCACATACTTCATGCCACCAACAATCACGCCCTTGAGTCCAAGTTATTTCGTTTTCACAGCGCTTAAGAACGATGACAGTCTTAATCAAATCCGTAAGTTCAGTAGCAGAATCAACGTTATCTTTAAGAGGTACAACCTTGCCGCGCCGCCAAGATCCATCACACGTAATAACAACTGAACTTTTTGCGTCTTCAACTCTATCGGCAATTGCTTGTGAAGAAAATCCTCCAAAAATAACTGAGTGCGGTGCTCCTATTCTTGCACAAGCAAGTGTTGCTATTGCAAGTTCAGGAACCATTCCCATATAGATAGTTACAACGTCGCCTTTCTTGACTCCTTGTGCTTTCAAAGCGTTAGCAAATTTACAAACTTCAGTATGTAAGTTGTGATATGAAATTTTTCTAATTTCTGGAGTTCCATCGTATGGTTCGCCTTCCCAGATAATTGCCGTCTCATCACCGTGACCCATATTGATTTGCCTATCGATGCAGTTGTGGCAAATGTTTGTTTTACCCCCATCGAACCACCTTGAGTCTGGAAAAGTACCTGAGCTTACCGTGTCCCAGCGTTCAAACCAATCAAGTTCATCCGCAACATCACCCCAAAAACTATCTGGGTCTTCGACAGAACGTGCATACAACTCGTTGTATTCATCCATCGAACCGATATACGAACCTCCGATTCGTGAATCAAAATTTTCTGGTGGTGAGAAGATACGATCCTCTTGGAGGATTGATTCAATATTACCTGTGTTAGTCATGGTGTGCTCCAATCTATTTTTGCATGATACGACTTACTTACGTTTTCTACCTTTCCCCTTCCTCTTTGATTTACTTTTTTTCGCACCTGATTTATTTCTCGGTGGAGTTGACACAGCAACATCTTCTATATGCCTTTTAGGCATTTTGATCATGTGGACTTCCATCTGCCTTGTTGGAAGATCGATTGCTGAAATTTGAACCGTAACTTTATCACCTATCGAAAGAACTGCCCCGCTTCGCGTTGCAACTATTTGACCAGTTCCCTCCAGTTTTTCCCACCTACCAGATGATTTGGAAGATTGTTTTAAGGTGTCAAACCGGCAAAGACCTTCTACAAGAAACCGCTCAAGAGAAACAAATATTCCTGCTGAAGTAAAGCCAGTAATAATGCCAATGAACTCATCTCCGAGGTGGTTTTCGTTCAAAAATTGCAACACAAGAAATGTTCTAAGTGAACGCTCCGCCTGTTCGGCATTTCGTTCAGTAGAAGAACAGTGTGCGCCTATTTCAAGCAAAGCCCCTTCGTCAAGAACACGATCATCATTCCGTAAATTTCCGATCTTAGATCGTTTCGCTTTTCCACCCTTCATCGATTTTCCGTTGTCGGTTTGGTCAAGATATGCAGCAAGTGCTCGGTGTACAGTTAGATCGGGATATCGACGAATTGGACTTGTAAAATGTGCGTAGTGATGACTTGCAAGTGCAAAATGTCCGACTTCTGCGGGACTATAAGTAGCTTGTGTTAGCGTTCGCAACACAGCAAAGTGAACTGCTCTTGAGTCATCTCCATCTTTCGTTGCTTGCAGCAATCGCTGCAGGTCCTGTCTAGTTGGTTCCTCTGAAATCCCGATTCCAACGCTTCTTGCAAACAACCTCAATTCAATCATGTCACCAAACTTTGGTTCTGGGTGCACTCGACGTAACAATGGGATATCCATTCCAGCAAATGTTCTTGCTACCGCTTCATTTGCTTCCACCATAAACATCTCGATTATCCGATGGGTAAACGCATCATCTTCTGGGTGTGCATCAACAACATGTCCATCATCATCGAATTCAAGAACAACTTCTGGAAGTTGCAATTCAATCATGCTATCTTTTCGTCGCCTTGCCAGTAGTTTTTTAGCAAGAGCATCTGCAAGTTGGAGTGTTTCAATTAATTCTTCGTTGTATGCACCACCTGTAACTGTGTTTTTTCTTGCCTCTTTTTCGTCGCCATCAATAAGAGCTTGGGCTTCAAGATACGTCAATCGTTTTGCTGAGCAAATTACTGTGTTTCGAAGGCGATGCCCAATAACTTTTCCTTTGTTGTCAAAACGTATAAAAACCGATTTTGCCCACCGCCGTACACCTTCTTGCAAAGAACACACACCGTTTGAGAGCACTTCAGGTAACATCGGAATCACGCGTCTTGGCAAGTAAACACTGTTGCCTCGCTCTTGTGCGTCGTTGTCTAACGAACTCCCTTGCTGAACAAAACTTGCAACATCGGCAATGTGTACACCAAGTTCCCATTCGTTTGTTTCCTTATCAAACGAAATGTTGATTGCGTCATCGAAATCACGTGCATCGGGTGGGTCTATTGTGAAAATGAATTCGCCAGTTAAGTCCTCTCGATCTAGGTCTCCGGTTTCTTCAAAATATGTTGCAGCATTTCTCGATTCTTCTTTTGACTCGTCGTTGAATTCTTCAAACAACCCATACGCAAGCATCACTGCTTGTGTTTCGACATCTGGTTTTCCTGCATCACCAAGAACGCGAGAAATTACACCCTCACCGTAATAATCTTTTTCTGGATAGTGCAGCATTTCAAAGACAATTTTGTCACCTTGCTTTGCATCTTTTGCACCAACGTCACGAATAATTACAGGATCATGAAGTTCGCGACCATCTGGTTGCGCAAACCAAGAATTTCCGCGCTTACAAAGCGTCCCAACATATTCACTCCTACCTCGCTCTAAGACCTCAACTATTCTTCCTGCGTCACCTCTTCCTTTCCAACGGTTGCTTTGAGAAATTTCTACACGAACAGTATCGCCCGAGACAGCGTCTCCTTGGGCGCCTGCACCAATGTAGACATCACCCTCTCTATATAGTTTGTTTGGCTTTACAAATCCAAAACCACGTTTGTTGGAACGAAAAGAACCGATTATCTCGTCTGGTAGAGATGGTAATCGAAGGCAATCATCTTTACCGAGTTCAATAATTCCATCTTTTTCTGCCTTCATCAGTGCCTCATCGAACGCATTTCGGTCATCAGAACTAATTCGCAAATCCTTAACAATATTCCGAATTGTCGTTGGCCTGTACCCCTCGTGAGACAAATGATCTAAGAGCCGATTAATAAACCGAAGTGGCATGTGTGAATGCTAACTCTTCTTTGAAGAAGATGAGGTGTCTTTAGATTTCTTTTTGGTCTCGCCCTGCTTTTTATCTTCTTTCTTTGGCTTGGATGATTCCTTCGCCTTCTTTGCATCTTTTTTATACGATTCACTTCTGTAATCTGTTTCGTAGAATCCACTTCCCTTAAACATCACACCAGAACCAGATCCAATTAATCGTTTAAGCTTTAGCTTCGCGCATTCAGGACACTTTCTTTTAATTGCATCGGACATCTGCTGGAAAACCTCAAACTCATGACTGCATGCTTGGCATTGATACTCATACGTCGGCATTGTTAGTTGCTCACCGCAACCTTGGCGGGACTAATCACGATGTCGCCAAGTCGATAACCGGTCTGCATCACCATAACAATGTGGTCGATATCCATATCCTCTGAATCTTGACGCATCATTGCTTCGTGTAGTTGTGGATCAAATTCATCTCCAACCTCTGGGGAAATTGTATCGACCCCACAATCAGAAAGCCCTTGAATAAGCGCATCACGCGCCATTTGAAATCCTTGGACAACAGAATCATCACCTGCATGATCGATTGCCATGTTCATCTGTTCGATAGACGGAAGAATCGAACGAACAATCCTTGCCATACCGCTGTTTGTGGCGCGTGTCTCATTTTCTAAACTTCGCCTTTGGAAATTTTTAAAATCAGCAAGAGCTCGAAGTTTTGCATCGTTTGCTTCTTCAAGGTCTAGTTTCAATTGGTCAAGCTCAGAAAGTTGCTCCACTTCTTCTGTGGCTTCTTCCATGGTTTCTTCTGTTTCGTTTACCTGTTCTTCGCTTGTGTTCGATTCAGTCATCATTCTTTATTCCTTGCTGTGGATTATCCACCTGTTACAGCCCCTTTTAATTTTTCCCAAAATGAAGATTCAGCTTCATGTACGGGAATGTCTTCTGTCTTCGCATACTCTTCAAGCAATTCGCGCTGTTCATCTGATAATTTTTTTGGAACAGCAAGTCGAACAACGACAACGAGATCTCCCCTACGTCCCGAACGCAAGTCGGGTAGGCCGGCACCTTCTATACGAAATATTTCGTTTGTTTGTGTGCCTGCTGGAATATCCAAATTGTGTGATTCGTCGATGGATTCAACTTCAATAGTTGAGCCAAGTGCAAGTTGTGTAAAAGCAACGGAAACGATTTGGATAATATGGTTTCCATCTCTCTCAAATCGCTTGTCTTCGTTTACACGAACTAAAACATGTAAGTCACCTCTCTGGCCTGTACCATCAGGTGATGCTTCTTGTACTGGGGGTTCACCCTCTCCTGCAACACGTACTGCCTGTCCATGATGGATGCCCGCTGGAATTTTGACCGTTAGTTTCCGGTGTACTGAGACACGTCCTCTACCATGACAATCGTCGCATTTATCTTTTATTACAGAACCGCGCCCACTGCATGCTGGGCACGCTGAGACCATTCTAAACATCCCGCCAAGACCCTGCTGCGCAACTTTTCCCTGCCCTTGGCAAGTACCACACGATTCTGGAGATGATCCCGGTTTTGCTCCACTACCAGTACATGTGTTACAGACATCTAAACGGTCAAATTCCACTTCACGTTCAATACCAGTAAGAACTTCTGCAAATGCAATTTCAACATCTGTTTCAAGGTCATATCCACGAACTTGTCTTGATCTTCCTCTTCCCCCAAACCCACCGCGGGTACCGCCAAGGATGTCGTTGAACATTGAGAAGATATCCTCAACATTCATCGTGTTAAAATCGTGGGCAGCGTGACCACGGCCACGAAGTCCTTCGTGCCCATACTGGTCATATATCTGCTTCTTCTGTGAATCAGAAAGAACTTCGTATGCTTCCGCACACTCTTTGAACAACTTTTCTGCCTCTATGTCATCCGGATTACGATCGGGATGGTACTTCATAGCAAGCCTGCGATAGGCACGTTTAATTTCCGCGCCATCCGCATTGCGAGCGACATCAAGTACTTCGTAATAACAACGTGTAACACTCATACGAGTACGTACCTAAACAGCCCAATTAGAAAATTGCCTGTTCAATTGGATCTTCATCGTCTTTCAATTCAGTAACTACAACATTGGTTGTGAGCATTAAGCCAGCAACTGATGCTGCGTTCTGTATTGCAGTACAGACTACAAGGGCTGGATCAATAATTCCTGCCTTAATCAGATCTTCAAACGATTGGGTCAAAGCATTAAAACCAAATCCATCTTTACCTTCTTTGATTTTTTCTACTACTACGTCGCCGTCATCGCCACCATTTGCTGCAATTAAAGAAGCAGGCGCCTCAAGTGCGCAAGCAAGGATATCAAATCCAAGTTTCGCATCACCTTTTGCGTTCTTTTTTGATTTTTCAATGGCCTCTATAGCTCGAATATACGCTACTCCGCCTCCTGCAACATAACCCTCACGTGCAGCAGCACGCGTTGCCGCTAGCGCATCTTCAACTCTGTCCTTACGTTCTTTCATTTCTACTTCGCTGGTGCCACCAACTTCGATAACTGCAACGCCGCCTGTTAATTTGGCTAATCGTTCTTGCAGTTTTTCTTTGTCGTAGTCACTTGTGGAACGTTCGATTTGTGCAGTAATTTGATTTACCCTTGCATCGATGTCTTTCTTGTTCCCGCCACCACGAACAATCGTTGTTCCGTCCTTGGTTACCACTACCCGTTTTGCGGTTCCTAACTCACCAAGTTCGACGTCTTCTAAGTTACGACCAATATCTTCTGAGAAGAATGTGCCACCTGTTAGTGCAGCAATGTCACCGAGCATTGCTTTTCGGCGATCACCAAATCCTGGCGCTTTTACAGCACAGATTTTCAGTGAACCACGAAGACGATTGATAACAAGAGCAGCAAGTGCTTCATTTTCAATATCTTCTGCAACTAATAAGAGCTGCTTACTTGAAGCGGCTGTCTTGTTAAGAAGTGGAAGCAAGTCAGCGAGGTTTGAAATTTTCTTTTCATAAATTAGAATTGAGCAATCTTCAAGAACGCATTCAGCTGTTTTGGGATCAGTCATGAAGTAGGGGCTAAGGTATCCCTTATCAAACGCCATGCCTTCAACGTACTCAAGGGTAGTGTCTGAGGTTTTTCCTTCTTCAACTTCTACAACACCATCACCACCGACTTTATTGATTGCTTCAGCGATTATGTTGGCGATTTCCGAGTCATGATTTGATGAAACAAGAGCGACTTTTTGTAAATCGTCTTTACCTTTACATTCTTTTGCCATTGCGTTGACTGACTCTGTTGCTACCTTTGCTGCGGCTGTAATACCTCTTTGAACTGTAACTGGATTTGCCCCAACGGAAATGTAACGTAGTCCGTTTTGGAAAATGGAATCCGCAAGTATAGTCGCCGATGTAGTTCCATCACCTGCAACATCTGATGTTTTCTTAGCAACTTGGTGCACCATTTTTGCGCCCATGTTTTGAAACGCTTCAGGAAGTTCTATTTCCTTAGAAACAGATACACCATCTTTTGTTACTGAAGGGTTTCCCCAAGATTTTTGTACAACTACATTTCTTCCAGCAGGACCTAGGGTTGTGCCAACGGCTTTTGCAAGTTGTTCGACCCCATCACGAAACTCTTCGTGTGCGGCACTATCATATTTCATTTGTTTTGCTGTCATAATTATGTCTTCTTTCTGTAATCAGCCATCAACGACGCCAAGCAGTTCGCTTTCACGAACGATGAGATGCGTAACGCCCTTGATTTCGATTTCAGTTCCTGAGTATTTTCCAAAAACAACACAGTCGCCCTTTTTTACTGCTGGCTTTGCGCGTTCGCCGCCATCTAGTAATTTTCCGGGTCCAATAGCAACAACTTTTCCTTGCATTGGTTTTTCTGTTGCTGATTCAGGTAAAAAAATACCTGAGGATGTTTTTGATTCTCTTTCGAGTGGTTTAATAAGTATTCTGTCTTCTAGTGGTTTCACTGCCATTATTCTGTCTCCAGTGTGTAGTTGAGTTAGTTGCTAAGTTAAAATCCCATGCCAGGCATTCCGCCCATTCCAGGCATGCCACCGCCCATGCCTCCCATTGGATCCATCGCACCCGCGGCAGCAGGATCATCTTCATCTGATGGCGAGTTTGTAATAATGCAATCAGTGGAAAGAAGCATACAAGCAACCGATGATGCATTTTGAAGAGCACAGCGGTCAACTTTAGCTGGTGTCATAATTCCTTCTTTTAACAAATCGCAATATTCAAGGGTTAGCGCATTAAAGCCATTGCTTCCTTCCATCTCGCTTACCTTTGCTACAACAACCGAACCCTTGGCTCCGGCATTATCTGCAATTGTTCGAAGAGGAAGAGTTAGAGCATCAGCAATTACTTCAAATCCGACTTTTTCATCACCTCTTACACTTTTGCGTGCTTTTTCAAGATCGTCGATTGAGCGGATAAAACTGACTCCACCACCGGGAACAACACCCTCTTCAATTGCCGCGCGAGTTGCGTGCAAGGCGTCTTCTACTCTTGCCTTGCGTTCCTTCAATTCTGCTTCTGTCGCTGCACCTACATTAATCTGTGCTATACCACCAGCTAATTTTGCGAGTCGTTCTTGAAGTTTTTCACGATCATAATCAGAGGTACTGTTTGAAATTTCAGAACGAATCCGTGCTATTCTTTCTTGAATTGATGCGGATGTACCTGCACCTTCCACTATCGTGGTTTCTTTGTTTGTTATTTCAATTTTCTTAGCTTGCCCTAGTTGAGTAAGTGAAACCTTTTCAATGTCAATTCCCAAATCCTTCATGATTGCTTCGCCACCAGTTAAGACAGCAATATCTTCAAGCATTGCTTTTCGACGGTCTCCGTACCCAGGCGCTTTAACTGCTGCAACCTGTAGCACACCACGTAATTTGTTGATAACTAGAGTTGATAGGGCCTCGCCGGTAATGTCTTCGGCGATGATTAAGAGAGGTTTTTTCGATTCCATTACTTTTTCAAGTAGAGGAACTATTTGCTTTGCTGCGTCAAGTTTGTCTTCGTAGATAAACACAAGGGGTTTTTCAAGAACCGTCTCCATGTCGTCGACATTTGTAACAAAGTTAGGACTAAGGAACCCTCTATCAAACTGCATACCTTCAACAACATCTACCGTTGTGTCTAAACTCTTGCCTTCTTCAACGGTGATAACGCCGTCTTTCCCAACTTTGGAAAATGCGTTCGCCATTATTTTGCCAACCTCTTCGTCGTTATTCGATGAAATTGTTGCAACCGCTTCAATGTTATCCTCAACGGACTGGGACATTTCGCAAATCGAACTCGTTACTGTTTCCACTGCCTTGCGGATTCCTCGTACCATTGCGTTTGCATCGCATCCAGCAGCTAGATGGCGTAACCCGCTTTTGAAAATTGCTTCAGCAAGCACAGTCGCGGTTGTTGTACCGTCACCTGCGTCGTCAGATGTCTTGGATGCAACTTCTTTTACGAGTTGTGCGCCTTGGTTTTCGATTTTGTCTCGTAATTCAATTTCTTCTGCAACAGTGACTCCATCCTTGGTAACTGTCGGTCCACCCCATGATTTATCGAGTACCGCGTTTCGTCCACGAGGACCTAGCGTGGACTTCACTGCTGATGCGAGCTTTTCAACGCCTTGCATCATTTTCTTGCGGGCTTCGACATCAAATGCCAATTCTTTTACTGCCATGTAAATAATCTCCTAATCCTCGATTCAACCACATCAGCGGGGAACCTATCCTGTACTGCCAAAGGTACGGTACCTAGGGCTTCCTTTACCACTTGTGCAAATTCCGCGCCATGCCACCATCTTAAAACGCCTTTTTCACTACTTTTATGGCTTTATGCACCGCCAACGCCACATTTGGTTCCAATCCGCCCTGCCACCTTGGCAGACATCAATAAATACGTCTCGAGGACAATAAACGACCCCGATAAACGACCCCGCGGATTGTTTACGGGTTCAAGGACAATAAACGACCCCGCGGATTGTTTACGGGTTCAAGGACAATAACCGACCCCGCGGATTGTTTACGGGTTCAAGTTGCCTTTTGGTTTTGAAAGTGACAGTCCTTAACGGACTAGGATTTGGGGCGAAGAAGATCGGAAAGCGCTGGTGGTGGGGAGACGAGTGCGTTGCGAATCCAAACAGTATTTCTAAGAAGATAACCAAGACCAATGACTACAAGAGAAATACTCATAACCATCACAATTAGACCAAGAAGTGATGGATTAGAGTCGGCGGGAGAAATTGCAATTAACAATCTTCCAACCAAGATTACCACCAAAGCAGCAAGCAAATCATTCATGCGCTGGCGGCTTGCTTGAGCTTGTCGAAACGCCCTACTCCTTTGCCCAAGTCGTGGTACTAGACGGCGGAAACCTGAAAATACCAAACCCGCTGCAATAACAGGTAAGCAAGTATCAAACAACATCGTAACAGCAATAGGATTATTTAAATTATTTAAAACAACTGTTGCAATAAGAACCATACTAATTGCCCACATCCACAGTCCCAAAAAAATCAATGCAATCCCTTGCTTGCAGCCAATTAAAAATGACTTCCTGCACATTTGAATTATTGGAATAAGATTAACAAACGATATAAGTGCTGCCGCAGAAGACAACCAAACGTAACCAGAAGTTGGAAAAGAACGAATGAAAAATGGAATCGGGAGAGTACTAGGTGCTTCTTGTAACAGAGCAAGAACCGCAACAAAGACAGCAACAAAAAAGAAAAACACAACACCTGTAATTGAATTACCAACAGACCTTGGGTTGTGAATTGGCGTAAGTCGTTTTGAAGTAGGGTCAACAACATCGATAACAGTTAGGCGAATCGGCTCTCCGCACTCGGGACAATCACCATCAGCTAAAAGTTCGCGCAATTCATAACCACACCTAGAACATGGAAGGTGCAGTGCTACGCACATCTGGTTTAAGTCTTCAGCGATTGGTGATTTTTTTGTAGGTTCTTGGTTCATACGTAACTGGTATCGGCAAAGTATAAATTAATTTACCTAGGATAAATAATTCATGGGCAAATGACACCTATGTCTGGGAAATTCCTGTAATAACCATCGTAATCAAGTCCATACCCAACCACAAACTCGTCTTCAATATCAAAACCAACATATTCACAAGGAACTGCCATGGCAGAAGCTATTTTTTTCCGTAGAAGAACACAGGACTGAATTGATTTGGGTTGCATGGTCTCAAGTTCGCTGCGAATGCGCGTTAATGTGTTGCCCGAGTCGAGAATATCATCCACAAGTAAAACGTGCATACCTTCGACTTGAGGTAGCTTACCTAAAATTGGGTCGCTATTACTTTTTGTTGTTTTGCCGATGTAGCTGCTCGCTGTCGTTAACTGAATTTGTACTTTCATTGGCAAGTGTCTCATTAGATCTGCAACAAAAATCAAGCTTCCAGTCATCACCGCTACTAATGCTATTTCATGTTCCCCCACATCTTCTAGTGTCTTTGTGATTTCCTCACCAAGTGCACGAACCCTGTCAGAAATTGCACCGCGCGCAATTAAAATTCTATCAATATCCCTAATCATATTAGTTCCCTTGCATCCATCGAAGTGTTATCCACGCAAAACCAAGTAATGTTGTAAACGCTACAGCATCTGTAATCATAATCAAGAAAATGGCTGAAGCCTGTGCAGGATCTGCACCTATACGTTTCATGACAAGTGGAATTGCTGAACCAGTAAAAGTGCCTACAGCCATTGACACAACCATCGCACAAGCAAAAATAACACCTACTCGCGGTGCTAACTCTCCACTACCAAATATCCAAAGTAGTAAAGCTGCCAAGCCACCTATCGTTGTGCCCGAGACCAAGCCAACAAATAATTCTCTTCTCATCAATGGAATAATTCTTTCTGGTCTTACCTCATCTAGCACAATACCTCGAAGAGTTACCGCTAGAGATTGGTGCCCAGCGTTACCTGCAAGCGCTGCAATGAGTGGCATAAAAACTGCAAGTAAGGCAACTTCTTTTATCATGGATTCAAATCCAAGGACAACATATGTTGCGGGTAACATCATGATTGCTGAAACAATCAACCAAGGCATTCTCCCTTTTAGCTTTTCCACAACACCAGAATAAACCGCCTCCTCTGCGCCAGCACCAACTGTTTTCTGAACATCTTCTGTCTGCTCTTCTTCGATGATATCGATAACGTCATCAACAGTAATAATTCCTAACAATCGGTTGGTAGCATCAACAACAGGTAGCATTTCGTACCCATATCTGTCAAAATCACGGGCAACTTGTTCCCTATCGGTATCGCCGTGTACAGCGGCTACTTTTTGTTCCATCGTTTGAGCAACTGTTGCATCAGACATTCCTATCAAGAGTGCACGCAAACTCACTATGCCAACCAACTCATCTTTACTGTTAATTACTGGCAAATCCTGTACATGCTCTGGTAATTCTCTCTCTCTTAGGGTCTCAACAACTTGTGTTATGGTTATGTTTTCCGAAAGAGAAACAAAATCCGTAGTCATTATCCCAGCAGCGGATTCTTCTTCATAATCACAGAGTTGACGGAGTTTACGAGCATCACCAACAGCCATTGAAAGAAATAGGGGTTCTACATACTCATCATCAAGTCCACGAATAATGCTAACCGCGTCATCGGGCGCAAGCAAACTTAGCAAAATAGAAGCGTAAGATGTTCTGTCATCCTCTGAAAGATCCTCAATAATAGTTACAGCAAGTGGAACTTCCATTTCAGCGAGAGCGTCTGCAGCCGCCCTATCTTCCATAAGTTCTATAACTTCTGCTGCTTCAACATCATCAAGGTCTTCAAGAGTGTCTGCAGCATCTGCGGCTTTTTGTTTGGTAACTGCAGTTGCAAGTGCAGACACATCAATAGTGTGCGCCAACAAGTCAGCGACACGCTCGTCCTCCGGAGAAACCGATTCGGTAACCTCTACGGTTGTTTCTTCGTTTGGACGCAGTTCTTCAGTCATTTTCGAGAGCGACGCTTTGGTCTAACGCCTAACCGAGTGCCTTCGCCAGTTGGTTCCTCTTCATCTGATTCAAACTTTGGTAGATTTTCACCAACTTTCTTGCGTCCAGTGAAGTGATCATGAATTATTTTTACTGCCTCTGCAGGAGTATCCACAATAGCAAAAAGATCCAAATCCTCAGGGTCTATCGTCTCAAATTTCTCCGCTAGAGAAGATCGCATCCACTCTACAAGAGAATCCCAATAATCCCTTCCAACAAGAACTACTGGAAATGGTTGTATTTTTAACGTTTGAATCAACGTCAACGATTCAAAAAATTCATCCAAAGTTCCAAATCCTCCCGGAAAAATTACAAAGCCCCTCGCATATTTAACAAACATCACTTTCCGAATAAAGAAATACCGAAAATCCAACTCCAATGTTTGGTATGGATTTGCGTCTTGTTCCTTTGGAAGAGAAATGTTTAGCCCAACCGAAGTTCCTCCCTGTTCAAAAGCCCCCTTGTTTGCTGCTTCCATGATGCCCGGTCCACCTCCAGTTATGACTGCAAATCCTGCATCAACGAGTAATCCGCCACATTCGACAGCTGCCTGATAATGTGGACTAGAAGAGGGAAGCCGCGCTGATCCAAAAACAGATACAGCGGGAGGTAGTTTGCAAAGAGCATCAATTGCTTCCACAAACTCCCCCTGTATTCGTAAAACACGCCAAGATTCGAGCGACAGGGCATTATTTGGCATTGGTGAAAATTCCTTTTATGGCTCTAAGTTGTTTATTCACAGGTGGTTACGGCGGCTCGTTTGATAATAAAACGCATTTATGGTAGAATAGCACGCTATGGCCACTCCAAAGACATCAAATAAGAAAACCACAAAGCAAACAGCAAAAAAGTCCACAAAGAAGAAAAAAACGCCTAAAAAGAGCAAAACTCCAATAATCGAGAGTTTTTCATCCGCGGTCAATTATCTTCTTGACCAGACGGATTTTGAGCGATTACGGGTTGTTCAATATGACGAAACAACCTTCAAATTGGACCGAATGCGTTCCTTGCTTAAGGGCTTGGGCGATCCCCAAGACAAAGTAGCGCTTATTCACGTCGCTGGTACCGTTGGCAAGGGTTCAACCGTTGCAATGCTATCAGCAATGCTTCAAGGTAACGGCTATACGGTAGGTCAATATACTTCCCCACACCTCATCGATATTCGTGAACGTATCGTTGTCAATAACGAAATGATTTCCGAGGAATCATTTACTGAGTTATTGAAAGAAGTTGTATCAATTGCAAGGAAGGAAAATTTATCACCGACCTTTTTTGAACTTGTAACTGCCGTTGCGTTCAAATATTTTGCGGAACAAGCAATTGACATCGCTCTTATTGAGACAGGTTTAGGTGGTCGACTTGACTCAACGAACGTCATAACCCCATTGATGTCACTCATTACAAAAATTGACCTCGACCACACGCACATTCTTGGAAATACTGTCGAAGAGATTGCTAAGGAAAAAGCAGGAATTTTAAAGCCATCTGTACCAGCAATAAGCGCTCATCAGACCGAAGAAGTTGTCTCTATTTTGAAAGAGTGTGCTGAAATTTCTCGAACAGAAATTAAAGTCGTTGCAACGGACATTGAATTTAGCGCGCGATTCGGCGGCGGCGCTGATGGAAAACAGCACACTCGTATATGTGTGATTACTGAAGAATCACAATACATGCATATACCTGTTCCATTAAATGGTGAACACCAAGCAACAAATTGTGCTTTGGCAATCTCAGCAATCGACCAATTAAAGAAATTTGGATATGAGTTCGATGACCTTACCCTTTACAACGCTCTTGCAGAGACCAAAATTGAAGGACGAATGGAAACTGTCTGGGAACGTCCAAAAATTATTGTTGATGGTGCACACAATCCAACTTCACTGCAAACACTTATAAAGTCAATCGGTGCTCACATTCCATACGACTCTATGGTGTGTGTCTTTGGATGTTGCCAAGACAAGGACGTCCAAGGGATGCTTGAAAAAATGGCACTCGGAGCAGATAAAATCATCTTCACTAAGTCAAAGGGAAACCCTAGAGCCTCTGAACCAAAATTACTACAAAAACAATTTGCTGAAATCAGTGGAAAGATGACACAAATTGCCGAAACATTACCAGAAGCGTTGGAAATCGCTGCCCAAGCTGCAAGTAGAGACGATTTAATATGCGTTACAGGCAGTTTCTACCTTGTTGGTGAAGCCAAAAAACATCTCACCGCTCTTGCTGCAAAAAGATAATCCTTCTCACGGTATCCTTCACTTCTAATGCACTGCTCCCAAGAAACAACGGTGTCGCATAAGTATTGCGCAACAGTTGCCAACGAACTTGAAACAAGATGGCAATCAGCTTGGGCTAAGGATAGCGTACACACCGTTGGAAATCCGGGTGATAGTAATTTCGACACGACAAAACCAAAGTTTTATTGTTTAGATATGTTTCCATATCCAAGTGGTGCTGGACTACACGTGGGTCATCCAGTTGGTTACATTGGAAGTGATATTATTTCAAGGTTTAAAAGAATGCAGGGTTTTAACGTCTTGCACCCAATGGGGTGGGACGCGTTTGGGTTACCCGCTGAACAATACGCAATAGAGACAGGTGTTCATCCTGCAACAACTACACGTAAAGCGATTGACACATTCCGAAATCAATTGCAACGAATTGGTTTTAGTTATGACTGGTCAAGAGAATTCGCAACTATTGATCCTGAATATTACAAATGGACACAATGGGTTTGGCTTCAAGCATACAACGCGTGGTTCGATCCTAAAATAAATAAAGCTAGACCAATACAAACTCTCATTGACGGTTTGAATACTGGCGAATTAAATTTTAAAAACTGTAATTGGGATGAGATGAGCAAAGAAGAAAAAACTTTGTTTATAAACAATCGTCGTTTGGCATACTTAGGTGAGCAAATTGTAAATTGGTGTCCAAAACTAGGAACCGTTCTTGCAAACGAAGAAGTCATCGATGGCTTGAGTGAGCGAGGTGGCTTCCCTGTTGTACGAAGACCTCTTCGTCAATGGATGTTTAGAATTACTGCCTTTTCTGATCGCCTTCTTGAAGATCTAAACGGCTTAGACTGGCCACAGTCAACTCTTCGGATGCAGGAAGAGTGGATAGGAAGAAGTGAAGGTGCTGATGTTGATTTTCCAATCCAAGGATATGATTCACTGCGCGTATACACAACAAGACCCGACACCTTGTTTGGTGTAACTTTCATGGTCCTTGCTCCAGAGCATCCACTTGTTGAAAAACTTATCTCATCCCCACCGAATGGGTGTGATGTTGATGCTCTACTTGAATATGTATCCGAAGCAAAGAATCGCACAGATGTTGACCGAATGGCTGATTCAAAGGACAAGTCAGGCATTTTCTCTGGGTTATACGCTGTAAACCCAGCAACAGGAAAAGAGATTCCAGTTTGGATTGCGGACTATGTTCTTATGGGTTACGGACATGGCGCAATCATGGCTGTTCCAGCACACGACCAACGTGATCACGATTTCGCTCAACAACACAACATTGAAATTATCGAAGTTGTAAAACCAGATGAAGAAAAAGATGGTTGCTTTTCTGGAACTGGAACATCTATCAACTCATCTAGCGACCTACTTTCTATTAATGGACTTGAGACCACTGAAGCAAAACAAAAAGTAATTGCGTGGCTTGAAAAAAGTGGAATTGGCGCCGCCCGGGTAAATTATCGTTTACGCGACTGGCTTTTCTCTAGGCAAAGATACTGGGGTGAACCCTTCCCCGTTGTTTTTGATGAAAACGGCAATCATTATCCAGTTAGCGAATCAGCGTTACCGGTTGTGCTTCCTGATTTAGATGATTACACACCAGTGGAATCCGAAGATCCAGCCCCACTCCTTGGAAAAGCAACAGGGTGGTTACACACAACTGCCAAAGCGGCTGGAGTTGATCCATCTATTTTGCCACCAGATACACCAGTCAAACGAGAAGCAAACACAATGCCTGGATGGGCTGGTTCTTGCTGGTACGAAATTAGGTATTGCAGCCCTGATTGTACTGACCGATTTGTTGATAAAGAAGCAGAGCGTTATTGGATGAGTAACGGCACCGATTTATATATTGGTGGTGCAGAACATGCGGTACTTCACCTTCTTTACGCAAGATTCTGGCACAAAATGCTCTTTGACCTTGGAGAGGTCTCTTGCAATGAACCGTTCAAGAAACTTTTCCACCAAGGTCTATTGACCAGCTACGCTTTTCAACGTGCAAACAAATCACTCGTTCCATCCGACCAAGTTGTGGAAAAAAACGAAAAGTACATAGAGACGGAAACCGGCGAAGAAGTTGAACGCGTCATTGCAAAGATGAGCAAATCACTTAAGAATGTTATTAACCCAGACGAAGTGATTGCTGATTATGGGGCCGACACGCTTCGTTTATATGAAATGTATATGGGTCCACTTGAATCATCCGCTCCTTGGAACACTAGGGATATTGTTGGTGTCTATCGCTTTCTTCAAAGGGTGTGGCGCCTCTGCATTGATGAATCGTCTGGCGAACTGCATGATTCTCTTGGTGACAGACCAAACGAACAAGTTGAGCGAGCACTACATGTGACTATCGCCAAAGTTACTGAAGATATTCCAAATCTATCTTACAACACTGCAATCGCTTCGATGATTGAATTTGTAAATACTGCAACATCAGTTGGTACATTAACTAGAGATCAACTTGAGAGATTTGTTCGGGTCCTCTCTCCATTTGCTCCACACATTGCACAAGAAATTTATTCAAAAATTGGTGAGAAGGGATATATCTCTTTTGCAAAATGGCCTTCCTATGAGTCAATTCTTTTGGTTGATGACGAATTAGAATTACCCGTCCAAATTATGGGTAAAGTACGTGGCAGGGTAAGGGTTCCAAACAACGCTAGCGATGAGGTGGTAAGAAATATTGCGCTAGAAAACCAAATTATTAGCGACCTACTTGAAGGTCTTACTATACGAAAAGTAATCATTGTTCCAAACAAAATAATCAATATAGTTGCAAGCTAAACAGTAAACACATGACAAATAATTTTAATATTTTAGAATTTGCAGGTCTCTCAGATGAACGACCTTGGGAACTAGAACAACCAACACCTACAGATTTTCGTGCCGTTATTTCTAGTGAAGAGATGCCAACCATCGAAACAGTAACAAAAGCAATTGCCACTTTTGTTGGTGAAACTATTGATGCGGAGCCAATTAATCCGCCCAGTGAAGAGATTCCGTGGGCTGCTCGGATGCGAATTGAGGGACTACCTACTGACATTATCCTTTGGGTTGAACCACTCGTAGAAGCGGTAAGAGAAGCAGCCGAATTAGATTCTGGCTGTACTCTTGCACTGCAAACAATATTGCATCCCGCAGATCCACTCACACATTTTGCAAACCTCATGCGATTGCTTGCAGGTGCGGACCTAAGTGTTCACAGTATTTGTGATTTACCAACTGGTAGGTGGTACCCACAAGACATCTTAGAACAGGTATTTGTTAGCGATGAAATTGAACCGCCCGAGGAAATTTTGTGGATTACTCGTTTGGTCGAAGCTCCAGAAAATGCTGAGCCAGAAGATCGCTGGGCTTGGGCGTCAACACATGGTCTAACTCGGTGTGGAAGGGTCGAACTTGAACTGCTGGGTGTTCCCGCGGTTTATACTTCTGAGTCTGTACACATAGTAGATGGTCTTGCTGCACTTACGCTTGAGACATCACTTCCACCAGCAGGTCAGCCAATCTCGATTGGCTCCAACCTACTAGTATCTTTGATGCTGTGCGATAAAGCAATCGCAATGCTTAAAGATGATATGCCCGGAAGAGAAGACCGAAATATTCCCACTGTGGCAATCGTTTCTTCCGATGCAACTTCTGTTTACCCAAAGGATGCAGTTGAAACACTACACCTTGGAGAAACAGCAGTCGTAAAAACGCTGCGATCGACTGAACGAAGCGCAAAACTTGCGCAAGATAATTGGGATCTTCTACTTAAGGCCTCTGTACAAATTGGAGAAAGCGAGCACGCCGGATGTTTGGTTCAGGTTCCATGGACGCATGTGGACGATGATGACTCGCCTAGAGAGTACCTCTGGTTTAGAGTTCTTGACGTTAAAGGTAAAGAAGTTATAGGGGAATTAGCGCACCAGCCATCAATCGTTACAACACTTAACGAAGGGCAAAAGGAAACCATCACTGCTAAAGATGTAACTGATTGGGTTTTAATGACTCCGGTTGGTCCCATGGGTCCAGGAGACGCTGATGCGATTGATGAATTTTTAACTCAATTTAAGAGTTGAAGAATTACAACTAGTAAACCGGAAATCAACGCTAAGACAACACAGAAAAATGCTATCCGTGCTGTAATTGGCATGGGTTTGTATTCTTCCCGCACCAAAGTTTCACTGTTAGATAATTCCAACTCGTCCCAATCAATATCAATAGAGTTTCGTTTGTTTTCAAGCAAAACCTGCCTTGCCATTACCACGTCTTTGCGCATAACCTGCAACGGTACGCCTAATTGACCCGCAGAAAGCGCCACTCCTACTCCAATTGTTGGTGTTGCAAATACAAACGCTTCAATCCCATTGTCTCGTAACACAATTGCCAATACGTTTGCTTCAAACTCTGTTGGTGGACATATTAAAGTGACTAAATCTTCGCTCATCAAAAACTATCCTCACCAGATTTAGGCGGTTGAATTACTTCGATAATTTTTTCAGTATTTAAGTCCAGCCAACCCAGTTTACGCTCTACCATTCTCAAAAAATCTGAACCGATGATATCTCCGAAACCCCCCGTCTTATAAATATGGAAAACGCTTTCTACTACAAGCGCCTCTTTCATCAAAGATGGAACAATTGCTAATTCGGATGGAAAAAGAGGGGCTGTAGTAAATGAGTTGTAAGATTGCACCATCGACCTTATTGTGTGACCACGAAAACTGTCAGGCCAACTATTAACATCATCAATACCCATGCGCATTGAGAACTGCAAGACACCATTTGCTATATCTGTAATTCGTTGTGCAACTCTAAGGGAATCAAAATCAATAACTGCAACAATTTCCCCGTCTCTATAAAGCATGTTCCCTGGATGCCAATCACCGTGCACAACAGATGTTGGCAATGAAGAAAAGCCAACAGAGTCCGTTGTTCTTTTTGCCGTTTCAAATTGAGACGTTATATACTCAACCGTTGAATCCATACCTTCTAAATTAGAAACATCTTCATGGTTCGATAGAACTTCTAAAATTTCAGAGAGAACTTGATTGGTATTTTCAATTTGGTGAAATGATGTTTTGGTAATTGATTGTTCTTCAGAAAACTCTCTTAAAAGATCGTGGCAATGAGCAAGCACTCTTCCTGATTCGGCTGCTTCTGGTTTTGATTTATCGAATCTGTGTCCGTTAATAAAATTAAAGAGTTCGTAAATCCGACCATCTTTTTCTACAAGCGTATTTCCATCAACCGTCTCTATAAGACCAGCAACAGGGAAACCATGATTGCTTAATTTTTTTTGAATTTTGTGGGAAAAGTGCACTCTATCAACATCATCACTACCAGAGGCACGCCTTTTTAGGAGGTAACTTCCCTTGGTCGAATCAATGATGAGTTTCGGAGAGTGTCTAGACCCTTTCTTAAATTCCTTTATCCTTTGGATTGCTCCTATTTCATACCTACTCACAATCATGACCAATTCCTGACCCTCAATCCCTTCTTGAACATCGTTCTTATCAATCGATGAATCGTTTGAATAGCGATTTTCATGGTTGTCGAATTCGATTGACATGGTCACATTTTAGCCAAACATGTTAACTCGTTGTAGTTATGTAAAAACAACCCGCGTATAAACGACCCCTGTATAAACGACCTGTATAAACGACCCGCGGGATTGTTTATTATTCAGCGTTTTGAACCTGTTCTTTGATTCTATCGACAGCACCTTTGATTTCAACTATACGACGGCTTGTTTCTCCATCTAAGCATTTGCTCGCAATCGTGTTCGACTCTCTGAGCATTTCCTGTGAGAGAAAATCCAGAGTCCTTCCAATTGGTTCATTTTCTGGTCCACCAATTAGGTCACGAAATTGGTCGATGTGTCCATCTAAACGAGCAATTTCTTCGGCTATATCTGTCTTTTCAGCAAAGATAGCTACTTCCCTTAGGGTATCCTGTTCAGTCAAATTTACACCGACTTCAGCGAATAGGATTTCCATGCGCTGACGAAGTCTTTTTTGATATTCCGCTACTATTTCAGGGGCTCGATCTTTTATATGTGACAAATTTTCACTAATTTTCACAAGTTGATTGACGAGATCTTCCTCAAGGGATTTCCCCTCTCTCCTTCGCATTTCAATTACATCTGTGCAGCATTCACTTACTAACCCAAGCAAGGTCGATTTAACTCGAATGGCTACTTCTTCCTCTGTGTCATTACTTAATACGCCAGGTAATGACAATAGTCGGCTCACTTCAATTGAAATGGAATCATCTACTTCACGAAGTTTGTTTAAGTAATTACCCAAAATTTCAGAATTAATTGTTGCAACACCATGTTCTGGTGAGTCCATGAACTTAACGCTAACGGTTACGCTTCCACGTGTGATTTGTTTTGCAACAATTGCGTCTATTTCTGCTTCTAGGGACTGGAGTAAGTCAGGTAGACGAACGTTTGATTTATAAAATTTGTTGTTAACCGTTCTGATTTCTACTTGTAATGACACACCATCCTTACGAGATGATGCGCTTCCAAAACCAGTCATTGAAAGGAGCATTACTCAGTTGTTCCGTTAGTGGTCGATGGAGCAGTTGTTTCTTGAGTTGTTTCTGTTGTTTCTGGGGTAGACGTGGGTACTGATTCCGTCTGAGTTGATACAACTGCTCCTTGGTCGGGGGTTTCTTCGATGATTGTTTTACTCTCAACTAGGTTCAGGGCTATAGCAACTCCTAAAAATAAAATAAATGCCACGACGGTCATAACAGTTAGGGCATCACCAACTCTTCCTCCAAATACGGTGTCGGTTCCACCACCACCAGCGCCACCAAACGCTGAAGCAAGTCCGCCGCCCTGGGGACGTTGAACAAGGATTATTAAGATCATCGAGATTGCGATGACTATGAGTACGATTGTGAGAATAAGGAACGTGTTGTTCATTTCATAATTTCCAGTGCTAGTGTTACGACTCGCAAGCAGCCGTGACAATTGCATTAAACGAGTCAGCGGACAGAGCGGCGCCGCCTACAAGTGCGCCATCGATATCTGGGCAGGCAAATAACTCGGCGGCATTGTCGGGTTTCACCGAACCACCATACTGAATGCGAAGGGTATTCGCAATTGTTTCATCATACAAGTCACAAACGCACTTACGGATTGCGTTGTGGACAGTTTGTGCATCCTCTGGGCTCGCTGTTTTTCCGGTACCTATAGCCCAGACGGGCTCATAGGCGACAACAATCAAGTCCATATCCGTAGCACTTACTCCAAGAAGACCCGATGTAATTTGACCAAGCACAACCTCAAGCGTGTTCCCAGTTTCTCTTTGTTCAAGGGTTTCCCCAACGCAAAGCACTGTTTGAAACCCTTCGGCTAAAGATGTTTGCAGTTTTTTGGCAACTAGAGCATCCGATTCACCCAAAATATGCCGACGTTCGCTGTGTCCAACAAGAATGCTTGTGACACCGATTTCTTTAAGCATCGAACAACTAATTTCACCAGTAAAAGCGCCATTTGGTTCGTGCCATACATCTTGTGACCCAAGACACAATGGAGATTGATTGATAGCGCTGTCAACCGCCTGAAGATATGGAAATGGTGGGTATACAACAACTTCACAGCAGTCGCAATTGCTCGACTTATCCGCAACGGCACCAGCGAGAATCATGCCCGATTCCAAATCGGTGTTCATCTTCCAATTGCCGCCAATAATGGGTGTACGTTTTGACATCTGAAAAAGAGGAAGGATACCAGAAACCCGCTAATCTCACGTGAATTGGCTTATGCCTGAGAGTACAATCCGCTTTTCCAACCCATCATGCAGGAATATATTTATGGCTTTGAGCGCTTCTGACATCCGCAGACAATTTCTAGAATTTTTTAAAGATCAGTGTGGTCATTCTGAAGTTCAATCAAGTCCAGTCATCCCACATGACGACCCCACCCTGCTCTTTACAAATGCTGGTATGAATCAGTTCAAAGATATTTTTCTGGGTCGTGGAACAAGACCATACACAAGAGCAGTAGACACTCAAAAATGTATACGTGCTGGGGGAAAACACAATGATCTTGAAGATGTTGGTCTTGACACCTACCACCACACTTTTTTTGAAATGCTTGGCAACTGGTCATTCGGAGATTACTTCAAAGAAGATGCTATCAAATGGGCTTGGAAATTATTTACTGACGTCTGGGGTATTGAAAAAGACCGGCTCTACGTCACTGTGTTTTCTGGCGATGAGAAAGATGGACTTGAGGCAGATGTTGAAGCGGAAAATTTGTGGAAAGAACTCACCGATATCGACCACTCACACATCACTCGGTGGGATAGAAAAGATAATTTCTGGGAAATGGGAAACACGGGTCCTTGTGGACCGTGCAGCGAAATCCATTACGATTCGACCTCTGATAAAAGTGGTGGGCATCTAGTTAACTTGGATGACCCAGATGTTATTGAAATCTGGAACTTAGTTTTTATCCAGTACAACCGTAGCGATGATGGGACACTAACGCCTCTTCCAAGTAAACATGTTGACACAGGCATGGGGCTCGAACGAATCGTACGTGTTCTGCAGGGAAAAAACAGTAACTACGACACCGATCTTTGGACACCAATTTTTGCAGATATAACAAAACTCACTGGCTCACCTCCGTACGAAGGCAAACTAGACAACCAAACAGATATTGCATACAGAGTTCTCGCAGATCACATTCGGTGTCTTGTCGTTGCAATCGCAGATGGAGGAAGACCGGGTGCCGCAGGAAGAGAATATGTGCTTCGCCGAATCTTAAGGCGTGGTGTACGTCATGCCCACCAAACGTTTGGTGTCGATGGTCCACTCCTTTACAAATTAGTACCTTCGGTTGTAGAGACACTCGGAAATGTGTTTCCAGAAATTACAGAAAACCAATCACAGATCGCAAAAATTATTTTTGATGAAGAAGAGAGTTTCTTAAAGACACTAGACCGCGGAATTGAACTCTTCGAAAAAGCTGCAGCTGTGGGCAATGGGAGTTGTATTGATGCTCAAAGTGCTTTCACTCTGCACGATACGTTTGGTTTCCCAATTGACCTGACTGAGGTAATGGCTAAAGAACGATCTCTGACCGTTGATCGAGATGGCTACGAACTGCTTATGGAAAAAGCAAGGGAAACGTCTAGAGCCACAAGCGAAACAGATAAGAAAATGCAACTTCCACCTGAAGTGCTTGGGAAATTTACATCCTTACAAGTTCTACCAACCAACGATGAACAAAAATACGGAAGTGGTGTGACAAATTCTCGCGTTAAAGGTATTTGGAATGGAAAAGACCTTGTCGGAAAGGCGGACAGTTCTGCAACGTTTGGAATAATTCTAAACAAAACACCACTTTATGCAGAGCAAGGCGGACAGGTAGGTGACACAGGTCTTATTGTTCGCGAACAATGCAGCATAAATGGAAGGTGCGAATTTCTTGTTGAGGAAACTCATCGCTATGGCGATTACGTTCTACATGTCGGAAGAGTGCTCGAGGGTAAGTTGTTTGAAGGCGACCAAACCATTGCGACAGTAAACGAAAAGCAACGTGTGCAAATTGAGGCAAACCACACGGGCACACACCTATTAAACCACGCTTTGCGAGAAACTCTTGGGGAGGATGTGCAACAGCGTGGCTCACTCGTAGATTACGATCGGATTAGGTTTGATTTTTCTTATCCACACGCCATGACAGATGAACAGGTCTCTGAGGTTGAAACCCTTGTAAACAATGCAATCAATGATGTACTTAAAGTTGATGCAAAAGAAGTACCGCTGGAGAAAGCAAAAAAAATACTTGGTGTTCGGGCTGTGTTTGGAGAACAATATCCAGACCCTGTGCGTGTCGTGAGTATTGGAGCGCTAGTAGATGATCTGGTCAAAGACCCTTCTAACGTAGATTGGTACAGCTATTCCGTCGAATTTTGTGGCGGAACACATTTAGATAACACTCAAGACACAAAACATTTTGCTCTGCTTCATGAGCAAGCCCTTGCCTCGGGAATAAGAAGGATCGTAGCCGTCACAGGCGTCGCAGCCCAAGCAGCACACCTTGCTAATAAGTCATTGCTGCAACAAATTGAAGACGCAAAACAATTAGATGGTTCAGATTTCGTTGATGCATATAACGACTTAGTTTGTGAGGTCGATGAATTAACAATTTCACAACCAGCAAGGCACAAAGCAAAACAAGAAATAAAAACTCTACACACAAGAGTTAGGAGAATTCAAAAAGATATGGCATCTTCCAGAAAAGACCATGTCTTAAAGCAAGCAAAGGCTATTGTTGATTTAGGCGAGAACATAGTTGTAGCAATGATTAACGGTGCTGATAAGGATTCAATGATGACTGCTCTTGATTCTGTTAGAGCCAAACGTCCAGATGGAGCGGCTATATTGTTTACTTCTAACCAAGATGAAGGCAAGGTAATTATTGTCGCTGGAGTTAGCAAAACAATGATTGCAAAAGGTCTTAAGGCTGGTGATTGGGTTCGCGAAGCTGCTAAGAAATGTGGCGGCGGAGGTGGCGGTCGTCCAGACACAGCGCAAGCTGGTGGAAAAGAACCCGAGAATGTTCCAAAGGCAATGGACGCTGCAACTGAATATGCACACGAGGTAATAGAATGACTGAAGAAAAGACCAATGACACAAATAAGGAACAAGATGGTGTTCCTCACCTTGTTTCCAAACTGCGTCCAATTGCACAACAAGTTGGTGAACATGTGCTTGCTGCACTTGATCACGAAGAAACCGTTGCAGTTCTTACAACTGTTACCGGCTCAAGAAACGGCCAACAGGTTGTTTCTATTCCATTATCCGGCGAACATCTAAAGAAAGTGCACGGTCTGATAGAAGAAATTCACGAAAGCGATGAGCCCGAACGTGTTCCTTGTGTTGGGTTTCACTGTTTCATCGATGGTGAGCAACCAAAGGAAAGCGAATAATGAAACCAAAACTCTTTGATATCTCACTAGCGCAGTGGTCATTGCACCGCGCACTTCAAGGCGGTTACATTCAACCAATTGATTTCCCACGCATTACAAAAGAACAGTTTGGAATTGATGCGGTCGAATACGTCAACAGTTTTTTCCCAGACAGGCAGCCCAGTACTGAATTTGTAAATGACTTGAAAACTCGTTGTAACGATTTTGGTGTCTCAAGTTTACTAATTATGTGCGACGGAGAGGGAAACCTTGGAGATCCTGACAAGGCAGCAAGAACGAAAGCAATCGAAAATCATTACAAGTGGATTGATGCTGCGGTTGAACTTGGTTGCCATTCGATACGAGTCAATGCTCAATCAAGTGGTTCGTTTGAAGAACAACAAAAGTTGGCTGCTGATGGCCTGAGGAGTTTAACCGAATTTGGTGACACGAAAAAAATAAATGTTATCGTTGAAAATCATGGTGGACTTAGTTCAAATGGTGCGTGGCTTGCGGGAGTAATGGAATTGGTTGATAACCCGCGTTGTGGCACTTTGCCTGATTTTGGGAATTTTATTTTGGACTGGGGTACTAGAGAAGAATACGACCGATACAAAGGCGTTGCAGAATTAATGCCATTTGCGAAAGCAGTTAGTGCAAAATCACATACCTTCGATTCAAGCGGTAATGAGATACATACCAATTATGAGAAAATGATTGAGATTGTTTTAGATGCTGGTTATCGTGGATGGATTGGTATTGAATACGAGGGAAAC
>CAZABE010000106.1:0-2819 GCA_964483425.1 uncultured Isosphaeraceae bacterium | reverse complement strand
GCCGGACTGGTTATCTACATTAAAGTAAGTACCATCAAGAATTGAAGTAATCGTTCCTGAGCCAGAAATCGAGAAGTCACCGTTCTCATCTGCATAAACAGTATTACCGCCTAATGTTACTTTCGCGTATGGCATTCCCATTGCTGATTCTGGTTCACAGACATCAGCACCAGAACTTTCAGTAGCCATACCAGACACGTTACCGTCCACATGTAAAATTTTATTCACTTCATGCAGCACTTCACCCGTCTGAGCATCGACAACAAGTTCAAACTTTTTGTAGTTAGCGAAATCCCAGTGACCACCAACCGTCGCTTCAAAGACAAGAGCAGCAGTTGGTTCAACCGCTTCGCTTTCAGTCCCTGCAAAAACCATTAGTTCGGGCTGCGTTACTGTTGCACCTCTACCTAAATGGGTCGCTGCTGCCATTAGAGCAACCGCTTCACTTGCAAATAAACGCTTGGGTGCTTTATATCCCTTGACATCGTACAAAACAGTTGTTGCACTAACTGCGGGATAATTTGCAACGTTTCGAACAAGTACCATTAAACGAGAACCATAGACAGGTAAACCATCTGCTGTTTGCATATAGTAGATACCCGTGAATTTATGACCACCCGTTTCTGGAATGTACATGAGTTGTTGTTCAACGTGTCTATCTGGGAATGGGCCACGTTCGATAAACTCGTTTGCATCAACATCAAGCGCTGTTGAAAAACCCTTAATGAAGTTCTCTGCGGTTTCTATTGGTGTTCTACCAGTTGCCAGTTCTTTATGAACTAATTTATGGATTCTGCCGCTACGGTCCATTGTTCGTAAGTTGGGATGCTCTTTCCTTATTTGCTCCATAGCGATATTTGATTCGGGAGAACCAAATGCGCTCGTTACAAGCAAACTTAAAATTGCAGCCGTGTAAATATTCCAATTTAAAAACATATATTTAATCCTTCCCAGTTTTTTGTGGTAATCATAAATCATTTATTTCACATCCCCAGTGAGCAAGTATAAAGAGGATATCGCCTATTTGAATAACACCATCCTCATCAACATCATATTGTATTACATCATTCACGTCGTTCGACATCCAGTGTGAAATAATACCGAGGATATCATTAACTCCAACGACCCCATCTCCAGTAACATCCCCAGAGCATGGAATATCGGGCTGACAAACTTGACCCGTTATAAGAAGTTGTCCATTGCCTTGAGCTGAAGAATGAAATCCTCCAACACGAATTAGATACGACTGCCCCTCTGCAACATTCAAACTCACGCTAGATGTAAACCCATCGCAACCAGCAGAGTCACCATTACAATCAAGTTGTGTCATTGTGTCGCAATTAAGACCATCATAAGAATAGACAACTAAATCGGTATCGAAATCCGCACTACTACATGTGCCTATCTCAATAGTATTTGATTCGCATGCATCATAAGTAAACCAAACATCGTAGTTCACACCTCCTAAATATTCTGTTTCACATTGTGTCTCATCTGTATCAGGGCCCCCTGTCGATGCGCCAACGGTTGTAAAACTCCATAATCCGCTAGTTACTTCTCTTGCCGTCTCACATGTGTCATTATCTACAATAATACAAACATCTTCTGAGCAAAATATCCCAAGACCAAGACGTGAACCGCCCGCTTCTTCACATTCCTCCTCAAGCAAGTCGCTGCATTCATTATCGATGCAACATGCAGTTGGGATCGCTGGGTTGCACCAACCCAAATCACAAGTAGTACCATTACCAAGATAAATTCCACCCTGACTATTGCATGAGGACAAACCTATATCATCCACACACAAACCTGTTCCATCCAAACAGCACGCTCCGTGTTGTGGCACACAAATATTGTTCAGACAAATTGTCCCATCTCCCCAATATGTCCCTCCTGAATCTGAACACATTGATTCGGTCAACTCTGTGCACGTCTGCCCATCACAGCAAGCCCCAAGCAATTCAATCTCTTCGCAATCTAAAGAACATGTAATCCCGTTACTTAAATAATTGTTTATCTGGTCTTGTACTTCTTGATGAAAACTCAAAACAATGTTTGACATCCCACCAGGACAAAGATGGCAGTAACTCATAATTGTTCCGCTATCTGCTCCTTCGCACCGATCTTCATCATCTAAATCAAAATCACCGCATGAGTCAATTGCGGGAACGTAATCGTGAGTATGCTGACTTCCACAATTATGACCTGTTTCATGCGCAACTACGTAAATGTCCCAATTATTGAAACTATTGTCTTGAAGAGGAAGCGGAAAAGTTCCAGCCAAATTTCCAGAGACAGCATAACCGTAACTTGTACAGACACCATTAAGCCATGCAATACCGCCACCTAAATTCCTACCACTTAATAAATGGGACAAGTGGCGTTCTACTGAATCCATATTTTCTTCCCAATAGGTTCGAAACTGATTCAATTGGTTAGAGAGTGTTGAACTATCCCATGGATCCGAGGAATCGTTCCATATTCTCAGATATGAAATTTGGGTGCCAACGTCAACATCTGTTTCAAAGATTGTCGACATTGCTCCAATAAGTGTTACTGCATATTCGCTTGCAGCATCTACACTTCCATCAAATAATTCTACAAACTCCCAATCTGTATCAACTGCAATTGTTAGTGCTTGGCAACCACCGCCAATAAAAGGTAAATTGCGTTGTTTCGTAGTCGCCATCCCACCGGTGTCCATTACATCGCAATAAAAATCAGCCCAACGCATATCTTCTGGGTCGACGTCGTTCAAATTGTAAACAGCCGTCCACCCAGCTGTTTTATCTTTTGCAAGAACGTAGGTTCTTCCCTCG
>CAZABE010000105.1:0-14187 GCA_964483425.1 uncultured Isosphaeraceae bacterium | reverse complement strand
TTGACCTGCCCCCCAAAAACTAGTCCAGTCCTTATGCGATAAAATCGCAGATTGGACCTAATTTGGAAGGCAGGAAAACATGGCAAGGAAACGGCATTCAGCAGAGCAGATCATCAACAAACTCAGAGAAGCAGAGATATATCTCGCAGAAGGCATGCGGGTAGAACTAGTCGCCAAGAAACTTAGCGTTACAGTCCAGACGTATTATCGATGGCGAAAAGAATACGGCGGCCTCAAAACCGATCAAGTCCGGAAGCTCAAAGAACTTGAAAAAGAAAACGCACGACTTAAGAAACTCGTCGCAGATTTGTGTCTCGACAAAGCGATGCTTCAGGATATTAACTCGGGAAACTTTTAAGCCCGCACCGGAAACGAGAAGCTACCAAAGCATTGGTAACACATTACAAGATCTCCGAGCGGCGGGCGTGCAAAGTACTCAAACAACCCAGAGCAACACAACGATATTTGCCGAATGTGCGCAGTGACGAAACCCCAATGACGCAACGAATCATTGAGCTTTCGTGCATGTATGGTCGGTATGGATACAGAAGGATTACAGCGATGTTACACCACGAAGGATGGCGTGTGAACCACAAACATGTCGAGAGAATTTGGAAACAGCAAGGTCTAAAAATACCCAAGAAACAACCCAAAAGAGGACGTCTTTGGTTTAACGATGGATCATGCATACGACTACGCGGCGAGCACAAAGACCATGTTTGGAGTTACGATTTCGTGCATGCACGCACACATGACGGAAGAAGTTTTCGGATGTTAAACATCATCGATGAATATACAAGAGAGTGTTTATCGATTGATGTCGCAAGACATTTGCGTAGTGAAGATGTACTTGAACGACTTGCTTGGCTGATGGCAACTCGTGGTGTGCCAAAACATATTAGATCGGACAACGGCGCTGAATTTACTGCCAAGGCAGTTCGGGGGTGGCTAAGCAAAGTCGGCGTGAACACGCTGTACATTGAGCCTGGAAGTCCGTGGGAGAACGGATATATAGAAAGTTTTAACGGCAAACTTCGAGATGAATTATTGCAAGGCGAAATCTTTTACACACTTCGAGAAGCCAAAGTACTCATCGAACAATGGCGAAATGACTACAACACAATCAGACCACATTCGTCGCTAGGGTATCGTCCGCCAGCCCCTGAGACGAAATTTACACAATCAGAGCCGTATTCCGCTTCGCTCCATACGGCTCTGATTGACATGATTGGAGTCAATTGACTAACATACGAACTGGTACAACTAATGGGGGCAGGTCAGACCATAAGTGGTTTATTGGCAAGATGGATCCAGATGAGGCAGCAGCTCGCAAGGCCGCTGCTGCAGAAATGAAGAAACGCTATAAGCACTAATAAGCACTAATCATTTTGAATTTTGGGTGGGCTCTTTTGAGCCCACCCTTACAAGTGTACCCGGTACACCTGTACCCGGTACACTTGTACCCGGTACACCTGTACCCGGTACACTGAGAAGTCAATGAATGAAGCTCGGCAACCAATTGACCTTACCCAAGAGCATGCAAGGCATGTATTGCGTGATCATATTTCGATGATTGCACAACGCAGTTATAAGTTATATGGGGCGGTTTCATCGATCGAGTTAATAGAGCGATTGTTAGGTGATCGTGACATCATTCGTTATGAAACTAAATGGAGATTTGATTCATCATTATTGCAAGCAGGGGAGTGTGCAATGGCTGTTAAAGAAGGTGATGGGTTCGTTATTGCAGTCCATCCGTGGTTTGCAGGCTCTCCAGGCGAGATTCCTTATTTGATTGCATATCACCTTGCTACAGTTAATTACGGAGAAGGAGTGATAGGTCCCAGTGAAGCAGAACTCTTTGGATCCGCGTTATTAGGCTTAGGCATTGAATCTTACTACCAACGACTCTGCGATATAGTTGATCAGTTTCTCGCAGCAGACTTTCGAAAATAATGACTTATCAGGGCAATTGTTGAGGCATCTTGAAAAAAGGATATCAAGAGGCTAAATACTTTGTTATAATATTCACATGGTTGGTAGAAATGCCCAACTCGGAATCGCTGCCCTTGTTGAACTTGCTCGTGGGGGAGACAGGAAGTCTGCATCCGAAATTGCTAAAGGCTCTGGATTGACTGCTCCATCTGTGGCGAAGGTTCTCTCTTCTCTTCGCCAAGGAGGTTTTATCGATAGTATTCCAGGTCCAGGCGGTGGTTTCAGATTATCAAAACCAGCAAGTGAAATTACAATTCTCTCAATATGTGATTACTTTGAATCTGAAACAGCTATGCCAGATGCATGTGCCATAGTTTGCGGATGTAGTGACGACTCGCCATGCAAGGTGTGCGCTGCTTTAAAGAAAGTCGATGTACTCCGTGAGCGAACACTTGCAGATTTGACTATAGATTACATAGCAACTCTCTGATAATTAAACTTCGTTTGCAGGGTGGAACAGACTCCTCACTTGTCGTTTATGCTACAGACATGGCAACAGCGAAACGATTAGAAACATTTGGCGAAACGGTATTTGCAACATGGTCTCGTATAGCAGTAGAGCACGATGCGATCAATTTGGGACAGGGTTTTCCTGACTTTGATGCGCCAGAATTTGTAAAGGAAGCAGCGGTTAAGGCAATTTGCGACGGAGAAAATCAGTATTCTCGTTCAGCGGGGCATCCTGCTTTAGTGCAAACTATTGCTGATAAGTTTGAGTTTCCCGTAAATGCTATGGATGAAGTAACTGTCACCTGCGGATCCACCGAGACAATCGCTGCAGTGATTCTTGGCATCATCAATCCTGGCGATGAAGTGATTGTCATTGAACCTTTCTACGATTCATATCTCGCCTGCTTATCTTTGGCAGGGGCTCTTGTAAGGATAGTTACTCTCCACACGCCTGAATTTAAATTGGACGAAGAAGAAGTTCGAGCCGCATTCACTGATCAAACCAAGATGATCATTGTTAATACTCCCCACAATCCAACTGGAAGAGTACTAAGCAGAGAAGAGTTGTCCCTTATCGC
The DNA here is from genome assembly GCA_964483425.1 of uncultured Isosphaeraceae bacterium. Lineage (GTDB taxonomy): Bacteria > Planctomycetota > Phycisphaerae > Phycisphaerales > SM1A02. The sequence continues at coordinate 11,164 of CAZABE010000105.1, read as the reverse complement.
AGAACTTGCAATCAAACACGATGCGATCGTTCTTAGCGACGAGGTTTACGACAAACTTGTTCTCACTGGCGAGCATATTCCAATCGCAACTCTGCCTAGTATGCAAGATAGGACAATCACTCTACGATCTCTGGGCAAAGTTTTTTCTGTAACAGGTTGGAAAATTGGATGGTCAGTGGCTCCGAGTCACTTTACAGCTGCAATTCGAAATGCCCATCAATTTTTGACTTTTTGTGCATCTACTCCACTTCAAGTCGCAGCAGCAGAAGCCCTTCAAGCACCTGAAAGTTACTTCACGAGCTACAGAGATGAATATCGTCAACGAAGGGATCTTCTCGTTGATGGTTTACGATCAGTTGGCTTCACTCTCAACAGTCCCCAGGGGACATACTTCATCCTTGCAGATCACACACCATTTGGGTTTGATGATGACATAGCATTTTGTCACCATCTTGTAAAAACCTGCAGAATTGTGGCGATTCCGCCCACTGCATTCTATTCCAAGAGCAACGAAGGAAGAGGGCTCATTCGTTTCGCCTTTTGCAAGGGGCTTGAAACGCTTGAAAAGGCGGTTGATCGACTTGGGGGGTTGGCTTAAAGTTAAGTTTTTGCTATGATACCGCGTTCCCCAAAAGGTCAGGAGCCTCAAGATGTATGCAATAGTTGAAGATAGTGGAACTCAAATTAAACTCAGCACAGGCGATGTGCTCGAGGTTGATCTTCATGACCTTGAAGGCGACAAACTTACGATTGACAAAGTTCTCATGATTGGTGGAGAGGGCAAGCCAACTATTGGAACACCTTATGTCGAAGGCGCCTCTGTTGCTGTTGAAGTTATTGAAGAGTTTAAAGGCGAAAAATTAGACATCATCAAGTTCAAACGCCGCAAAGGTTACCGTCGTAAGACAGGCCATCGCCAACGATATCTTCGAATTCGAGTTGGTGAAATCTCAACATCTCCAGCGAAAACCGCCAAAAAGAAGGTGGCTAAGAAGAAGAAGACGAAGAAAAAAACAACTAAAAAAACTGAGCCCGCAGAATAAGTTTTTGAGAAGTCAACGGGAGTGAATACTAACTAATGCACTGATTCACCTAAATATGCATTTGCATATGAGGAGATTTGTCTTGCAAGGATGGTGTCTGCTCGAGCGTGAATGTGCCCAACCATTGTTGCGGGAGTTAACAAGTCATCGAACTGACTTGTTGAAGACAGCAAAACCATCGTTGCGTCTTCCATATAAATAGAGAAACCTTCCTCGGGAGATCCTGAAGGCCATCCGAAACCTGCACCTGCATACACTCCGATTTCGCCATTGGAAAAGATGATTTGCTTTATAGAGACATTTGTGGAAGTTGAAGCAAGAGGTGTCTTACCAGGTGTTGGGAGCCAAAGCACCTGCATTCTCACTATTTGCCCATTATCAAACTCTCCAGATTCAAGTAAATCAATAGGAATATCAGTGAGCCAAAGCTCGCCCTCGTTTGCTTCGTTTGGCATGCTTGCAGCAATGGGACAATTAGAAAGAAGAACCAATTTCTCCAAGCCCAATGACTGTGTTTGAAGCGGTAGGGATTCTCCAAAAAAATTGGCATTAGTACAACCGCTGAGGAAAGCAAGAACAGTAAGAAGACTATTTCGATGCATGCTTTGTTGGTTTAAACGAAGGAATTTCATTGTCTGGGCGGGAAGTGTTTTTCCCAGTAATTGTTGATTTGATTCCTAGACACTTCAACGAATCTCGTTCGACAATTTCTTTGACAAGTGATCTTGATACTGCGGGAAGGGGCGTTCCCTTAACAGATACATTAACACTGTAGAGAGATTCAATTGCTTGTTGTGGTGTTGAAAGAGGGAACCCGCTGCCGAACATAAGTCGATCCATGACACCAAGACTTGAAGCAGTAGATAGAGCGTTGTATAACTGCCATGGTCTTGTAGCAACCCCCGAAACTTCTGCAAAGACATGCTGATGTTTTCCCGCAAGGACTAGAAGTTCGTCAATCCATGGGTATCCCATCTGAGTAAACAAAATTCGCAGTTCGGGATAAGTTCTTGCAACTTCATCCCAGTGAACTGGTCTTGCAAAATCAAGTATCGCAGATGCTGGAATAGGATTAGGCATCGTGACAATAATTGGGAGAGATCGTTCGCAGCATAGTTCGTAAATACGCATCGCAGCAGAGTGCGTTGGGTGAACGCCAGAGAGAGAAGGCGAAACAGAAACGCCTGCCATTCCAAGTTGCATCGCAGCGTCCAAATCCTGTTCGGCTGAATGGGCGATGGGGTCGATGCCCCCAATTCCAATTCGTCGTTGTGAATCTCGCCCAACAAACTCAGCAATCAATTCGTTGGGAACATTTGCCCCAACTAGATCAGCACGCAGCCCAATGATAAAGGCTATGTCAACGCAAGACATTTCTCTTCCATGGGCAGCAGCATCTCCGCTTTCTAGAGCCCAAGTAGAAGGCGTACCTTTACTAAGTACAGTTGCTGCTTCAGGTCCAAGTTGACGAGGGTCGGACCACAATCTTGTATGGCAATCAATGATCATCAGTGTCTCTCCAAGTGAATTGTAACCATTTGTTCGGTCTTGATGTATCATCGGCACGATGACTCAGGAGACCAAAGAAGACTCTAATAAACCGCCCGCTTGGAGTGGGGAAGACCTCGCCTCTGACCCACACGATGCATCGGATAAGGCTAGTCGAGTCGAAGCGATGTTTTCCTCAATTGCAAGCAGATATGACCTAAATAACCGCATACACTCCCTTTGGCTTGATCAATATTGGCGTAAAAAGGCGGTCGCTAACTCTGAGTTTGAAGAAGGGCAACTGGTTGTAGATGTCGCTTGTGGGACTGGCGACCTCTCAATCGCTTTTGCAAAAGCGGGTGCGCCCGATGTTGTTGGGATTGACTTTAGTCAGGAGATGCTTGACCTTGCAGTGAAAAAAGCAACTGAAATGGATCTTGCCATCGACTTCAGAGTGGGTGATGCGATGGCGTTAGAACTTCCTGATGAAAGTGTTGACATTCTTTCTATTGCATTTGGTATTCGAAATGTTCAAGATCCAAAAATTGCAATTAGCGAGTTTTATAGAGTGCTTCGACCAAAAGGGAGGGTTGTGATTTTGGAATTTTCGACACCCAAGCAACCAGTGATTAAATTTTTGAACAATATCTACACTAAACATATAATGCCAAGAACGGCATCATTTATAGCAGGTGATGAGGTTGGGGCGTATCGATACCTTCCCAAAAGCGTTGAAACTTTTCTAGATGCTGAAGAGTTGGGAAACTTAGCAAGGGAGGCAGGTTTTTCTATGGTAATTCAAAAGCCACTATCGTTTGGAGTTTGCACCTTGACAATTGGATTGAAAATCGCAGAATGAAACTTATGGTTTTGCATTTTTGGAATCTGCTTGCTCGTCTTTCTTAGGATTAAAAGAAGCGGCTCTCGCCATCCCTTCACGTACAGTGTCATAATCTTTTGGCTTTGCAGTAGTAAAACCTGAGCAACCTATTTCTTTAAGAACCTCGGCATCTTCGATTGCAAGAAGCGAATTCGTAATAGCCTTTTGTACAGGTTCGGGCAGACCTGGGCGTGCTAGCCAAGGTTTTGTGACATTTTCAAAGACCTTGACAATTTTGATTTCTTTTGGATCACAAAGTTTTTTGTATGTAGACTCTTTCAAGGCACCTGCGTCGTGCGACCCAGAGATAATTGCATTCGCCACAAGATCATGTCTTCCAAGAAAGTCGTACGATCGAAGGTTTTCAGAATTAATTCCAGCATCAATCATTTCGGATTGAGCAAGAAATCGGCCAATTGTTGAGTTTTGGTCACCAAAAGCGAAAGACCTGTTCCTTAAGTCCTCTACTGTATCAATACCCGAGTCAACTCTTGTGATAATAAGACCGTTAAAACGAGCAAGACCTTTTCGAAGTTCTTTTGCTAGAAGTGTAACATTTTCATTCATTTCTTCTGCGAGAATATAAGAAGCAGGGCCAAATCGAACAAAGTCAACATCGCCGTTCGCAAGCGCGCGAATGCCATGAGCATAATCGGCAAAAATAGTCAAGTGAATATCAACTCGAACGCCAAGTTGTTGCTCAATGGGATCTTGGATTGCTTCAAGTACGGGAATCATTTTTCGATACATCACAGTGGCTCGATCTGAAGGGTAGACACCAAAATCGAGCCGAAGTGGTTTTTGATCTGCGAATGCAGGCGAGATCAACAGAAGTAGAATTGAAGCAATTCGAACCATTACTATAGGATACTGCCCAGAGGGGGCTTGGGTTGCTAAAGATCTGCCAAAATCGCGTCAACATTTTCGCCAGCGTCGCCGAAAAGCATTGAAGTGTTCTCATTGAAGAACAAAGGGTTGCCAACTCCTGCGTAGCCTGTTCCCATACTTCTTTTCATTACGACTACGGCCTTGGCTTTCCAAACTTCCAAAACTGGCATTCCGGCAATCGGACTGGTTGGGTCATCGAGTGCGCTTGGATTTACGATGTCATTCGCACCAATTACCATGACAAGATCAGTTACTGAAAATGTGTGGTTTATTTCATCGAGTTCCATCACAATGTCATACGGGATGTTTGCTTCAGCAAGCAAAACATTCATGTGACCGGGAAGCCTTCCTGCAACTGGATGAATTGCGAAGATAACTTGGGTGTTATTTTCACGAAGTTTCTTTGTGATCTTTGCAACCGAGTGCTGCGCTTGTGCAACTGCCATTCCGTATCCCGGAACAATAATTACACTCTTTGCTTCAGTTAGCAAGGCGGCAGTCTGGTCAATGTCAATGGATGTGACTTCACCATCAGGTGTGACAACAGTTCCGCTAACGCCCCCCTCGCCCGTGCCAAATCCGCCAAGAATGACACTGATAAGCGAACGGTTCATGCCTCGGCACATTATCAAACTAAGAATCAGGCCGCTAGAACCGACAAGTGCGCCTACGATAATAAGCAAATCGTTCCCGAGCATAAAACCTGCTGCTGCTGCTGCCCATCCAGAATAACTGTTAAGCATCGAAACGACAACTGGCATGTCAGCCCCGCCAATAGCCATTACAAGATGTATTCCAAGCAAACCTGTAATCATCATCGCAATGAGCAACATGAGCATGGCATTTTCGCCATGCCCTACGAAAAGAACACCTAACCAAACGGTTGCGATTACAACTATAAGATTGAGCAAATGCCGCGCTGGCAAGAGCAGTGGTGAGCCAGATATTAGACCGTGAAGTTTCCCAAACGCGATGACCGATCCGGTGAATGTGATTGAGCCTATACAAACACCAATATAAACTTCAACTTCGTGAATTGTTATTTCTAAAGGTGACAATCCATCTAATGAAGTTGGGTTCAATTGCAAGGCAAGACCTACAAGAACAGCAGCTGCGCCGACAAAACTGTGCAGAATTGCAACGAGTTGGGGCATTTCGGTCATCTTTACTCTTCTTGCAAGAGTTCCTCCTATCAAGATTGCTGGAAACAAAGCTGCTGCAAGAATGCCATAATCTGATACGGCTTCACTGGCTGTAACTGCAATGAGAGCAATGAGCATGCCAAACATGCCGTAAATGTTTCCCCGTCTTGCGGTTTCTTGATGCGACAAACCGCCAAGGCTGAGAATAAAAAAAACGGCTGCGACAATATAAAAGATTGTGACTAGGCTATTTGACATCGTTTACCTTCTAAACATCGCAAGCATTCGATTCGTTACAAGAAAACCACCAGCAACATTAATTGCAGCTAGCAGCACAGCAGCAGCTCCAAGAATGGCGGTTGCGTTTATTTCTGGCTGAGTAATTTGAAGGATGCCTCCAATAATAATGATGCCTGAAATTGCATTTGTTACGCTCATAAGAGGTGTGTGCAAAGCGGGCTTGACATTCCAAATTACTTGCCACCCTACAAAACAAGCCAAGACAAATACCGTGAAGTGTCCTAGGAATGATTTTGGCATGTTGGTTCCGATGTAAATAATGCCAACAGCAACGGCAATAATTATGATTGCTTTAAGAATTACCTTGCTGACAGGGGATGAAGTTGTAGACTCCTCTTCAGTGGTTGTGGCCCTCTTTTTTTCGTCATCTGGTCGTGGACCAGTATCAACTGAATACGCAGGTCCGGGGTTTCGTGGTTTTGGTGGAGGCCATGTCACATGTCCATGATTGAGGACAAGTGCTCCCCGGATAACATCATCCTCCATATCAATGTTGTACTTTTCCTCGCCGCCCATTTCGTCTAAAAGGTGAACAATAGCAGTGGAGTAGAGCCGGCTTGAAAGTGCAGCCATTCGGCTTGGCAAATCGGTGTAGCCAATAATTGTGACGCCGTGATGCACAAATTTTTCATTCACTTTCGTTAACGCGCAGTTGCCACCTCTCTCAGCGGCAAGGTCAACAATAACTGAACCTTCACGCATTGACTCAACCATTCCCCCAGTGATTAGTGTTGGAGCATCGCGTCCGGGAATAAGGGCTGTTGTAATGATGATGTCAACTTCGATTGCTTGTTCAGCAAACAGTTTAAGCTCTGCTTTAAGGAATTCGTCCGACATTGTTTTGGCATATCCACCGCCTCCTTCTCCGTCTTCGCTTGGGAAGTCAAGTTCAAGAAATTCACCGCCAAGACTTTCAACTTGTTCCCGAACAGCTTTTCGAGTGTCAAATGCTCTAACAATTGCACCAAGACCTTTTGCAGCTCCAACGGCGGCAAGCCCTGCAACTCCGCCGCCAATGACGAGAACTTTTGCAGGCTCAATTTTGCCAGCAGCTGTGACTTGACCAGTGAAAAAATGTGGAAAAGCATGCGCGGCTTCAACAACTGCGCGGTAACCAGCGACATTTGCCATAGAACTTAGTGCGTCCATTTTCTGAGCACGAGTAATTCGTGGAATGCAATCCATCGCAAGAACAGTGGCTTTCTTTTTGCCTAGATGCTCGAGCAACTCACCATTTTTGTCAGGCCAGAAAAACGAAATAAGTGTGCCGCTGCTTTTGAGCATGTCTGCCTCGTGAGGAAGTGGCTCGCGAACTTTAGCAACGATATCGCTTCGGTTCCAAAGTTCAGTTGTATTTGCAATGATCTCAGCGCCCACTTCTTCATACTTTGGGTTTCCATAATCGGCGTGTATGCCAGCGCCAGATTCTATGAGAACTTCGAAACCCATCTTTTTGAGGGCTTCGACGCCACGAGGGACTAGGGCAACTCGCTTTTCGTCGCTTTGTATTTCTTTTGGTACACCGATGATCATATTCGTGTCTCCAATGGTTGAAAGCCCCGTATTCTACGGGATCTCGATGTGCTTTGCTTTGTCAGGTTTGTGGATGAGTCTGTAGCAAGACCATGTCGTGGTAATGGTCGCTGCGAGCCATGAGTTCCTCATGCGTCCCTGATTCGACGATTTTGCCTTTGTCTAGAACGAGGATCTTATCTGCATCGCGAATAGTACTTAATCGGTGAGCGATCACAAAACTTGTCCGATTTTTTAGCAGGGTGGATAAACTGTGTTGAATCAGCCTCTCAGATTGTGTATCTAAGTTACTAGTGGCTTCATCTAGAATTAAAATTCGAGGATCCGCCAGAAGTGCTCTTGCAATTGCGATTCGTTGTCGTTGGCCTCCACTGAGTTTTACTCCTCGTTCGCCAATTTCAGTTTCGTATGAGTCTGCAAACTCAGAGATAAAATCATGCGCAGCCGCTTGTTTAGCTGCAATTTGAATTTGTTCGGGAGTTGCACCGCGTTTCCCATATGCGATATTGCTTGCTATTGTTCCCTCAAACAAAAAGATATCTTGTTCGACGATGCCCAGAAGTGTTCGATATGAGTTCAGATCGATTTCTTGAAGGATAGTTCCATCTAGTCGGATTTTGCCGTGATTGGGTTTGTAAAACGCAGCAACCAAATTGCACAAAGTCGTTTTGCCTGACCCACTTGGACCCACAAGGGCAAGAGTTTTTCCTGCCGGTGCAGTAAATGAGATGTCCTCTAATACGATTGTGCTACTGCTGTGGTATCGAAACGATACACAATCAAAATGAATTTCTCCTCGAGTACTCTGGGATGAAACAATTTTTCCTCCAATATGTTCTTGCTGTTCAGTTTTTTCTTCATAGAGGTCAAGAACACGATCAAGAGCCGCTAGTGAGTTTTGCAATTGTGTTGCGCTTTCAGCGAGGGTGGCAAGCGGCCCCATGAGCATCGCAAGATATGCCAAGAACATTACTAAATCACCGGCAGTCATTGCTTGCGATCTTTCAAGTAGACCAGAAGCGACAAGTTCACGGTCGTGTAGAACTTGCCAGCCACCGAACCAAAGAAGTGCAGCAGTTGCGACAGGAATTAATATTGACCACGAGATATCAATGCCACGGGACCACCACCAAGCCAGTAATTCCTTGCGAACAAGTAAGTGGTTGGAGCGAATCCAATTTGTTGCTTCAGTGCGTTGCCTAGAAAAACTGCGAACAACTCTCGCGCCACCGAATGATTCTGTAACCATCGCGTCGCAAAATTGTCTTGTCCCACGAATAGACCTCCACATTGGTCGAATGCGACTGATCCATGTGCGGTGTGTAAAAAAGACGATTGGGAATAGGACGATTGATCCAAGCAGCATGCGCCAATCAACAAATAGTAGAATAATTAAGATACCAACTAATTGAATGATTGCTCGCCATGGGTTGTAGCACAACCCAAAGACTAAATCACCAATTGCTCCCGCATCTTCACGGACGAGAGATGCTGCGCCTCCAGAACGGAGTTGATGTATACGGTGTAAAGGAAGTGAAGTTGCGTGCAAAAATGCTTTTCGTCTAACTGAAATTTGTATTCGTTTACTCGTACGGGTTGCGATCCAACGACCTCGAACGCTGAATGCCAAACTTATGATTGCCAGGACTACGGTTACAATTGCAATGACTCCAAGCAAGGTAACCTTGTTACCTAGAGAAGGAAATGTAGAGAGGACTTTCTGTGGAAGAGGTTTATCACCTAGGATATTGTCGAAGATTATCTTTGTTGCAGCAGGGGGGATCAGGCCAATAATCGCACCAAATGTTAAGAACCCAAGTGACCAGAACAACTCGCGACGGTTTGACCCTGCAGTCTGCAAAAAATGACGAAGAAGAACGCCAAATGACCGCGATCGTTCGAGAGATCTTCTGCCCGAGTCAATTTCTGGAGTCTCGCCATCTTCAATTGGCTCGTGTAACCTTTTTCGAAATGCCGCGAACCGTTGCTTGCTTGAATGTGGCTTGTTGCTCATAAAATATACATTCTACCATCCAAACAATAAACTACCTCGGAGGTAGTTTATATCTCACGCTATACTGGAATTATCTATGAAATACAAAATGAAGATTGTTTATAAACTTGGTGTTTGCCTTGTTTTGCTTGTTACGAGCAGTAGCTTATTTGCAGATATCCCCACCCAATCGAGGACTTCCGATTCAGATATTCCGCATTTAATCACTGAAGATATTCAAGCAGGCATTGAAAAACATATAAAAGAGCAAACTCGACAGAACGGCGGATATTTTCCACTTCAGTTTGATGGCAAAGATATGAAGTTGAAACTAGTTCGTGTTCACACAGAATATCTTGCAAATCTTGGCCCAAAGCGTCACTTTGCGTGCGTAGATTTAGCTAGCACTGATGGCAATGTTTACGATGTCGACTTTTTCCTTTCCGGAGATCCGGGCGATATGACTGTTACAGAAACAACTGTGCATAAATTAAACGGTCGCCCTTTTTATCTTTGGCGGCAACAAGAAGATGGTTCGTGGAAACATGTTGAAGTAGATGACGCTTCTCTCGAATTGCTTGGAGTTATAGAAGGGCAAGATCAATTTAATTTTGTTTATCAAGCAACTTTGCCAGATCTTTCTGAAAGTTCGCGAATGTGGCTTCCTCTTCCTTCAAGCGATTCATTTCAAACAGTAGAATTGACGGACTTGGACTTGCCCGGCAAGCACCGAATTCTTACTGATAATCGATATGGAAACAAGGTATTGTATGTTGAGCTAGAACCATCAGACAGTGGAACGAGTTTGTCTATGAAATTTAAAGTCAAACGATCTGAGAAAGGCATTTACAAAGACGATGGAGCGACGCCGAGTGATTTTTTAGAACTCGAAAGTTTGGTCCCCAACCAAAGCCAATTCAGCAAGATTGCCACTGATGTTTTGAAAGACAAAAAAGGTGGCGATCTTGTGAAAGCGCGTGCACTTTATGATCACACTATAGATCACATGCGGTATTCCAAGTTTGGTGATGGTTTTGGTTACGGCGACGCAGTCTATGCATGTGGTGCTGGTTACGGAAATTGCACTGATTACCACTCATACTTTATTACCCTTGCAAGATCAGTTGGCATTCCTGCGAGATTTGCAATTGGTGCAGCGATCCCTTCTTCTCGTAACGATGGGGGAGTGAACGGCTACCATTGTTGGGCGGAGTTTTACGCAGAAGGTAAGTGGTGGCCAGTTGATATTTCTGAGGCAGACAAGTACACCAATCTTGCAACATATTACTTTGGGCATAACCCTGCGAATCGATTTGAGTTTAGCCGTGGTCGAAACATAATTGTTGACCCGTTGCCAGAGTCTGGATCAATAAACTTTCTTGCTTATCCAATTCTAGAAGTTGGAGGAGAGAGAGTAAAACTAAAGCCAACATTAGGCTTTACGAGAATTGCTGGCTAATATTTAGGTCAATAAGCTGAACCTAAGCCAGTTTATGGTCTACTATGTAAAAATTGGAGGTTTGAAATGGCCGAGATGACCTGCGAAATGGAAGTTAATAATAGCAAAGGGAAAAAGATTCTTGGAGGATGCGGTTGCGGGTGCCTTGTCATTATTTTAGTAGTCGTTGCAATCGCCTACTAGGCGTACCGTGAAGCAACTGCATTTACTCGTGGCTTTGAAGAACAAGGGTACAGAAAAATTTCTGCACAATCCATAGTTGTTTCAAAAGAAGACACTGTCCAAGGACCAATGGTTTATTTTGGTCAGTCCTTGGTAATCGAAGGAACAATTGATGGCAATGTTGCTGCAATGTGTCAAGCAGTGATAATAGATGGAACCATAAATGGTAAACTTGACGTCTTATCGCAAAGTGTGATAATTAATGAAACAGGGGTT
>CAZABE010000104.1:0-12942 GCA_964483425.1 uncultured Isosphaeraceae bacterium | reverse complement strand
TGCTTCCACCGTCCAGGGCGAAGCGCCCAGCGTCAAGAAGCGTCCAGTTCCACGTCATGCCTTGACGAGTCGTGCTCTGATGTCGTTGCAATTTGCGAGTGCGTTTCGAGTGTCAATAACAAGCGGAGCATTGAGAGCAATTAAATCCCAGTCAATCGAAGCGTGGTTTGTGACAATGAGAACAGCATCAAAATCAGCAAGAGCGTTCGGATTAAGTGAAATTGATGAAAGATTTACATCATGACCGCGCATTTTTGGGAAGTCAGGAACATGTGGATCGTGGTAAGAAACAATCGCACCCCGTTCAATCATGTCCTCAATAATGAATACTGCTGGAGTTTCTCTAATATCATCAACGTCAGGTTTGTAAGCAACCCCAACAACAAGCACGTTTGCGCCATGCAGTGATTTTTTGTCGTCGTTGAGTGCAGACGCAACTCTATCAACGACAATGCCAGGCATTTTCTGGTTCACTTCGCCAGCAAGTTCAATAAAACGAGTTGGCATACCAACTTCTTTTGCTTTCCAAGTCAAATAGAACGGATCAATTGGTATGCAATGCCCGCCCAATCCCGGTCCGGGATAAAACGCCTGGAATCCAAATGGTTTTGTTGCAGCGGCCTCGACAACCTCCCAAATATCAACACCAAGTTTTTCTAAGATGAGTTTCATTTCGTTGACGAGCGCAATGTTGACAGACCTGTAAATATTTTCAAGAAGTTTTGCTGATTCTGCAACTTCAGCAGAAGAAACTTTATGAGCTTTATTAATAACTCTACTGTAAAACGAATATGCAATGTCACCACTTAAACCATCGATCCCACCAATAAGTTTAGGAATTGATTGAGTTGTTTCTGACTTGCGACCAGGATCTTCGCGCTCTGGGCTGTAGGCAAGGAAGAAATCTTTGCCATGTGTTAAGCCAGTGGCCTCAAGGATCGGAAGCATTTCATCTCGGGTAGTTCCCGGATAAGTGGTGGATTCAAGAACGACAAGTTGTCCCTTGCGTAGTATTTTTGCTACCGCTTTTGTACTCTCAACTACGAATGTAAGGTCTGGCTCATTGTGTTTTCCAAGAGGAGTTGGGACACAAAGTATAATTATGTCGGCGTCTTTTAGTGTTTCTGGGTTGTCTGTTGCACTAAACCTGTCCGCGGTTGCCAAGTTTTTTGCAAAGCCATCTCCAAGGTGTTTTAGATATGGGATGCCATTATTTAAACACTCAATTTTTTTAGGATCAACATCAAAACCGAGCAATTCATATCCAGCATCAAACACAGCAACGGCTAAAGGCAGTCCGACATATCCCATTCCAACTATGCCGACGTATGCCGTCTTGTTTTCGATTTTGATTGAAAGTTCAGAGGCAGGGCATGTTTTTTGTTCAGTAGTCATATTGCAGGTATTAACTCCTCGGGATTTTCTAATAATTCAATAACAGTTCTTAAGAACTTCGCTCCCTCCGCGCCGTCAACAACACGGTGATCACAACTTAAACTTAAAGGTAGAACTTTCCCAGCATAAAAAGAACCATCTTTTGTTAGTACCTGCTCTTTTGCTCTCCCTACTCCAAGAATCGCAACTTCAGGATAGTTAATAATTGGCGTTGTAAACATGCCGCCATAACTTCCAACGTTAGAAATAGTAAACGTGCCACCGGAAAGTTCTTCTCGTTTTATTGTTCGGTTTCGACATTCTTTAGCAAGTCGCGCTGTCTCGTCGGCAAGTTGGACAGGGCTTAGCGCGTCAGCATTTTTTAGTACGGCAACCATAAGACCCTGGTCGGTGTCAACAGCGCACCCAAGATTGATGACGTTGTGTATTAGGATTTCTTCAACGAAATCATCAACAGTCGAGTTCAAAGTTGGGTGTTTTTTAATCCCCTGAATAACAGCGGTCATGATGAACGGAAGGAAACTTAGTTTGCGACCAATAAGATCACCAAGCGCTGTGCGTTTTTGATTAAGTTTCGTGACATCCGCCTCGTCAACTACTTGGAAGTGTGCCGCTGTTTTTAAACTGTGAGTAAGTGCCTCTGCAATTTTTCTCCGAATACCCCTAAAAGGAATTCGCTCAATAACACCTTCTTGTGGAACACTAACACGAGTTGCAAGAGGTGCAGTTTCTTTTGGCGGGTTAATTACGGGCGTTTCAGAAATTTCCTGAGTTGGAGCAACGTGCGCCTCAATATCTGAAGCAGTCACACGTCCACCACGCCCAGTTGGCGTGACTGAATTTATGTCAATTTTTTTTTCTTTAGCGATTCGGCGAACAGCGGGTGTTGCCGGAACCTTTTCTCCGCTACCACCTTGTGTAGATGTTTCGGTTCTTGCGAAACTAGCGGGAACGTTCATGTTGTCATCAACAGCACCAACAACACAACCAGTATCGGGAGTGCTGGTTTTTGCATCCGAAGTTGCACCACCGCTTGATTTTTTGGACCCCTCCCCAACATCATAATTTACTAAGATGCTGCCAACGTTCACAATCTCGCCTTCATTTGCGTTTAGAGATTGAATTACCCCAGTCCATGGGCTTGGTACTTCAACTAACGCTTTATCTGTTTCCATTTCTGCGAGCGTTTGGTGTTCTTGTACGGTATCACCAACAGACACACACCACTTTATTAGTTCTGCTTCGTGTACACCTTCACCCAAGTCAGGAAGAATGAAATGCGATTTGTCGTCTGGTTGTTTGGTCGCCATAGCTAGTACGCAATTGTTTCGTTTATTGCTTTGCCGATGCGCTCTGCATCAGGAAGGTAATCAAGTTCAAGTTTGTAGTACGGCATGATTGTATCGAAGCCACAAACTCGTTGCACGGGTGCCTCAAGGTATAAGAAGCAGTGTTCCATAACTCCCGCGGCAATTTCTGCGCCAAGCCCACACGTCTTTGGTGCTTCGTGAACAACCACGCACCTTCCGGTTTTGTTTACTGATGACGCTATTGTCTTCATGTCAATTGGAGAAATTGTGCGCAGATCAATTAACTCAATCGATTTACCCGACTGTTCAACTGCGTTCATGCACTGAATAACTGTTGCACCCCAAGAAATCATAGTAAGATCGTCACCCTCGCAGACAATGCGCGCCTCGCCAATTGGAATCGTGTATTCGTCTTCGGGAACGTCTTCGCGAAAAGCGCGATAAATTCGTTTTGGTTCGAAGAAAATCACTGGGTCTGGATCTCGAATCGCACTAATCAACAACCCTTTTGCATCGTATGGCGAAGATGGCATCACAATTTTTAATCCGGGAGTGTGCGTGTAAATCGATTCAGGACTGTCGCTGTGCAATTCTGGCGCGTGAATACCACCACCAATAGGAACCCTTAAAGTTAATGGGCACGTTATTCCACCTCTAGTTCTACAGTTATACCTTGCCGCCTGATTTGTGAGTTGGTCGAACGCTGGACCCATAAAGCCCTCAAATTGAATTTCTGGAACAGGTCGAAGACCAGCCACAGCAAGACCAATTGCTGTCCCAACGATTCCCGATTCAGCAAGAGGGACGTCAACAACCCTATCACCACCAAAACGTTGAAACAACCCTTCGGTAGCACGGAAGACGCCACCATTTAAACCGATATCCTCACCGAGCAAGATAACTCGCTCGTCTTTTTCCATTTCTTGAATAAGTGCAAGCGTTACCGACTGAACTAATGTTAGATTCGCCATTACTTAACTACCCCCTCGCCAACTTGTTTCTCTATTTGAGAGGGATTTTGCCCAAGCGAACTTGTGCGAAGTGTTTGCCTCTGTTTTTGTAATTCATGTGTCATGCCAACGTACATCGAGTCAAACATATCATTTGCCGTTGGCGCATCTATTTCTTCAGCGTTTTTAACAACTGCTGAAATCGTTTTAGCAGCAATTGCTAGTTGCTCTTCTTCGTTTGAGGAGGACCAAAGATCTTTTTGTTCAAGGTATTTACGAAGACGAATCACAGGGTCACGTTTTTGCCACATGGCAAGTTCGTCTGCATCGCGATACCTTCGAGCGTCATCTGCTGTGGTGTGATCACCAAGCCGATATGTGAGCGCCTCTATGAATGTTGGTCGATTGTTCTTACGAGCGTTGTCTGCAGCATCTTTTATGACTTTCACCATGGCAAATAAGTCATTGCCATCAACCTGAATACTATCCATTCCGTACGCAAGTCCTCTTTGTGCTAGCGTGGGTGCTGAACACTCAAGTTTTGTTGGTGTTGAAATTGCCCAGCCGTTGTTTTGGCAAACAAATACAACCGGTAGATTTAAATTCGCAGCGAAGTTTGCCGCTTCATGAAAATCGCCCTCGCTTGTTGCACCGTCACCAAAGAAAGTGCATGCGATGCCACCATCTTTTTGATATTTGCTTGCCCAAGCAAGTCCAGTTGCGTGCAACATTTGCGAACCAATTGCAATAGCAAGGGGAGTTACGTTGCATTCGTCGATATGGTTACCACGTTCATCGCCCATCCAGTGCAACAAGATTTTTTCCATTGGAAGCCCTCGCCAAAACAATCCAGCGTTTTCGCGGTAGCACGTTACCATCCAGTCATTTTTTTGCAATACGTACGCAGCACCAAGCGACGGAACTTCCTGTCCTCGGTTTTCTGGATAAGTTCCCATTCGCCCCGAGCGTTGTAACTTAAATGCGATTTCATCAAAGTGTCGGCAGATCAAAATATGTTTGTACATTGCAACGACATCTTTGTCAGGAATTAACCCCTCACCAAGTTGCGAATCGAAATTGCCGTGTTCATCAAGAATCGAAACGCGCCCAATCTTCGTTTCAAATACGGTCTCAACCGGCATGGATACCCGTCTCCTGCACACCAGATATTCGCTGTTCTGCGATGTCCACAGCCGCAGCATAAGTTGAAACCATTTCTTCTCCGCGTTGCAAAATTTGCGCCGTCGTTTCAAAAATCTCATCATTCTTTGCTTGTAGTGTTTCGTCGCTCATTCCAAGGTGCATACCCGCGAGGTGAATAAGCCCGCCAGCATTTACGACAAAATCAGGACCGTACACGATTCCCGCCGTTTTAAGCGCAACAGCATCTTCTTCGGGATCACCAAGAATATTGTTGGCAGCACCGCATACAATCGAACACCGAAGGTTTGGAATTAAGCTTCCATCAATAACGCTGCCAAGAGCGCATGGAGCAAGAATATCGCACTCGTTTGTGAGGATATCAGCGTCGTGCATCGGCGTACATCCATACGTGTCAACAACATAATCGACTCTCGACTTCTTGATATCAGCAACAAAGACAGCTGCTCCAGCATCCGTAAGAAGTTTGCATAGATTTTGACCAACATGTCCAACACCCTGCATAGAAACGGTAATTCCAGAAAAATCATCACCACGCCCTGAATGGATCAAAGATGCCCGCATTCCATGAAATGCACCCATTGCCGTCCAAGGAGAAGGGTCACCACCACGCGATACGGTTTCACCGCCCATAACATGTGGTGTTTCTGTTGCCATCCAGTCAATAAATTGTGTGTCAACGCCAACATCTTCAGCGGCAATGTATGCACCATTAAAAGTGTCTACAAACTTACCCATTGCCCTTGCTTCAGGTTCGGTTCTCTGGTGATCACGGTGGGGGAGCATTATGACACTCTTAGCGCCGCCCATTGGCAACCCAGAAACAGCCGCCTTGTAAGTCATACCTTTTGATAAACGAAGTACGTCGTACACAGCGTCTGCTTCTGACTCGTAATACCACCTTCTTGTTCCGCCAAGTGCGTTGCCAAGAGCGGTAGAGTGAATAGCAATAATTGCTTTCAATCCAGTTTTGGGATCATGGTGAAAACAAAGTCGTTCGTGACCGCGGTCGACGAGTTGCTCAAAAATGGAATCGGTGTCATGCATAATGTGTATCGTAAATGAATTAGCGGGTTGCGGTCTCTTCTTGTTGTAGGAATACGGAACCACCGCCGAATTGTTTTATGCTTTCTTGTTCGCAAACCTTTCCTGTCCCCAGAGCATCCATGTCAGGTGTACTTTCAGGAATGTAAAAATCAGCATTTGGCACTGACTCGCCAAATTCCAGCGCTTTTTCTGCGGCTTTTAGCATGGTTGTATCGGGATTTTCGCGTAGGGCACGTAACCATCCGTTAATTTTATATGTACCGTAGGACATGATGAAATCTAGCATTGCACGGTCGTGTGCGATTTTCTTTTCATCATAACCCTTGCGAATGTTCATGTCCATTTTGGAGATAGAACAAGCCATGGCGTGAATCCAAATCGATATCCAACTCAATCTATAGTGTGTTGTTTGGTTTGTGATTAAGGACTCTTCCTTTTCCTTGAACATTAACTTAACTTGATGAGAAAATTCTCGGATGTGGTTGGAAAGCATCTGTGCGTGTGTGTTAAGGGATGAATCAACGCTTGTAATTTTCGGAGCACTGCGACGGATTCCAAGAAATAACTCCATACCAATTCTTATTGCAGCACTAAGATTTTTCATTGGTGCAGCTTTTACGCCAAGCATGAATTCACCAAGTTGTTTTGAGCCATACGCAAACACAAAACTGTGCATTACTTCGTTTGCTCCCTCAACGATTGGATTGATACGTGAGTCGCGCCAAAGCCGTTCGACTTCATTTTCCGCCATGTATCCCTCACCGCCCATAATTTGCATTGCTTCGTTTGTACAGCGGAAACCATACTCAGAGCAGAAAACCTTACAAACAGCTGTCTCAAGCATAATGTCTTCGTCGTTACGATCGACCATACCAGTTGTGACGTAAAGCATAGCGTCCATTGCCCAAACAAACGCACCCATGCGGGCAAGTCGTTCTTTTGTAAGTTCAAACTCACATATTGGGCGGTCGAATTGGTATCGGAATTGTGACCATTTAATTGCTTGTTCGTAAGCGGCAGCACCAGCACCAACCATTCCTGCAGCAAGGGTGCACCTTCCCCAATTTAAACAAGTGAGGGCCAGTACGATGCCCTTACCTTCTTTGTGCAAAAGGTTTTCACGAGGAACTTTGACATTTGTGAAACGGATTCTTCCCTGCCAAGTTCCGCGGATTCCGCACTTTGCACGGTTTTTGCTGAAAATATCCACACCCTCCATGTCTGGAGAAACAATCAGCGCGTTAAAGCGGTCTTTTGTTTTTCCTGTCTTTGGGTCAGTCATTTTATATTTAGCCATTACGGTAAACATGCAGGACTGCGCAGCAGAAGTTGCCCATTTTTTTTCACCGTTGATGATGTAAAACTTTCCACATTCAGAGAGTTCACAAGTAGTGTCTTGTCCCTGAGCATCGCAGCCTACGTTTGGTTCAGAAAGGCAAAACGCACTTAACGCTTCGTTTGAAATTTTAGGAAGCCAATATTGTTTCTGTTCTTCAGTACCAAAAAGAGTGACGGCGTTACAGCCAATAGAAAGGTGAGCCGAAGCCATAACAGCGGATGATCCACAAGAACGTCCGATTCGTTCAAGAACTCGGTTGTAACTCGTAACACCAAAGCCCTGTCCTCCATATTCCTTTGGAACAATCATTCCAAAGACGCCCATCTCAAAGTATCGTTTAATAACCCACTCAGGAATTACTTGATTTTGGTCAATTTCAACTGCTGGATGCTCGTTGTGAAAGTATGAATCTAGTTCCTCAAGCATTTTGTCACAGCGTGCACGTTCTTCAGCCGATTCTTCAGGGTAGGGGAAAATCATATTTTCTCGGAAATTACCCCAGAAGATATTCTTAATGAATCCCATTGTTTCTGGATCCGGACCAAGCATTTCTTGTGCATTCTCAATTTGCTTGAGGTCTTTTTTCGAGACGTTCTTAAGTTGACTTGCAAGGTCTGGCTTACTCATAACTATGATTATCCTTTAGACAAAAATGCATCGAGTTTTTCTCGTGCTGTTTGGGTGTGTCGAAGGCGCACCAATTCACACTGTTCAATTGCAACCCCAGCGGACCACCCTTCACGGATTCCTGTTTCAACAGCGAGGAAGACGCCATTAGCTGATTCTGTTTGTTCGGTTTCATTTTTTGCCGTCTCCAAAGCATTGGAATATCTATCACGATCTTTTTGATTAATTGAGCGTGGGATTCCACTAGATGTTCCTTGTTTTTCTAACCATGACTCTGCTGCGTACTGCAGTTCATCAGGTGTTTCAACAAAGACGTCAACAAGTCCATCTGGCAAGTCCGAAACCATAAATGTGGTACCGGTTGCCGTTGCTTTTATTGCAGTTGCTGGATCAATGCGCGCTGGCAACATTTGTGAACCACCCCATCCAGGGCAGATCCCAAGACCCGCCTCAGGCAAACCAATCGGATATGGTTTCCCACTACTTGTTGTTTTTGAGGCAACAAGTCCATCGCAGTGCATCGCGATTTCAAGTCCACCACCAAGAGTTGCGCCGTTTAAGCACGCTACGGTTGGATATGGAAGGGACGAAATCCTACCAAAAACAGTTGTACCAAAAGCAAGGTATGCGTGAAGTGATGGATCATCAAGACCGTCAATCTCAGCAAGATCTGCACCAGCGACAAAAACCCTACTGCAATCACTTCGCAAGACAAGTCCTTTGACGTTTTCAAGTTTTTCTATTGTGTCCAATGCACCGTTGAGTCGCTGAATTAAATTTCGGTCAAGGACAACAACCGGTCTTCCACCACCATCGAGCCACAGAGTTACTATTCCAGCTTCGTTTACTTCGAATTTGAGTGTATTTTGCTTTGTGGTTGTTGTCATAAAATCTCTCTAAAACCCCGCGTTTTTACGTTTATACGAGCAATTCGCCGCACCCCTCATTGTACCCGATTCCCGATATCTTCGGGTCACCTTTTTGGGGACTGTCCCTAGGGGACAGCCCCCATATAAATTGCGGAAAAGTTTGCTTGTGAGCAAATAACCAACATATTTTCGCTTTTTTGGGGAGACTGTCCCACCAGTCCTGTCCCCAAATTATTTGGTGTAAAGTGGGCGAAGTCGGGAAAGTGCTTCGTCGCTGGCGACTATTTCAGCGGATAGGTTGGCAGCTTTTTGTAGGATCTCATCATCAAGAGAACCATCTAATTCATTTAGCCAATGCTTAGTGGTTGCCAATGCTTCCTTCCCACCTTTTGCAAGATTTAATGCAAAATCATTTACTGCAGTAGGCAAGTCATCAACATCACACAAATGAGTGGCAAGACCCGCTTCAAAGCCCTGTTGACCAGTGATAGTTCCACCAGCCAACAACATTGCTCGTGCTTTTCCTGGGCCAATTTTTTTCATCAGCCAAGGAGCGACAACAGCAGGACAAATACCAAGGTCAACTTCTGGGTACCCAACCTTTGATTCGGGGTGAGTGAAAGCAAAGTCACAGACAACCATCAGACCGCAACCTCCACCAATCGCAGCGCCCTGAACTCTTGCTATCGTTGGAACAGGTATTGCGCGAAGACGCTGCGACACCCTTCCAAGACCCTGAAGCATTGTGCCCATTGCAGGAGGGTCATCGATAACACTCTTCAAATCCATTCCAGCACAAAATGACCGACCCTCTCCCGCTAGAATAAGCACCCGCATTTCGTCGTTTTTTTCAATTTCGTCAAGACCTTCATGAATTGCATCAATCATTTTCGCAGACAGGGAGTTCCTCTTTCCAGCGCGATTGAGAGTTAAAGTGACAATCTTATTTTCTTCTGTTATACGAATCATGTGTGTAGGGTAAGGGCTATAGTGGATTCATGCGAATCAATTTGGAAAGCGCCTCTCCCGGATTTGGCTGCTTCATTAACGACTCGCCAACAAGGACAATGTGGATGCCGTGTGTTCGCAATTTATCGAGGTCTTCTGGCTCAGAGATTCCTGATTCGCTAACTACTATAGATAGGTCATCAACAATATCCGCCATTCGAATTGTGTGCGAAATATCCGTCTTCATAGTAGCAAGGTTGCGGTTATTGATGCCAAGAAGGCAATAACCAGCGTGTGGAAACCCTACATATTGCTGCACTTTTAACAAATTACCCATGTCGTGAGTTTCGACAAGGGCGGTCATGCCCAATTCTTGTGCAAGAATCAAATAGTCGACAAGTTGCCCTTCGGATAGGGCTTCCGCAATAAGCAAGATTGCGTCAGCGCCGGCAGCTCTCGATTCCCAAACTTGATAATCGTCAATAATGAAGTCCTTACGAAGTACGGGCAATGAAACAGCACCTCGAATCTGATGGATGTGTTCTATGCAGCCACCAAAAAATTCTTTATCTGTCAAACAGGAGATGGCACTAGCGCCGTGATTCTCATAGCATTTGGCAATGTCGACAGGATCAAAGTCATCTCGAATAACACCAGCAGAGGGACTTTTGCGTTTTACTTCAGCAATTACACAGGTACTACTTTTTGTGTGTCCGTTTACAACAGCACCAAAAAAATTCCGCGACCTATCTTGCGACTCTGCTTGCGCTCGAACTTCATCTAGAGGTATCGTCTGTCGCTGTCTTGCAACCTCTTTTTCTTTAAAATTAATTATGGTGTTGAGTGTGATAGCCATCTGTTCGTCTGTTGCCAAGGGTAACGAAGAAACGCAATCATTGGAACCACCATTGTTTGATTTTGCAACGCTTTTACTTGTTATTTTCTCCGTAGTTATCGGTATTTGGTTTGTCAGATCTGGACAAGGAACATTAAAACGCCAAAACCACATCGGCTCAAGAATATCTCCTCAATTGGCGGTTGTTCTTTGTTTTGCTATGTTTGTTCTTTCTGGAATTGGTGCTTGGCTGGGGGATAGCATTTCTAGCGATAGCGCGATTCAATCAACTGCTTGGATGTATGGAGGAGCAATTGCAACACAAATACCAATCTTGTTTTTGTATGTGAATCTTCAAAAGAAGCCAAAATGGCACCACACGGTCTCTACTGTATGCGTTACTTTTGCGGTTTTCGTTCCGATTGCACTGGTCGTTGCTGCAATAAGTCATGCAATTCTAGTTTTTGCCGGTTTAGAATCGCAAAGCAATCTGGGTCATAGCACTCTTGAGCAGTTAGCAGATACATCTTGGGGATTCTCAGCATGGGTTGTCGTATTGTGTGTAACTCTTGGCGCGGGTATTGTTGAAGAATTGATGTACAGAGGGCTCATTTTGCCCGCTTTTAATACAGTCATTGGCGGTAAATCTCCTTGGCGAGCGATTGTTGCAACCAGCGTAGTATTTGCTGTGATGCACATAGGAGCAGCGGAGTCATCAGCGATACTTGGTCTCTTTGTGCTTTCTATTGGCTTGTGCTGGGCACGTGTCAAGAGCGGCGGAATTCTCGCTCCAATAGTAATTCACATTCTTTTCAACGCAATAAATATCGCATTTGTTTACAGTACACACTTATGAGTACTCGCGAAGTCATTCTCACAGGCGACACCCCAACAGGGCGGTTGCATCTCGGCCACTATTTTGGTTCGGTACGCAGACGTGTTGAACTGCAAAATACGCACGATTGTTATTTTTTGTTAGCGAATATGCATGCTTACACAACTCGATCAGACAAACCAGAGGAAATACGCAACAATACGATAGAAATTGTTCGCGATTATTTGGCGATGGGAATCGATCCTAATAAAGCAGCAATTTTTCTTCAATCCGAAACACCAGCAATAGCGGAACTATCTTTTTTGTTTGCGATGTTGTTACCGTTTAATAGGGTGATGCGCAACCCAACATTAAAAGAAGAAATTAAAATCAAGGGCTTGGGAGAGAACTACAGTTTTGGGTTTCCACTATACGCTGTTGGGCAGACGGCGGACATCCTTGCATTTCGTGCACACTCAGTTCCAGTTGGCGAAGACCAAGTTCCACATATTGAGTTGACTCGTGAAGTTGCTAGGCGTTTCAATAAACTCTATTGCGGAATTGACGAAAATGTGGAAGATGACGATCCGATTATGGTTGAAAAAGGCGTTTTCCCCATTCCAAAAGCCGATGTGGGCAAGGTTGGTAAGTTGATAGGTACTGACGGTGTGAACAAGATGAGCAAGTCGTTGAACAATGCAATCATGATTACCGACACGTCAAAGAAAGTAAAAAAGAAACTTGGGCAACTTTACACAGGACGTCAATCGATGACCGATCCAGGCGATCCAAATAGTTCACTTATGCATTACGTTGAAATTTTTATCACCGACAAAGATCGTGCAGCAGAACTAAAAGATAAATATGTGCGTGGAGACAACATTGGTGATGGTCACATCAAAGTTGAGGTTGCTGAAGCGATTAGTGAGTTGCTAGCACCAATGCAAGAACGAAGATTACAGTACGAAGGTGATGAGAGCACAATAATAGATATCATTCGAGACGGAACATCAAGAGCAAATGCAAAAACAGAAGAAACGCTAGCAATTGCGAAGGAAGCGTGTGGATTGGGATTTTTTGGAAGATCAATAACTTTTGGAGATTAATAATGAAACAAATTTTATTTGCATTAACCATTTTTGTTTTACCATCTTGCTATAACCCTTCTGGGAACCCCCAACTTGCATCAAGACCATATCCAATGGAGTTGCATATTCAGGAATCCGTACCTATACAAGTAATTCGTCAAGATGAATTTGTTAATATTGTTAATAGTACTGCTGAGGATTACAACAACGCAACACTTTGGGTAAACCAACGATATTCAAAGAAAATTCCAGCGCTAAAAGCCGGAGCAACTATGCGAATCAACCTATGGAATTTGCACGACTCCAATGGGGATCAGTTCAACGCTGGTGGTGTCTGGCGAACTGACGAACCTACCCAACTGGTTCTAGCAGAGTTGCAAACGGGAGAAGACCAACCACTTGTTGGCTTGATTGTAATTGGCAAACAAGAGTAATCGGTGTCAATCAACACCCAACCACCGCACACAAGTGAAGGGTCGTATGAAGACGTTTCAGAGTTCGCAAGCACATTAAAGATAGACAGTCGAATTTCAAATACTATTCAAGGGTTTGATGTTCC
>CAZABE010000103.1:0-7162 GCA_964483425.1 uncultured Isosphaeraceae bacterium | reverse complement strand
CGTTAACGATATTTTGATGCTTATTGTTGCTTGGGGTGCTTGCGATGGTTGCCCCGAGGATTTAAACGGCGATGGTATTGTAAACGTCACCGATTTAATCGAACTAATATCTCACTGGTAGTTTTGTGGACAGTCCCCAGTGGACAGTCACCATAGGTACACTGCGTGAATGCGCAGGAGGAACGTAACACCGAAGGTCATAATGATTGGCCTGTTTGCGTTTTTCGCCGCATTTTTACTTTACCCAATCTGGTTAACCGTTCAGGGCGGTTTTGAGGGGCGAGATGGTGGATTTACGTTTCACCATATTCTTACTGTTTTTAATGACCCCGTTCTACTCGATGGTTTTCTCAACGCGGTAGGAATAGCTGTTGGCACCACCCTTCTTTGCCTTATCATTGCTCTTCCGCTTGCGACTCTTGCTGCAAGGTATACATTTCCATTCAAAGGGGTTTTTTCTGCTCTTGTACTTGTACCCCTTATTCTTCCGCCGTTTGTTGGAGCAATTGGTTTACACCATCTTCTTGGTAAATACGGAGCAATCAATACTCTTCTTGTGGACATTGGGTTTTTTACAGAAGGTTACGACTTTATTGGCAATGGGGGCTTTTGGGCAATTGTTTTTATTGAGGCGCTTCACCTCTATCCAATTTTGTATTTAAATGCGACGGCAGCTCTTGCAAATCTCGATCCTGCACTTGAAGAAGCCGCTGAAAACATGGGCGCATCCCCATGGCAGCGGTTTAGACAAATCGTACTTCCACTAATTCGACCTGGGCTCTTTGCTGGCGCGACCATTGTGTTTATCTGGTCGTTTACGGAACTTGGCACGCCTCTTATGTTTGATTACCAAACAGTAACACCAGTACAGATATTTAATGGAATTAAAGAGATGAATACATCACAGCAACCATACGCATTGACAGCGGTAATGCTGTTTGCGGCGGTGATGTTTTATCTTCTTGGAAAAATGGTTTTTGGGGGAAAGGCATACGCCATGTATTCCAAAGCATCGGTGCAGTCATCTCCTGAAAAACTTACCTTTTTAAAGGGGTGGCTTGCAATGGCAGCGTTTTCCTTCGTAATTGGTCTTGCTGTTTTGCCACATATTTCAGTGTTATTTACTTCACTTGCGGTTGAGGGCTCGTGGTACAAATCTATTTTGCCAGCGAGTTGGACGTTTGAACACTACGAAGGAGCTTTAAGCCACCAACTTGCGGTCGGCTCAATCAGTAACAGTTTGCTTTACTCTTCGCTTGCTGTTGTGATGGATTTATTTATTGGAATCCTAATTGGATATATCATCGTTCGAACAAAAATCAAAGGAAGGTCGTTGCTCGATGCATTTTCGATGTTACCGCTCGCAGTTCCCGGACTTGTCATGGCGTTTGGGTACGTTGCAATGACGTTGCGCTGGCCGTTTGGCGAGGGAGATCCACTTGAGGGCTGGATTGATGTCCTTGGCGCAACACCAAATCCACTTCTTCTTTTAGTAATTGCTTATGGTGTTCGACGTCTTCCATACATCGTTCGCTCAACTGTGGCTGGTTTAGAACAGACAAGTGGCGAACTTGAAGAGGCAGCAATGAATATGGGTGCTGGAAGAGTTCGCGCAGTGAGAACAATTATTATCCCTCTCATTATGGCTAATCTCATCGCTGGTGGGCTCCTTGCTTTTAGTTTTGCAATGTTGGAGGTCTCTGATTCGCTAATTTTGGCTCAAAGAGAATCACACTACCCTATCACAAAAGCAATTTACACCCTCTTTGAACGCCTTGGCGACGGACCGTATATCGCAAGTGCAATGGGGGTTTGGGGGATGGCTCTCTTGGCTGTTACGTTAATTGGCGCTAGCGTTTTAATGGGCAAAAAGATGGGTGCGATTTTCCGCGTGTAATTTTCTGTACCCTGGGGTCTGACCCCGGGTCTGACCCGGGGTCAGACCCCCAGACCCACCAAAAAAGTGGGATGCCAAATATTGAGCGAGGAACACTATAATGCATGATTCCAATGCCATATACACTTACACCTTTGGAAGAAGCGTACGATCTAGATATCGAGACGCTCGACGAACTTCAGGGACGCGCTGAGTGCGAAGACCGCTGGATTCTAAATTTCGGTCCCCAACATCCAGCGACTCACACAACCTTAAGATTGGTTTTAGAACTAGATGGTGAGCGCGTCGTCAATGCGACTCCGCACATTGGTTACCTACACAGTGGTTTTGAAAAACTTGGCGAACACCAAAACTTCAACCAGTTTGTCTGTACAGCGAGCCGAATGGATTATGTAAGCCCAATCGTCAACGATATTGCATGGCACCACGTTGTTGAAAAATTACTAGATATCGATTTGACCCCAAGATGCAAAGTGATTCGTACTATTCTTTGTGAACTTGGTCGAATTCAAAACCATCTTCTTTGCGTTGGCGCTGCTGCACTTGACCTTGGTGCGTTTACTGGTTTCCTTTATGGTTTTAATGAACGCGAACACGTTTACGACATAATCGATTACGTTAGCGGACAACGATTTCATCCCGACTACACTAGGGTAGGCGGATTAAAAAACGATTTACCTTGCGAAGCAACCTTCCAAAAAATGGTTCACAAATTTATTGATGTTCGGATGCCAAAAGCAATCGGCGATATCGAAACACTTTTGAATACCAACCGTATTTTTATCGACCGAGTAGAGGGCGTGGGCACGATTTCAAAAGAAGAGGCAACTGATTGGTCGTTGACTGGTCCTCTTGCTCGCGCGTCTGGGGTAACCAGAGATCTTCGTAAAGACGAACCATTTTTATGCTTTGAAGATAATTGGGATGGACAAGGTGCTAAACCAGTTGAGTTTGAAGTTCCAATTGCAACAACCGGCGACTGTTTTGCGAGATACCACGTACGGCTTGAAGAAATCAAACAATCATGCCACATCATTCGGCAACTAATCGACAACATCCCAAGTGGACCACTAGACGCGCTACCAAGCGCGGGAATTAAGATGCCGCCAAAGGATGAGGTATACAATTCTATTCAAGGCACAATTCAACAGTTTGAATTGGTTATGCCAAACCGAGGTTTCACTTCGCCAGTTGGCGAGTGCTATGGCGCTATTGAAGGACCAAATGGTGAGTATGGTTTCTTTATTGTCTCAGATGGAGGTCCAAACTCTTACAGAGTAGCGCCAAGACCATGTTCGTTTATTAATTTTCAAACATTTGCCAAAATGTTTGAAGGCCACCAACTTGCGGACCTTGTTGCTATTTTGGGCTCATTAAATATCATTGCTGCAGAACTAGATCGGTAAGGAAATCTATGGCTTGGACTGCAAAACAATCTGCTAATACTAAACTCGAAAAACGAGACGAACCATATCTGACATCCAAGTTGATGGATAAAATCACCAAGGAAATCATGCCTTGTTACGCAACTGGTCAAGGTGCCCTTATGACTACATTGCACGAAGTGCAGCACACTTATGGATATATTCCATGGGAAGCAATGGTCGAAATTGCCAAAGTATTAGAAATCACCCCTGCCCAAGTAGCCGATGTTGTTTCCTTTTACGAAGACTACTCAAGCGAACCCCTTGGCAAATATGTTGTAGGAATCTGCCAATCGATTGCTTGTGAGGTTTGCGGTCACCAAGCACTCATAGACCATTTAAAGAATCGTCTTGGAGTTGATGTGCACGAAACATCGGCTGATGGCAAATTTACGCTCCTTGGGATGGAATGTATAGGATCTTGCGACAATGCACCTTGTGCGTTGATAAACGGAAAACAATACAACAATCTTTCAATTTCCATGGTTGATGAACTTGTGGATCGGCTTAGCGAAGAATCATGATGGCTGCAGATAACAAGAAACCATTAATGAGATGCTTTGGAGAATTTGTTGGGCACATAGTGCATGCAGTGAAAAGCAATTCCTCAAAACGAGAAGTAAATCGTTCTGTCGAAGAAAAAAAAGATGGCAACGTAACTCTTCGAAGAACTACGATTGACGAAATAGAAATTAACCAAGAGGATAAATCTTGTGACTAATAGTTTTCTAACTAGAAATATCCCTACAGAAAGAGCACAACGCAAAACGGTTTCGTTTGACGAGTATGTTGCAAGCGGCGGATATTCGACGTTGAAAAAATCACTCTTGATGGCGCCCGAAGATGTAGTAAACACAGTCAAAGAAGCAGAACTACGTGGTCGTGGCGGCGCGGGTTTTCCTTGCGGGTTGAAGTGGACTTTTTTACCAGAACCAGACGGTAAATCACGTTACCTTTGTATTAATTGCGATGAAGCGGAACCGGGAACCTTTAAAGATCGTTTGCTTGTTGATTTTGATCCTCACTCTGTCATCGAAGGAATAGCAATTACTTGTTACGCTTGTCAACTTGACACTGCTTACTTTTTTATGCGTGGAGAGTGGGTAGAGCAAGCGAAGATAATGCAACATGCAATTGATGAAGCATACGAAAACGGTGTGTTTGGTTCTCAGGGCTTGCTAAATGGTGCATCAAGTTTTTCGGTTGAATGCACATTACACCGAGGTGCTGGTGCATATATTTGCGGCGAAGAGACGGCGCTTCTTGAAGCCGTTGAAGGTAAGCGAGGTTGGCCAAGAATTAAACCACCCTTCCCTGCAGTAAGTGGTTTGTTTGGAAGGCCAACAATTATTAATAACGTTGAAACACTTGCAGCAGTAACCAATATTGTCGAACATGGTTCATCTTGGTGGCAATCGCTTGGGTGTAAGTCATCTGTAGGTGGTCCTGCAAGTTATGGTGTCAAATTAATGGGAGTTTCTGGGCACGTCAATAATCCAGATGTTTTTGAAGTTGAACTTGGTATTCCTCTTCGCAAACTTGTTGACGAGTATGCAGGAGGAATGCGTGGTGGCAGGAAGTTTAAAGGGGCAATTGCGGGCGGGGTAAGCATGGGGGTTCTTGGTCCGGATCAATTTGATGCGGAAATGGATTTTGATATTGGCACAAAGTATGGAGTGATGGGTCTTGGTACTGCTTGTCCGACTATCTTCGACGAGGATACCGACATGGTTGCAGTTGCAAGAAACATTGCACGTTTCTACAAAAATGAATCATGCGGACAGTGCACCCCGTGTCGCGAAGGTGCTGATTGGATTTACAAATTACTTTGCCGAATTGAGTCAGGTGAAGGAACCATGAATGATCTTGATCAAATAATCGAGGTCTCAAACTCAATGGGAATAATGCCCGGAACGACCATCTGTGGCTTATCTGATGGCAACAGCTGGGCGGCTAGGACAATTATTAATAAGTATCGAAGCGAGTTTGAATCACGCTGCAAGCCCTCTATTGTTCCGGTAACCCCAATTTCTTCTTCTTGATTTGTTTTTATGTGTATTGCTTGTATATTGCGTATAGAAATGGAAGAGTCGAACGAACAACTTGACCAACCTCCGCCGGCAAACGTCACCGTTCAAGGTGATGCAGATGTCGAATACAAATGGTTAAAAGAAAACACAACCGCCGCGTTGCATTACCTAAATCTAGAACGTTCAGAAGTTGCGGTTAAAGTGGTTGACGATAAAGAGATGTCGGAACTGCACGTAAAACACTCTAGTGTTGAAGGAACAACTGATGTGTTAACTTTTGATCATGGTGGTGACGAACAATGCGTAAGAGCAGATATTGTAGTTTGTATTGATGTTGCAAGGCGTGAGGCAGAACTTCGTGGACACTCTTTGCAAAATGAATTGCTGCTTTACATCTTGCACGGCATTCTGCACTGTTGTGGTTTTGATGACCACGATGAAGAGGCGCATCAACAAATGCACACACAAGAGGATCAAATCCTTAAAGCGATTGGTGTTGGGTGCGTCTGGAGCAACAAGTCATGATTGGGGTTCTCTGGATTATCGTAATTGTTTCTGTGATTTTGTGTACGTGGTTTGCAATCGTAGAACGAGCAATAACTATGACAACCCCGCTTGTTCTTAGACACGAATTGGAAGTAAGAGGAAAACCACACAGGGGGCTTTGGATTGAAGAGCAATACGAATCTGCTTTGCAATCAGTTTCGTTTATGAAGGGCTTTCTTGTTCTTCCTATTCTTGCTGGTTTTGTTCTTATGTTTGGAACAAAACCGATAACACTGCAAGCATTTGTAATTGGCACAGCAATTGGGTGGTTTGTGGTTTGGGTTTTCGCATCTGTGATTGCTGGATCTATTGCAAAAGCTGTTCCTGTTGGTACAGTTACTAGAAGTTGGCTTGTTATACGCTTCGCCTCATTGCTTAACCCCCTAATTCGCTGGTGGGTTGACGGAGTTACTGAAATCGTAAGAAGATTAACAGGCGCAAACCTAAAACAAAACGAAGGACTAAATACTATCGAAGAACAACTACTTCGATCGATTGAACACTCTCAGCGCGAAGGTGGTATTCCAGCTGAAGCAGCAGAGATGTTAGAAAATGTTGTCGATTTAGGAGATACCGATGTTGGTGAAATTATGACACCGCGAACTGACATCGAAGGGATTGCACTAACCAACGATATAACTGAAATACGTAATTTTGTTTTGGAGTCAGGGCGTTCACGCATTCCAATTTTTGAGGAAAACCTTGATCAGATTGTTGGCATTCTCTACGTGAAGGACTTGGTTGGTTTTTTGGGTTCCGAAGCAAACGGGTTTGAACTAAAAAATATTTTGCGCAAACCAATTGTTGTACCGGACACAAAACTAGTACAAGATTTACTTGCGGATTTTCAAACAAGTGACGTGCACATGGCGGTTGTTATTGATGAATATGGCGGTACTGCTGGTCTTGTAACTATTGAAGATGTTTTGGAAGAAATCGTCGGAGAAATTCGCGATGAGCATGATGACGCAGAGCCAGATGAACCCGCAATGACCCGCATAAACGACACTCTTGTAGAAGTTGATGGTCGGTACAACCTTGACGACTTAAATGATGAACTTGGAATTGAATTGCCTGAAGACGAAGAATATGACACCATTGCTGGTTTTGTACTTGCGAATTTAGGACATGTTCCAAACGTTGGAGAGTCCATCGAAATACAAGACCTTGTATTTACAACAATAAAAGCAACCGAGACCCAAATCGAACGCCTTTCGATTGGCTTTTAAAGTATTTAGGATTAATATCTCAATATTTTGAGGTGT
>CAZABE010000102.1:0-1668 GCA_964483425.1 uncultured Isosphaeraceae bacterium | reverse complement strand
TTCATCGCGTTTTTCATGAGAGTGACCGTGAACAATAATGGAAATGTCCTCATCTTCAATGAATTGTTGGAATTGTTCTTCATCATCTCCATGCAAAAACGCTATTTGCAAACCGTTAATATCGATAATGCCTGCAGGATGCAGAACATCAAGACCAAGATTTACGGCGTAATCATGCAGGCGAGACACAAAATCACAATTACCAAAGACCAAACTTACATTGCTTCCAGCGATTTCGTCCAAAACAGAGTGAGTTTCAACATCACCCATGTACAAAATTCGGTCGCAATTCAAGTTCCGCAGTAACTTAATTGCAGCACGAGTCCGCAACCATTCTCCGTGCGAGTCAGAGAGTAAACCAATTAACGCCATGAAGTTCCGGGACGAACGTATTGTTTAACCCAGTCCCTATATTCTTCTTCAATTTCTAAAGGTGAATTCGTAAAAGCAAAAATCCAACCCCCATTTGGTTTTCTTAAATGCCCTTCAAGAGCATCTTGCAAAAGACGGCGAAGAGCAGGCATATATTTTCCATCATCGTACTCAACGATGAAACTTGTAAACGCCCAAAGTTGTGCGTAGTAGCCAAGTAAGTTTGTTCGACCAGTAGCAAGCAGCTCAGAGGGATTCGCACCAATTAGGTAATTCAACGAGTCCAATCTATCTGCTGAAACAATTTTTCTTAAAGTAGATAAACGATCCCAATTACTTGCGGGCATAAAAATCGTTTCACCACTTCGAATTCTAAATCCTTCCATCCATGTCCCGATACCTTCATCTAACCATGTAGGCAAAGAATCTATAAAGACCGTTTCCGCGTATTGGTGCCAACCCTCATGCGCAGCAATTCTCAAGGTAACTCTGCTTCTCCCACGTTTATCTAAATGGTATAGAACACCAATCCCATCTACAGTTAACCCACCTCGACCAAGTGAATACCATTCTTCTGCGCTATCGCCAAGGATTTCATGCAACTTACGTTGCCATTGTGATTCGTTTGCGAAGATAAAAACGTCAATTGCTTTCTGTGGATAAGGAAGCTCACCAAAAACTGTCGTGTAATGGTGCAACAAGTCATTATAAAAATCAGGCAAGGAGTCAACAATTCTAGGTATTTGAATCGTTGTTCGTATATTCCAATTTGGTGTTACAAATTGTACACCTTCCTCTCCGTAATAAGACCATTCCGTTTTTAAAGCAGATGTAATTGGAACTACTGCTGGGTGATATTTGGATGGGCTTGACTTATCTGATTTACAACTACATAAAAGACAAAGCGAAGACAAAATGGTAACTTTCCAAATCAACAAAGCGACTCTTTTGCACTAACTAGTTCAGCTTCGCACTTAGCAAGCATGTCCCTTGTTTCTTGCACTACATGTTCTGGTGCATTATTTACGTACGAGTCATTCGCTAAACGGTTTTTGAAGCCATCAATTTTCTTCTCTAGCAAGACAATCTCTTCAAGTAATCGTGCATTGTTATCTTCTAATTCATTTTCATCAAACATATTGTCAAGCAAGACCCTTTCGCCATCAACAAGTACAGCAAACCCTTTGCTAGAATCGCTAAGTTTTGAAATTGAGTTAAGGCCTGCAAGCGATTTTACGATTGCTTCGTGTTCTAAAGACAAATCATGCATCGTCTTGCTTGCAAATAGATCTATTT
>CAZABE010000101.1:0-19518 GCA_964483425.1 uncultured Isosphaeraceae bacterium | reverse complement strand
TTTCAGTTCCGTTTGACGACTCGTGAACGCACCCCTCAAAAAAACGGCAGAGTGAGGGCTCTGACACAAGGGCAGAAGCGTCTTTTTCTGAAAGGTTATATTCGTTTTTATATCTTGTTCGTTTCGATGATGGTAGTTCGGGTATGGATTTGTTGACTTCGTCAATCCACTCTTGTGAAATCGTAAGTGGTACAAGGTCTGGATCTGGAAAGAATCGGTAATCGTGAGCGTCTTCTTTTTCGCGCTGTAACACTGTTACCATTTTTTGATCGTCCCAACCTCGTGTGCTTTTTGCGTTCGGACCCATTTCAAGACCATCTTCTTCCCACTGCTCAACTTGCCTTATTGACTCGTGTTCAATCGCTCCGTGTAGTGCTTTAAACGAATTTAGGTTTTTAACTTCAACAATTGGGGTCGGGTGTTCAACACCATCTTCAGTTGTAATAACAACATTAATGTTTGGCTCGAACCTCATGTGTCCTCGTTGCATAATCCCGTCAGTAACTCCAAGAAACCTGCAAATATCTCTGACTTCTTTACCAAAAGCAACTGCTTCGTCCGCTGTTGTCATATCTGGCTCAGATACAATTTCTAACAACGGGGTTCCGGCTCTGTTTAAATCAACCAACGAACCGTCATAGTGCGCTCCTCCGGGAAGTTCGTGTCCAAGTTTTCCTGTGTCTTCCTCTAGGTGTGCTCTTGTAATACGCACGGGTTTTTTTGTGCCGTCAACTTCTATTTCGACAGCACCATCTAAACAAAGCGGTTTGTCGAACTGGCTAATTTGATAACCTTTTGGTAGGTCTGGATAATAATAGTTTTTGCGGTCCCATTTTGTAAAGTTTGAAATTGTGCAATTCATTGCTAGCCCAACTCGCATTGACATTGCGACCGCACGTTTGTTGATCACCGGAAGAGAGCCGGGCAGGGCCATTACAAGTGGGTTAACTAATGTATTTGGTGCGCTGTCGTATCGGTCTGGCGACGCTACGTTCGGCGCGGATGTGAACATCTTGCTTTCGGTTGCAAGTTCAACGTGAATTTCCATGCCAATCAAAAGTTTGGTTGATGTAATCTTCATTGGGTTTGTTTCTGTGTGATTCCTAAGTCTTGGGTTGTAAACAAGGAATCAAACACAAAACCTGCGCTTTCAACGTTTTCCCTTGCGCCCTCACACCTGTCAATTACTGCAATAATCGATACAACCGATGCCCCTCTGCTTTGAATTGTTTCCGCGGCTTCTAAAACTTGCCCTCCGGTTGTCGCAATGTCTTCAACTATTACTACCTTGTCGTCTGGACTCAACAGACCCTCAAGTTGTTGTGCTGTGCCGTACTCTTTTTTTTGGTTGCGAATAAAAATGCACGGAAGGTTTGAAGACATTGCGGCAGTTGTAACGAGCGGGATGCCGCCAAGTTCTGCTCCTGCAAGCAGTGTTGTACCATCAGGTATTTTTGATGCGAAAAGGGTGCCAAGATCGGCGAGAATATCTGGCTTGGTTGTAAACAAATACTTGTCTATATACCACGTACTTTTTCGTCCACTCCTAAGAGTAAACTCGCCGTGCAAGACGGCGGTTTTTGAAATTCTGGTTGCTAGTTCCTGTTGATTCATTACTCTACCCATGATATCAGTGATGCTAACTACTTGTTATTGTGTAGTTACAGGGCTGGGGCCAAGTTGATTAATTTTTCTTTTTTCAAAAACCTGTTCAATATATGAATACACCCAGTTTGCTACCGTGTTAACCACTTTGTTCTCCGAGGACATTGCGTCCAATATACGAGCATCATCAAGTGCCTCGTCTGGAACGTCTGGTTCTGTAAATCTGATAAGCCATGAGAGTTGTGCGGGTACACTGTCTGGTTCTTTAAACATTCCAAGGACCGCCTCAATCGATGGGTCGTCTGACATCGTTGAGACCACCCATGCTTGAGACGTTTTGCTTAGTCGTGGAAAAACTGTCAGGACAGTTGTTATCGCATCATTTTGCAATTTAAGTCGGTTCCCAATCATTTCTGGTGTTTCTTCCTCGCCTGGGGGTGGTGGAATAAGAGGCGTCTCAACAGCAAACTTGACATCGTCACCGACGATCCAAGTAAGCAAGACCAAGTAAACAATATCCTCGTCTGTTTTTGCTTCTGTTGCCTTGGAAATCGCTTCCTTTAACCAAACATCGTTTAATCGAACGCCGTCTACTCTAATTCCATCTAGTTCGTCTCTTGAACCAAATTCTCCTACCTCATACACCAACACTGGCGTTTGAGTCATGTCGACAGTTTCGCGAGCCATGAAATTAACTGTTGCACTTATCTTCAATGAGGCACCAGACAGAGGAAACATATTTAAAATTTGCCCTACCCAAAACTGTCTTAAGTTGACATTAACTGTCATTGATTCTCTTGGCATTATTGAAAGTTGTTGGTTGATTGGGACAATTATCGGTTTCAATAGTGGTTCAGGAAAGCCAGGAATCTGTACTCTGGATTCAATTAATAGAATCGGCTGAATCGGTCCGTTTTTTGCTATAGAAAGCGGCACGGTCGTGTTGTTTGTCAATTCTATGCTTACATGAATTGGTTCGTATGGACTGTATGTTTTAAGATCAGAATTCACATAAACGCCAATTGCTGACCTTGGGTCTGACACATAGTCATCCATAGTTTGCAAAACACCGACCATTAGTTTTTTAAGATCCGTTACCTCTGGCCTGATGTCAAACTCCGTTCCCACAATCTCTTTTAGTTGATTCCGTGACCAAACCCCCAGAATAGTTTCGCCTTGTGTTTTTGCGATTTCTAAGAATAGTTTTGCCGCTTCTTGTTTTTTGTCCAACTTCAAATACGCTAAACCAAGCCCAGCTTTGGCGGGTTCGTCCTCATTAATTGAAGAAAGTAACTCAATTGCCGTATCAATATCACCGTTTCTTAGTGCAATCCAGCCATCAAAACGCGTCTTCTCGGTGTGGTTAATTGTTGCCCCTTCCTCGATAGCACCAACAATTGATTCAGTAACTGAAGTGTTGCTGCCTAGCCACACAGATACCCAGGCGGCCTGCAGGTAGAGATTAAGAACCTCGTCTACGTATGCGGTTCCCCGTGACTCATAGATTTGTGCAGCTGTAGTTATGGAGCCAATAGCAGAATCCAGAGTTGAAGCGGCAATAGATTTGTCGTCTTGGTCTGCATAAATAGCAGCACGAACTGTTGCTAGTTTTGGAACCAGCGGTGCGTGTATTCTCGCTAACTCTAGTGGTGTTAAACGCGGCTGTAGCATGCTTGTTTGATCCCTGTAGCGTTTGTCAACAGCAATTTGGCGGGAAAGAATTGAGTCAAGTGCGCTAACACCATCACCAGCAGCCCATTGACACAGTGCAATGTCTGCAAGTAGACCGTCACTTAATTTTGTTTCGTCACCAGCTTTGTCACTAAGAACTATTTGGTAAATTGAATTTGCGTCACTGTAATCTCCATAAGCCATTAGCAGTTCAGCAAGTGAGACCTGCAGGGTTGTGTCCCGAAGGTTTGATAACATTGCAGCAGAGAGAAGTTCTACTCTACTTAGAACGTCAGCTGTTTCGTCTCCAAAAAAACCAACCGCCAGGACCATTGCTTCAGAATTTGCTGGGTCTAGTGCTACCGACTCCGCTAGCCACCTTGCAAACTGGTGTGTGTTACCAAGTTGTCTTTGCAACAGCGCAACATCAAGAGCAAGTCGAGAAGCAATTCTAGAATCAAGACCTGAGTAGTTTGACTCACCAAGCAGTTGTTCGTAGACTGAAATTCGGTTGTCTGCTGTATTTGTCTTATCAATTGCACCTCGAAGGCGAGCCAGCTGCAGCGGTGTTTCTTTTGGAGAAATTTTTAATAGTTTTTGTATCCCCTCTTGTTTTAGCTCCGGCAAATCAGCCATTTGAGCGACTTCAATCATCGATCTTAAAATGTTTGGGTCATGTGGCGATAGTTTTGCTGCTTCCTTAACCAAATATACGGCGGACATTATCGAGAGCGTGTCTAGGGGTTCTGTCATGGTCGCCAGTCTTGCTGTTCGGATGAACTCCTGGGCGAGTAGTTTTGCGATGCCACTATTTTTTGATTCCGCTGTTTCTTCCTGTGCGACGCTGTGTTGCGCTGCAAAGAGCATGGCTGGAATTATGAAAAGTGGAATTATGCGTCGCATAGGGACGAATCATATTCCAAACCCAAAGAATAGGTGGGAATTGTGCCTTTTTATCAGGTCTGAAAAATACTCTATTCACAATAATTTGCCATCCCATTAATAGTCACTGTTGCGTTATCCTAGGGTTCTAACAAAAGGATTTATTATGCCATTTTTAAGATGTCTACTAGTTTGTGTTGCTGCTGCCCCGCTCTTGGTTGCCTTGGCTCCTCCAAGGTACCGAATTGACAATATTGTTAACAAAAACACTTTGACCGACGAGGACAGCAAGCGCATAACACAATATGCAACAGGATGGGCAGAGGCCCTGCAAACAACGGACACAACCGATTTGTTTTCTGCAAGGCAGAGGTTAATTAGCCCACTTGAAAATGAAAATGACATGTCTCCTTACGTTAGATCTGTTTATTGCAGCGGTGTATTAGATGGTGTTGAGCCGTTATTGTCAGCAGAAAACACTAATGAAATGGGATTAGTTAATGCACTTCAAGTGCTTTCTGTTATTGGAAACGAACAGACATCTAGAGTTTTGCTGTCTATGGCTGATAGTACAGAAGAGGCGCGTGACTCTGCTCGGCTTTGGGCTTCCATAGGTCTTGGTAAATCTTTCACCGCTGGTGCTCTTCCTTTTCGAAAAATCAAATCAGATGCAACTCGGCTTTGCTCCCTCATCGTCAGTGAGCCAAGGTGGTTTGTAATCGCAGAACAAATCTCATCACTTGAGGCACTTCAATACGCAAAAAATTTGGATTCGAGAGATAAAAACGAACTTGGAGTGCTGTCTTTAGAACTTCAAACAAATGCAATAGACGCCTTGGTTAAATCGCTGGGAAAGACAGATCATGATGATGAGAAAGTTTTGGCTCTTGGGGTTGTGCTTCCATCAATTCGGTTTCGGTTAATCGACCCAGATTTAGATATCACATCAAGAGACAAAGCGCAAGATAGGTTAATGTCTTCTCTGGTGTCTTTGGTTGAATTTTGCGTTGGAAAATCCATGTCTCTAAGTGACAACGAGTCGCTTTTTATTTCTTATGGACAATCGATGAATTCTGCTGGGATGATTGTGGACAGGGCGCTTGGTTTGAACGATGACACAAGGGTTTCAATATTAGAGTTGTGGCATAGCAATAACACCGGAGCAATAATCGACCGTGTTGAAGAGTGGAAAAAAAATTCAAAGAACTGATGTAGTGTGTTCCGCTTACTAATTCCAATCGCTTTTGTTGTTGCGGTTGTTGTTGCAATTGTTGGGCTAGATAACACAAAACCGAGGGCTGATTTCGTTTTTGTAAACCGCGGAGATGTTTTTACGCTTGACCCCCAACGTATGAGTTGGTTGACCGATATGCAGATTGCCTATTGTTTATATGAGGGGCTAGTTCGATGGAACACGAAAGATTTTTCGATAGACCTTGCAGCAGCGGATAAACTAGAGGTTTCTGAAGATGGTCTTGTTTATAAATTTCATGTTCGCGATGATGCAAAATGGAGCAATGGCGCCGAGGTTACTTCGTATGATTTCCAATATGCTTGGATGCGGTTGTTAACACCGGACACGTCTTCTGACTACTCTAATTTTTTTTATTGCATTAAGGGTGCAAAAGATTTTTGGGACTGGAGAACAGAACAATTAAAAAACGGAACGGTCACTTCGCTTAATGACCTTAGAGAAGAGTTCGCAGCGAGAGTTGGAGTAAGCACTCCTGATTATAAAACTGTTGTCGTTGAACTTGCTAGACCAGTGCCGTATTTTTTGGACCAGCTCGCCCTTGCTGTTTGTAGCCCTGTATATAGACCGTCTGTAGAGGGTTGGGTTGTTGACAACATTACGAAAAAAGAAATAATAGAAAACGGGTGGTACTCCATAGATCCAACTAAGATCAGCGAACGAAAATGGATTGAGGTTGACGAGGAATCGGGGAGAATTAAACAACAATATTACTGGGCAAGACCAGAAACTATTGTCTGTAACGGACCATTTGTTCTTGAAACTTGGCGATACAAACGTGATATGTGGCTCATTAAAAACCGACACTACCACACACCGGAAGTAACAACTCTCCAGACAATCCAAGGATTAACAATTTCAGACGCGAACACTGCAGTAATGTCTTTTGAGGGCGGACATGTTGACTGGCTAAGTAGCGTAAATGTTGATTATCAAGCGGACATGCTTCAACAAAAGATTGATGGAACAAGAACTAACATTCACGCGTTTCCAACATTCGGAACTGATTTTTTTTCCTTTAACTGCAGATCAGATTTGTCAAACGGCACAAAAAATCCCTTTTCAGTTCCAGCTGTTCGCCGCGCGTTTGTGTTGGCTACCGACAGAGAGTCAATCGTAAAACACGCAACACGTCTTAATGAGCCAGTAGTGAATAGTTTTGTTCCACCAAAATCAATTGATGGGTATGGTGAGGTTGAGGGACTCGGGTTCAACCCAGAGAGGGCTATTAGTGAGTTACGAAATGCTGGGTGGGATGATAGAGATGATGATGGGTTTGTTGAAGACGAGGATGGAAATCCATTCCCACCCATAGATTTGTTGTATACGACAAACACCCCTAGATATAAGTGGATATCTCTTGAACTTAGAGACCAGTGGGAAAAATTGCTTGGTGTGCGAGTAGAGTTGCGTGGTACAGATAATAAGTTTTTTAGCGCTGATTTACGTTCTGGCAATTTCATGGTTGCAAGAGGAAGGTGGTATGGGGATTATGGAGATCCTACAACTTTTCTTGATGTTTTCAGATCAGACAATGGAAATAACGATCGCGGTTATATAAACCATGAAATAGATGCTTTGCTTAACGAAGCAGATAAAGAACAAAATCCTAATAAACGAATGGAATTGCTTCGAGACATTGAAGAAAGGTTGTTTACAAAAGAGGTTCCAATGTTGGTTATTTGTCAACTTTTACAACTATATATGTATGACCCAGAACACGTCTCCGGATTGACAGAACACCCACGACTCGTACAACACCTGTGGCGCGTTTCTGTGTCGGATTTTGGAGACAGCCCACAATAAAACATTTTCTTATGGGGACTGTCCCATTATTAGAGGGTTGGGCGTGGGTCTAAGAAGCGGTACATAACGTCAACCGCTAAGTTAAACAGAACAAGCAGGGTTGCGTACACCAAGACGATTCCCATTAACACGGTTATGTCTTTTCCGAGGACGGCATCGACGAAGTGAGTACCAATTCCCGGAATTGCAAACACCTTCTCTATAACAAATGAGCCGGTCATTGCAGCGGCTGTTGCCGGCCCTAAATAACTTACTACAGGAAGTATTGCGTTTTTCATTGCATGTTTTAGCACTACTGCTGTTTCTGAAACACCTTTTGCTCTTGCTGTTCTTATGTGGTCGCTTCTTAGTTGCTCTACCATCCCTGTTTTGGTTAATTGTGCAATATAGGCAGCAAAAGGCAAACTTAACGCGACAGATGGCAAAACAAGATGTTGCCAAGTACCCCATCCACTTATTGGAAACCAGCGTAACCACACAGCAAATACTATTAGCAACACAACCCCAATAACAAAAGACGGCAAGCTTATTCCTATAATTGCAATTACAAATGAAATATGTTCAACCCACGATTTAGGTTTGATTGCACTCAACGCCCCAGCAGATAGGCCAATTATTAGGGCTATCAATATTGCGCAGGCTCCTATTGCCATTGAAACGGGAAGTTGAGCAATAAGTATATCGTTCACTGTCCAATTCTCGTGACGCAAACTTGGTCCAAGGTTGAATACGGGCTCGCTTCGGTTACCAGATACCCAAGAGAGGCCTGAAGCCTTCCATATATAGTCACAATAAAAAGCAATTGGATCGTTTAGGTTGTACTGTGCTTCCATTTGTTCCACCACTTCTTTTGGTGGTCGTCTTCCCTCTTTTTCAAGTGGGTTGCCTGGGATTTGCCAGGCAAGCAAAAACGTTATTGTGTACACAACAAACAAAATGAACGGAAGTTGCACAAGCCGCCACCCAATTAGGTTTGCAAGTGATTTTGATTGCATTACGCTCCGTACGCAGCACTCTCGCCCAATTGTTCTGCGATGCGAATTAGTTGGTTATATTTTGCGGTTCGGTCGCTGCGGCAGGGTGCTCCTGTCTTAATTTGTCCACAGTTTGTTGAAACCGAAATGTCGGCAATTGTTGTGTCCTCGGTTTCACCACTTCGATGGCTTAAGACGGCTGAGTATTTGTTTTTGTGTGCCATATTCACTGCAGCAAATGTTTCTGTAAGTGTTCCTATTTGGTTGACTTTTACTAAAATCGAATTTGCACACCCCTCTTTAATTCCACGTTCAAGGAACACAGGGTTTGTTACAAACAAATCGTCGCCAACCAACTGAATTTTGTCTCCAAGACGCTCGGTCAGTTTATTCCAACCTTCCCAGTCATCTTCACCAAGCCCGTCTTCGATAGAACGAATTGGATAACGATTACACCAGTCCCACCAAATATCAATCATTTCGTCCGAAGAAATAATCGTGTCTGGGGAACTGCTAAAGAAACAATATCCTTCACTGCCAAGTTTTCTCGCTTCAGAAACAAGTTCGCTTGTTGCTGGATCAAGTGCAACAAAAATTTGCTCTCCCCAAGAATACCCCGCCTTATCTACTGCTTCTTCAATAACCCTAAGTGCGTCTTCGTTATCAGAAAGGTTTGGGGCAAAGCCGCCTTCGTCTCCTACTGCTGTAGACATATTTCGGTCGTGTAACACTCCTTTTAGGGTGTGATAAATTTCTACGGCAGCACGGAGCCCCTCGTTGAATGTATCAAACCCACATGGCTGAATCATAAACTCTTGAAAATCGACGGTGTTGTCTGCGTGTTTTCCACCGTTTAGTATGTTGAACATCGGCACTGGTAAAACGGACGAATCATTATTGAGATATTTGTAGAGAGGAAGGTTGGCTGCGTTTGCGGCAGCATGAGCCGTTGCCATAGAGACCCCAAGTAGTGCATTTGCGCCAAAATTTCCCTTGTTGTCCGTTCCGTCAAGAGAAATCATCGTCTTGTCTACGCCCTCTTGGTCATTCGCATCCATCCCAACAATTGCTGACGCTATAGGACCGTTGATATTGGAAACGGCCTTTGCAACACCCTTTCCGCACCATAATGAACCGCCGTCTCTAAGTTCAACCGCCTCGTTTTCTCCAGTGCTTGCTCCACTTGGAACAGCGGCCCTTCCAAATAAACCGTTTTTGAGGTGAACCTCGCATTCAAGGGTTGGATTACCCCTTGAATCAAGTATTTGCCTTGCGTGAATCTTTGTGATTGTTGTTGTCATATTAAGTGTGTTCCTAAAAAATGAATCATACAATAGGTGAATGGAATCCACACCACCAAACTCTCCTCTTGAATCGTTTCTTCGTGATTATGATGGACCCTGTCCGTATTGTGGATTCCAACTTAAAAAAATATCTTCAGACCGTTGCCCAGAGTGCGGCTTGACGCTTGAACTAACTCTAAAAGAAAGGTTTAAGTGTTCTTCGTGGATGCTCTTTTTGTTTGGGATTGTCTGCTCTATTGGGGTTTGTGTTGACCAAGCGGGACTTTTTTTTGCGGCACGAATCTACAACGGGTCGCCTTTAATGTGGAGGTGGATAATCCCCGAACTGGTAGTGATGCTTTTGTTGGTTGTTGGATTATTATTTTGGTGGAAATTGCGCCGTTGGGTTCTTGGGCTCAACCCCACATTACGGTTAATTGTTGGATTTTTGGGAGTCCTCATGCCCATAGTTTTGTTCAACGTTTTGTTTTGGGTGTTTGCGCTTACGTTTTAACTGCAAAGGCCGGTTGTTCGTCGCAAAGTACTGAGTAAATATCTTTGACTACCCAGCCCATGTTTATAGATGCTGTTGTTGTTTTGCACGCTATGTGAGGATATAGGGTTGCGTTTGGAAGGTGCAAGAGCGGGTAGTCGCTTGTAATTGGTTCTGGGTCGTGGACATCTAGGATTGCACTTGCAGCTGTACTGTTTTTCAAAAAATTGGTCAATGCATATGCGTCAACAACAAAACCGCGGGCGGTATTTATGAATAAAACATTTACCTTCATTTGCCGAAACATGTTTGCATTACATAACCGTTTGTTTTCATGGCGTCCATCGACATGAATAGAAATTATGTCGCTTTCAAATAGAAGTTGTTCCGTTCCAACCTGTGAGCACCCGTATGTTTCTTCTATGTTTAAGAGGTCATTAAAAAGAACCTTAAACCCAAGTTGCCCCGCCATCATTCCTAAGCGGCTTCCAATTCTTCCAAAGCCAATAATGCCAAGGGTTGTTTCGGAAAATTCTTTTTTGGTCATCGATGCGTCGCGAAACGAGTCCCACTCCTTTTGATTAAGACCCCCAGATACACAGTGTAGGTTCCTTAAATTTGCGAGCATTGTAGTTAAGACAAACTCCACGACCGATTCGGTGTTTGCTTCAGGTGTATGGACAACGACAACGCCCCTTTCCTTGCACGCTCTTAGGTCTACGTTATCAACTCCAACTCCAGCGCGTCCTACCACCTTAAGTTTCGGAGCGTTGTCCAGCATATTTTTATCCACTTGAGTATACGTACGAATAGCAAGTCCCTCTGCTTCTGGTAATAACTCTTGAAAACGAAGTGACCCAACTGGGCAGATGTGCAGCTCGCACTGTTTTGCAAGCCAATCGCTACAAACCGGTGGAAGATTTTCTGTTTGGATAACGATTGGTGCCATGGTGGATATGGTAAACCAACTTGGCTTTCATTATGGGTGTGTTGTTCTGTTGGTTAGGCGTAGGAGTGCAAGCCAGATATTGTGAAGTTAATGATAATCCAGTTAAAAAGCATGACCCCACAACCAATCAATGCAAGCCATGCGGTCCACAGACCCTTATCTTTTACCTTTATTCTCGTGTGAATAAGCACAATGAAAATGATAAACGTATTCAGCGCGAAGGTTTCTTTAGGGTCCCAGCCCCAAGGACGTCCCCAAGAGTGGTCTGCCCAAATTGCTCCCATAACGATCCCAGACCAAAGAAGAATGAACGAGAGTTCTACAAGAACCATAGTAGCACCGTCAAGCACTGAGCCCAAGTTGTTTTTTAGTGCTGGTTTATTGCCCGGTCGCACTTCAACAAGAGATGCTGCTCCTCCGGCTCTTGCAAAATCGTTTCGTCCGTCTTGATGAGTGAGTTTTTGTATTAATCGACGAATTAAATAGATTGTTGCTGCTACCGCGGCCACAAAAATTAGGCAATACGCAAAGATAATAAAGTTAACATGAATGTAAAGCCAAACGTCATGTAGTACTGGCATCTTGTTTGAGATGTGGGGATTAAGTTCAAGCGGATACAGACGAACCGCCAGAAGAGCGACAATG
Source organism: uncultured Isosphaeraceae bacterium (assembly GCA_964483425.1). Lineage (GTDB taxonomy): Bacteria > Planctomycetota > Phycisphaerae > Phycisphaerales > SM1A02. The sequence continues at coordinate 7,958 of CAZABE010000101.1, read as the reverse complement.
GCGGAAATCGCTGCGCCAAGAGAAAACACATATTTCATTGATGATTTACGAAGAATGATCTCCATCAAAACCCCAAACAGACCACCCATCCATGCGGCTGTTGTAATTGCTTCAAACATGTTCGCATTTGGAAATCTTCCCGATACATACCACCGCCAAATTACGGCGATTGTATTGAGTACAACAGCAAGAATAAAGATTGCTATACCTAGTTGCCCAACTCTTTTAAATCTATAGACAAGCGACATCAATAATAGAATTGTGCTTGCGAGGTATACAATCCAAATGCTAGTTAGGTTCCCAAGCCGAAAATATAAACTTTCAAGTTTCAATTTTCTTGTGTCGGGATAAATATCTGTTCCTGCACCTAGTGATGGTAAAAGTTGTGCTAGTTTTGCAAGTTCTATATTCACCGTTTGGGCGTCTTCTAGTTTCCACGCTTCTACCATTGTCCCCCACGATTTTATTATTTCATTATCTGTTACCCCGTCCAAGGTTGTCCAAGGTGCATCAAATGAACCGTTTGTTGGGGGTACAACTTTTAGAACAGCCCAGAGGTTTCTTGGATCGCTTGCGCCAATTCCACTATCTATGTTTTCAACTGGTGTCGCAAACCTGCGAACATCTTGTTTTAGTCGACCAAGAAGAGAGCGAACAGTTGGTTGTTGCAATACCTCTCGAGAAACCAAACCAGTTTTCATAAAACTATCAGCACGATTTTTTGCCGCTGGCTCATCAAGGTTTAGTTCCCCAATTATTGCCGCGCGTAGTCCTTTGTGCTTTACATATATGATTGGTTCGCCCATGTACCGCTCTGGTCGAATGAGCATGTCAAAATATGTGAACGTTGTGTCCTGTTCTTCAAAATTCCTTGGACCCATTATGTGTGAGACAAACGAACGGGCGAATGTTTCGAATGACTTGACTCGACCGTTGGTAAACACGGCGACACTGTCGCTCCAAGGGGTCATGTCAACTTGGTTGGAAAACCCGTCTTCTTGTGCCGCTTGTGTTTGAAAAGTAAAAAGAAGTGCAACTAGCAAAAAAAGGTGCTTCATTTTTGTACCTCAACGTATATTGCTTGCTGTCGTTTTCTCTTAATCATCGGCTTAATATAAAACGCCCAGATCATGCCGGCTGCGGTTAAACAACAGCCGAGCAACATTGGGAAGACCCCGTGCCGATTACCAACACCAAGAACCGTGTAGTTTAATCCTTTAGATGCACCGTCTGGTGGATCCCACTGTGATTGGAAAAACCAAAGGTCTTGGTGTGGTTTTGGATCATTAACACTCACCGCAATTGTGACGTCGGACCCATCTAAAAACTTGACTAAACTTCTCCAATTTAAAATACTTGAAGTACTTCCAGTAAACCCGCCAAGGTGAGAATCGACTTCAAACGAATCAAGTGCGACCGTAGCTGAAAGTTCCGCGCTTTTGCGGGAAAACATCAATTCAACAAACTTGCCGCTCGGAAGCTGTATTGTTGTTGGTTTATATTGGAACCTTCGCACAACCTCTTTTTGGGATTCAAATGGATAGTGGTGGTATGGAAGCCAAGCTGACACCGTTCCGTCTTTTGTTGGAACGACAACCTTTATCATGGAGTACATATTGCTTGCGCCAGGATCCCTCTGTATTAATGGCACAACAGTTGGTCTTGTGTCTGAAAATGTGTGCGGTTCAATCCTGTCGATTGTAAGTGTCACGTCTTCGGTTAGCTGAAATGGCTTTCCAATTTCCAGTTGCGCTGATGTTGGCGTGTTTCCATTTATCGTTGTAAGCAACCTATAGTCGTTATCTTCGGTTCCACCAACAATTGTTATTGGTGCGCCTCCCGCAGAATAGGTCATCGAAATGTTCTCGTCGATAAACTTCTTGCCAGAGCCAGCGTGTTGCTCGCCCTCGATTACATCCCTGTTCATTGCTTGTTTGTCGAATACCCACCTGTCCCACGTCTGGTCACCGTTTTTAATTGAAACAATTGCAAGCGAAACAACCGATCCTCCAATGTTCAAATTATTTTGTACAGAATTAATTTTACAGGCATACCCCGTTTCGCCTATTTGCTGAAAATCCTCGCTTGCAACTAGATCTATGTCGTAGGACTTTCCGAAAATGTCTGCTTTAATTGTTGGGGTAAGGGACCGTTCTAAGCCCTCGAGTTCGTCTTTGGTTCCAAGCCAACGAAAAGTCATTAGGGATGTATCTGCAGTACTTAGAGATGGATCAAAAGCGTAAAGTTCAACTGACTGAATTGCTTCTTCTCCCTTTTTAAGTGTCACCCAAGCAACTGGGAATAATTCATCTCCACCGCCAGTTACTCTCGAATTCATAAAGGCATAGCGTAAATAACTAGTTACGGAAATGTCGTTGGCAACCGGATCGTTTTTGCTTGGAGAGACGCGTAGATTTAGTGGGTGTAGTTGTGTTGGTTCCTCGGTTAACCAAACGTCGTCATGGTCGGAAATATAATCGTTAAATCTTGGTAGGTTGTTGATTGGTCTTTCGACCCAATTGGTAAGTGGCGTCCCATCATTTGATAGTTCTCGTATATAGAGGGCGCCGCTTTGTGTTACATAAAACACGTCCTTTTCGTCGTATTCTAAGGACATTTGGAGCGAGTCGTCAACAAGTGGCTTCCCTAAAATGTTTTTCGCTCGAGCCATCTGTTGGTTTTGATCGTCACTTTGCAAAATATCTTCGGTGTACTCTGGATATCCAGCTATTAACTGTCTTACAAAAGACGTTTCATTGTTTTGTACCGAAACGGAAACAGAATACACCTCCTTGCCGGCATCTTCTCCGGACATAAGGGTCCAATTCGGGTTGATGTCTGTAATTGTGTACGTAGTGTCGCCAGCCCGAATAGAGTTTGCTGGTGTAACAACCATCATAGCTGGCTTGCCGCCGGGAACCTGTATTTCAACAACCCTTCGGGAAACCAAGACGTCTCCCTCAACTTTTTGTGAGAAATAAACCACGCATCCAAGCACCGTTACTATGACGCCGGCGTGGATAGTCCACACGCCAACGGTGAGAAGGTTTAATGGTATTTTGCGAATCGTCACAATAGACATGTTTAGGCAAAGTATTGCTACAAGCCACTTGAACGGCCACCAGTGAAACCATTCAAATTCTGTCATTTCAAGTCCGCGCATTTCTCGAAGGTTGATCCATGCTGTCGATTCCCAAATTGCAAAACTTATTGGTGCGCCCGAAGACCCTACAGAACAATACAAAAAAAGTACAACTAGAACAGAAACGCCAAGCCAAACCGAAGAGAACAGGTTAATAAATACGAGCGAAACAAGAGTTGGAATTACTAGGTACCACCAAACAGAACCAACACCCCCAAGGCGCCAAAACAATAGTTGAATTGCTATGAGCGGAAGAAACCAAAGCAAACTTGCTGGCCAACGAAAAAATGGATGTGCCGGTTTGGTCATCTACTATTCTTTTTCGTAGTTGTAAACACCTTGTCCGGACTTGTCTCCAAGATGTCCTTGTTCGACAAGTTCTAATAGTTTTTTGTTTGGTAAGTATTTTGGGTTTTCGCCAAGTCCGTTGTACATAACCACCATGATGTCGCGGCAAACATCTAGTCCAATATAGTCTGCGAGGCGAAGTGGACCCATTGGAAACGCACAACCAAGTTTCATGATTGAGTCAATGTCTTCTGGCTCAGCCACCCCGTCGCTCCAAGCATGGAAGGCCTCATTAATCATTGGCATGAGGACGCGGTTGGAAACAAAGCCGGCAAAATCGTTTGCAGGAACTGGAATCTTTCCCATTCTTTCAGAAAGAGAAATCGTTGCTGCGGTCGTCTCTTCGCTTGTTTGTTTACCCCTGATAACCTCTACCAATTTCATTACTGGTACTGGATTGAAGAAGTGCATCCCAATCACACGATTTTCCGCACCGGGGACTGATGATGCCAAATCAGAAATCGATATGGATGATGTGTTCGTAGCAAGCACAACATCATCGCGAAATGTTTCAAACATTTGTTTGAAAATTGTTTTCTTTACATCAATGTTTTCGGTTGCAGCCTCAACTGCCCAGTCGGAATCAGACGCCTCCTCCGTTGATGTTGCGTATGACAACCTTTGAATTGTTTTCTCTGTTTCCTCTTGAGTCATACGCTCTTTTGAGACGGATCTAGCAAGTTGTTTTTCGTGATATGTTTTTGCTCTCAAGAGTTGGTCTTCGCTAATATCAACTATTACCGCCTGAAGACCGCTCGTTGCGGCGGTGAGAGCAATGCCGCTTCCCATTGTTCCCCCACCGATAACGGCGATTTTGTTTACGGACATTTAATCGTTCCAGTTTCTTAGTTCGGCGCCGATGTAACGGGCAAGTGGTCGGATAATCCTGTTGTTTTGGTGCTGTTCCATAATATGAGCACACCAACCAGTTATTCTTGAAGCAACAAAAATTGGTGTGTATTGAGGAACGGGAATACCCATTGCAAAGTAGGTCATACCACAAGGAAAATCAACGTTCGGATGAATGTTTTTATCTCGAAGCATGATTGCTTGAACCTCATCACCAAGATCAAACCATTTTTTTGCGTCTGGGTTTGCTTCTTTTGCATATTTGAGACCCCAGCCGCGAAGGATCCCCGCGCGATGATCTCCGTTTTTGTATACACGGTGCCCAAAACCCATAAGTTTTTTCTTTGTCTCAAATGCATGTTGCATAAACTCTTCCGCGGTAGAACCGCCATCAACAGCAACCATAATTTCTTTAAGCATTTCCATTGCGGCTTCGTTCGCTCCGCCGTGTAAGTTGCCTTTAAGTGCGCCAATTCCACCACAGACACAAGAGTGGAGGTCGCTGTTTGTTGAGGCGATTACTCTGCTTGTAAAGGTTGATGCGTTAAAGTCGTGTTCTGCATAAAGTACAAGTGAAACATCCATAACCTTGGCTTCGGATTCGTGTGGTACTTCTCCACTCATACACCAAAGGAGATTTGCAGCATGACCTAAATTTGGATCAGGATCAACTGGGGTTTTCCCGTCAAGTGCCATTTGGTGCACACCTATACAGGTTGGTATTTTCGCAAGTAGGTGCATTGATTTTTGAAGGTCTGCTTCGGCGCTGTTGTCTTCACAAACAGGACAAAGGTGGGACAACATCGAAACCGCGGTTCTAAGAACGGACATTGGGTGAGCGCCTGGGGTGTTTTGTGCTATTTGTACAATGGCGTCTTGTACGCTTTTTGGAATTTCGCGCATTGAAACAAGGTTCGATTTAAACGTTGATAATTCCTCTTCTGTTGGCTTGTGTCCAACTAAAAGAAGGTGTGCAACCTCTTCAAACGTTGCGTTCTCGGCTAGGTCAGCAATTTCATACCCACGGTAAATCAACTGTGTTTGATTGACAGAACATACGGACGTATCGCCAATAACTTGGCCGGCAAGGCCCCTTTGGTCTGATTGTTTTGGGGTTTTTTCTTCTGTTTGTGTCATGTTTACTTTCTTTGATAGACCCCGATAATTCGACATTCATTGAACCCCCTATTCTATCAGAATCTAAAAGTTATAGTTTGGCTGGTTTCGCAGTTACGCCCTCACTAAGAAACCGCTGCAATAACCCGCCAATAAAACCACTTCGGAAAAAACTACCCCGCAGGTCGTTTTCTAAACTAATAGCATCTGTTATAAAACGAAAGTATAAATCGAAAGCAAGAATGGTTATTCGTTTGGATATGACCATGCCTCGCCCGGAACATACCCAAGCAAGTCGTAGAGTTCTTGTCGTGTTTGCATTTGATCTTCAAAACCTTCTGCAGACCCACATTCAAATAGTTGTTCTAGACAACGGCTTATCGAACCCATTGCAACTCTCTGGAAAGTAACGGGGTAAATAACAAGGCCATAGCCCAATTCGCCAAATTGATTTGCTGTGAGATAGGGGGTTTTTCCAAATTCTGTCATGTTAGCAAGAAGAAGACCCGGACAATTGGCTGCAAATTCAGCAAACTCTTCCTCGCTTCTAAGACCCTCTGGGAAAATCATATCAGCGCCAGAGTCGCGGTAAGCGTTGCCTCTGTCTATTGCGGCATTTAGCCCGTCTACTCCACGCGCATCTGTACGAGCAACAAGAATAAAGTCATCAGAAACACGATTTTCTGAAGCTGCTTTAATTTTTTCTTCCATTGCCGATTGGGAAATCAAAGTTTTGCCATCTAGGTGTCCACAGCGTTTTGGAAACTCTTGATCCTCAATGTGCATCCCAGATGCCCCGTTTCGCTCATATTCAACTATGGTGCGGACTAAACATTCTATCTCCCCGTACCCAGTATCAGCATCAACAATGACAGGCAAATTGCTCGCTGCCGACACCTCTCGAATAGTTCTGCACATTTCAGTAAGTGAAATTAACCCAACATCAGGATACCCTGAAGCGTTTGCTGTTGCACCGCCGCTTATATAACAGGCTTGAAATCCTGCTTTAGAAATTGCCGCGCCCACAAGCCCGTTCCATGCACCGGGACACATTACCACCCCCTGTTGCATTGCTTTTCGTAGTTTTGCCGCTTGTTTGTTCACTCTTGGTATTTTATCGCATCCGCGGACAGTTCGTTTGGTGAACTATTAAACGTGATAAACATCTTTGATGCAGCAATAAACAGGACAACTCCTAGCGTTGCGCGCAATCCTTGGTGCCCAAGTTTTTTGCTGCCAAACGATGAACCAATAAACCCACCAACAACAACGGCTATTGTTAGGGGTACGATAAAACCAAACTCAACGGGGATGGTTGAACTGTCTGTAGCAATACCTCCTAAAGCAGCAACAGAATTTACCAAAATAAAGGGTGCAGTTATTGCTGCTGTTTGTCTTGCTGTTGTCCAACCAAGCAAAAGGATGAGTGGGCTTAGGAATATTCCACCTCCAACACCAATCACTCCGCTAAAGATGCCGATTGTGGCGCCGGCAAGTAAAACTAAAAACAAGACGGGTTTTTTAGTTTGTTCGTTTCCTTGTATTGGAATAAACAGTCGAAATGCGGCGTAAAGTAAAACTAAACCGACTACTGGTTTGTAAATTTGGCTTGGAATTTCAATGATCCCCCCGACGAACGATGCTGGAATGCTGGCACAAATCAGTGGGAGAAAAAGTTCTTTTCGAAATGTTCCTGATGCCGAAAACTTCCACGTTGCAATTGATGAGACAACAACATTTAAGATGAGCGCCGTTGGTCGCATTTGTTCTGGTGCAATTGATGCAATCGCAAGAACCGCAAGGTATCCCGAGCCGCCTCCATGTCCTACAGCCGAGTACAGGGTTGCCATAACAAGCACTGCCAGTGCTATGAACAAGACCGTTTGAAATTCCATCGCCCTATTTTACTGAATTAAAACCGAACCACTGTTGTCAATGAAATAAAACGATGGGTTGTCTTCTGCGCCTTCTTTGATAAGAAGGATTCCAGAAATGTTTTCTTCAGAAAGTTTGTTGGGTGGTACAGTTTCGACCGTCGGATCTGATGGAAGCCAGCTTCTAACTGATGCTTCCGTGTCTTGGTCGGTGAAAAAATCCCAACCAGAAACGCCAAGCGATGCCACCGTATTGGATGCTGTTTTCTTTGCTTGGCTATTTGTTGTGGTAGACAGTTCGTTTAATACCAAAACTCGACCGTTTGGAGGATTCAGTTCTATTGCGCTTATAGGCACTTCTTCTGTTTTGTCATAGTATGTCAAAATAGACACGCCAGCCACTATTGTTAACAGCAGGGCAATTAGCCCAAGCGGTCTTGTTCTGTATTTTTGTTTAGCAAACGGTCCGCCTCCTGTTGAGGGTGTGGTTCGAGGTGTGGCTCGAGGTGTGGCTCGAGGTGTGGTTTGAGGTGTTGTCCTTCTAGTTTCTCGTTTTGGTACCTCTGCACCCATTGAAGGTAGGTCTGCTGGTCGCACATCAGAAATCTTGTTGGCTCCAAGAACGGTGG